>PBQX02000109.1:0-14576 GCA_002725175.2 Paracoccaceae bacterium
TTCGCTAAAATAATCGTTCTCAAGAGGAACAATTTCCTCTTCTATCATTTTTCTCACCGCCTCAATCAGTGGCTTAACCTTATCTGTGGCACCTAAATTCATCTGAAACTCCTATAAAATTATTATCTGATAATAGTGAGATAAAATTTTTACGCAAATTCAAAAAAATATACTCATAATCATTAATTCTATGTTTTGACCAAGCCGTAAAATAATAAATTACATTAATTGACAAAGTCCTCCTTACTTAATATTACCAGAGCTATGGGGGCGCGTAGCTCAGTTGGTTAGAGCAGAACGCTCATAACGTTTTGGTCGCAGGTTCGAGTCCTGCCGCGCCTACCATATCTATGTAATAAAAACACTGTCTTAAAGCTTTCTAGCGCCAAGACTAGCGCTAGGGACAACGCAATGTTTAAAGAACTTCAATATCAAGAATCTTTTTATTCGAAAATTTTGAGGGCCGAGGGCCAAAATCAACAGAGCTGTGTCGCTATTGATATTTTGATTTGAAGTAAATAATCAATATTTCACTTGATTTTTGCCCCAGGAAAAAGGTCTGCAAAACCCTCATTATTAGTATCACTAAATGTAGGTAAAGGAGTTTCCACATCATATTGAGGCATTGTACTTAACATCATTTTTTTGAAGGGCTTTGAGCCCTCATAGCGAGCTTCATTGACAGAACCATCAGTATCATAATCCTCTCTAAAACCAAATTGTTTTGCGAGATCAACAGTAAATACTGTTCTACCATTTGCCTGAGATAAAAATTCATCATCCGCCTTCTCCATTAAGGCAGCCACTGCTCGACCAACATATTCCGGACTTTCACCATCTGGAAACGCGGTGATTTCTGTTTGGCCAGCACCAGGATGCATTGTTATTGCCCTTACGTTATGATCCCTTAATTCTGTAGCCATATCATAACTTAGGCGATCCATGGCTGCGTGTGATACGCCATAACCTACATCACAAAAATAAATAAAACCTCCATAGCTTGAGATTTGTAAAATCAACCCACTTTTTTCTTTAATCATTGTTGGAACAATTAGTTTACTCATAACATAGGAACTGCGAACCCCAACGTTCATATGTCCATCATATACTGAGATAGGTCTCTCCCAAAAGGGCTTTCCAAAATGCGGCGTCATTGCCATCAAACCTTGATAAGCACTATTGACGAGCAAATCTATTTTCGTCACAGATTTTAAGACCTCTTCGACGAAATGTATAACCGCCTCATCATTATTTTGATCCAAGGAGTATGGAATGATTTCACCATTGCATCCCGTAGCCTCTACCTCCTTTTTTAGATCATCTAATGCAGACTGATTTCTAGCAGTTGCAAATACCTTAAAATCAGCCTCTGAAGCTAAAACGCGAGCTATTCCTCTACCAAAGCCACGAGATGCTCCAGTTACAATTGCCGTTCTTTTCATTCTTTAACTCCTAACTTGATATATTGTAAATTTAAAAATTAATCCCCAACAGAAAAACCTGAAAATGACTCAGTCCTACTCTCATTTTCATACTTTTCGAGCAAATGATCTACGCTATCAAGCCATTCCAAACCTTGGACCTGACCATCGATTAAAGCATCTAAATTGGGCATTTTTGCTATTTGTACGAATTCGCCTGTTTCCAACCTAATAAATGTGTTTAGAAAATCATAGGGCTTGTTTTCTTTCATCATTGCTCCAAGTCTCTTAAGTTCCTGGACAAATTCATCTTCGCAACCTTCTTTGGGCTTATATTTTATAACGGACCAAACTTCTGGTTCCGACATTTCAATCTCCTATGCTACTAGTATCAGTGTCAAATAAAAGCGAAGATATGTCAAATTGTATAAGATTTCACACTTCTTCTCTCTAACTCTTCTAAATTTGCATAATTATTAACCAAGTTATATAAAATAATGTGACTTCTGATCGATAATTTTTACTATCTTTTGAATTTGAGTTAAACACAGCTATTTGAGAATAGGAAAATTCAATGAATACGAAAAGACCATTTCAAGTCGAAGTTACTAAAGGTTCAACCTATTTTTGGTGCAGTTGTGGAAAAAGTAAAAAACAGCCCTTTTGTGACGGGAGTCACTCAGGGTCAAAATTTAGCCCTAAGAAATTTTCCCCCGAAAAGACGGAAACCGTCTATTTTTGCGGCTGCAAGAAAACTTCAAATAAACCATTCTGTGATGGAAGCCACAAGAAGTTAGAAACTGCAATAGTCCCCAATCAATCCTTTTCAGCAAGCGTGCAACCAGACGATATAAAGATAGATATAGCTGAAGATGAATCAATTTTGATTGCTTCACTCCGAAATAATATAACTCACCTAAGTGCATGTGGGGGAACAGGAAAATGTTCAACCTGTAGAATTGAAATACTTGAAGGAATGGAAAATTGTTTTCCTAGGAATGATTTAGAGCAGAAACTTGCTACAAAACTTTCATTCCCAGATAATATTAGATTAGGGTGTCAAACAAAATTAAAAGGCGATATCACCTATAGGAGGCTCTTACTTGACAAACGAGATGCTGAATTAAACAATCAAGTAGCAGAACAAAAGCTAGAGTCTGTCGGAACCATAAGAAATCTAACCATCCTATTTTGTGATATAAAAGGTTTTACTCCTTTCTCGGAATCATTATCTGCATATGACGTAATATTCATCTTAAATCGCTATATTTCGATTATGCGAGAGATAATAATTGCTCATGGTGGCGAGATAAACAATTATATTGGTGATGCTATATTAGCTATTTTTGGGTTAAAAGAGTCCAGACAGCAATCACTTAGAGCTGTTAGCGCTAGTGTCCAAATGTTAAGTGCTATGGATGAATTTAAGTTGTATCTCAAAAAAGCTTACGGAAGGGATTTTGACATCAGAATAGGCATACATTATGGTGAAGTTATTTCTGGTTCAGTCGGTTTTGGAGAAGATAAAAAAGATACTGTAATAGGAGATGCCGTAAATGTGGCAAGTAGGATAGAAGCTATAAATAAGGAAGCTGGCACAAGACTTCTCATCTCTGAAAATGTTTACGAACAAGTAAAAACCAATGTTTCGGTGAAGAACTATCTTAGATTGAAACTGAGAGGAACCAGCAATTTAATTACACTTCATGAGGTAAGTGACGTAGAAAATTCCTCATTAAGCCTTAACATTACTAAGGAGAAAAAGAAAATTGGTGGCAGAAATTGGTTCAGAACTTTACCAATCAGTGAATTAGGACCTGGGGAAAAGAAGAAATATAAGTTAAAGGACACTGAAATTCTTCTAATAAACCAAGGTAAAGTGTTTGCCATTAGAAATCTTTGCCCTCACATGGATCTGCCCTTAGATATTGGCCAGATAACTTCAGATGATACAATCTTATGCCCTTATCATAATAGTGAGTTTTGTTTTAAATCAGGAGAAGTAAAAAAATGGATTGGGAAAAATCCTGACCAGCACAAAGATGAATGTAAACCTCTAAAAACTATAGATGTCCGTGAAGACGAGGATTATATATGGGTATCAGAAACCTAATCCCCTTAGGTTTATTTGTATTAAAATTTGTTCGAAAATGCGACCTTGGTCCTAGACATNCAATACAAAAATCTTATCCCTTCGGATGGGCTTTATAACNCCTTATCATGNCAATGATGAATTTTTTCCACAAACCNATGATATATTAATAAAAACCTATAATTCACAGTCATTTGANATAGAAATTATTACTTTTTACCGTGAAATCTTCTATTCCTGCCGTAAGTACAATAAGAAACTTCAAGCAATTAGCAATTATAGTTAAATATCTTGTCAGCAATTGTACCAGCTAGCAACAATCCCAGAACGGGGATCAGTGCGGCTTTCTCCAAAAAATTCTAGAAGGTGCTCAATTGAATCTAAAAATTTTAATAACTTCCCGTCATCTTCAATCCTTTTTTCGATGGAATCCTGATTTATAATTATGAATTCTCGGGATTCAATTTGAATTATGCAGCGAAGTATTCTCTCTTCAATTAGAGTTTTTGATGACGTTAAATAATCTGTCAATTCCCTTTCACATCCATTTTTTGCTTTCATCCGGATCACAGACATAACCCAACTGTCATTATTATACTTCTGAGCATTTTCAACATTAAAAGAATACTGAATAACTGAACCGGAACACGAGTCGGTACGACTATCATTAGGAAACTTAACAAGCATATCTTCAACCGTGTCTAGCCAGCTTATTCCAGTGTCTTCCTTTGAAACCATACCCTCTAACTCTGGAACAAGAGTAACGTTTATTATCTCATTTGTATTTGATGTTATTGTATGCTGTGAGACCGCCTCCTCAGCAGGCTCATTTACAATCTCTTTAAGCATCCTATCAAGATAACCGTCTTTGACGACATACCTAACAATCGAACCAAATGTTGGTTCAGGTAATTCAGATATGGCTTTTGGGTTAATTGGGTTAGATTCAAATGGTTTATTTTGGTAATTAGAACTTCTTGAAAGCCTATTCACCTCTTCAATCTCATTATGTTTATTAGCGAATGCCTCTGTTGCCACACTATGACTCAAATTTTCATAATAAAATTCTATGCGTCCAGAAATTATCCAATCCCTTGGAAACCACTCAATTGTAATTTTATGCTGGTCCCCCCTTATGCTTCCCTCAATTCCCACGTAATCATCTAAAAAACCTACAGATACCCCTTCATGTATTATCACTTTTTGTTCACTGCCCAGTTGCTCAGAGTAAACCACACATTTTCTGCCAATGGGATTAAATGAAGAATTCATCTTAAAATTTACCTTTTTACTCTTCAAGTTGTCTGGAGAAAAAAGCTAAACCGTAAGCCAAAATAAGTAAATAGGCCAAGAAGAAACCTACCTCTATCTGCTGAATTCCAAAAAACGGAAATTTTGGACCAAGAAAAGCCTTAGCATTTTACATCTTAAACAATATTAATTATGGGTACTGAAGTTTAATAAAAAACTTTAACTTATTGTTAATAAAGCTAATTTCATAAATTTATTCGTAAAACTTCACTTATCCTTGTTAAATTTTTTCCATTGCTGCTCAATTAATGGTTAAATATACTGCAATTCATTAATGTGTTCAGGTGATAAACCACAACAACCTCCAATTATTTGCACTCCCTCATTCTTCCACTCTTTTGCTTTAAGCTTGAAATCTTGGGGACTAATAACCTTAGTGAAATCCCAATTTGGAGATATCCAACCTCCAGAGTCTGGATAAACCATTATCGGCCCCTTATGGACTTCCCTCAGTATTTTTACTGAATCTGTTATCAAATCAACAGATGTATGCATAATACCCATGACTTCGAAATCATAACCTTCAGTAACCGATAGCAATTCTTCAAATGGGACTGTAGTTTCATCTGTTAAACTTACGATCTTGCCTGATTCAGATCTCCTTAAGGAAAAACCAGCCCAAACAGGCTTTTTAACGCTATTCGCAGCGTCAAATACTGCCTTAATTCTGTCTGGATGGTACATCATTTCCAAAATAATAAGATCACAACCATTTCTTGCTAACAATGATGATAGTTCCAAACAGGTCTTTAAAAGCTGGCTAGAGCTTACTTTTATTGCAGGGTCTGACTTAACATCACCGTCTGCAATTGGAAATCGGTGAGAAAGTGATCCTGCAATTAGAATGTTGTCATTTCTTGCTTCTTTTCTCGCTTCCCTTGCGGCCTGCATAGCTTTTAAATTAATTTCCTCAAAATGATCACCTAAGCCAGCAGCATCCAACATTAGTCTACTTGAAGCGTAAGTATTTGCTGTAATTACCTCAGCTCCGGCGTTTATATAATCTAAATGTATTTTCTTTAAAACATCGGTATTCATAGAGGCCGATCCGCACCAGGAAGCATCCATTTCCACACCACGCTTTTCTAACTCCGTGCCAACCCCTCCGTCTAGAATCACAAATTCACCATCTTCTAATCTATTTTTCAATCTCATATATCGATCAGACATAATTTCTCCATGGGTTATTCTGTTAGTTCAATTATATTGGCGTCCAATTACCGCTATTCACTAATAATTAAATTAAATGTGTATCAAATTTTCCCGGGAGAGAAACTTCCAATAACTCAAGATCACTGCTAATGTCTGTGTACTTAGTTTTCATGATTGGAGGTATTACAAACGCATCTCCAGGAACTAGGGAATAAGGCTCTTTACCTTCTCCTTCTAAAGTCATCGTACCTTCCATTACAAAATTAAATAATATGTCACTTGTGTGTGTGCTTTCTCGAGCCTTCTTTCCATTACTTTTAATCACCTCCACCCCAGCAACATGCTTGGTATTATGAGAAATCAAGGTGTCTTTAGATACAAAACCAGGGATACGGAAATCTTTCCAAGATGCCTCGTCTGACTTAAAATGAACAAATTTTTGGCCTTGAAATGATCTCTTTGGATTTGGAGGACCGTTAGGTAGTTCCATATTGTGATCTATGGTCGTTACATGTTCAGCAGGTACGCCGATTTCAATTACTTCAATATTTTCACTGGCATATAAAACCTTATGCCTAATTTCTGGAGGTTGAATTACACAATTGCCAGCAAAAAGTCTAAATGGTTCTCCTTGGTCCTCATAAACCAGATCAACCCAACCCCTGTAGCAAAATATTAGCTGAAAACCTACGGTGTGATAATGAACCGTGTCGGGTACAGGGCCGCCATCAGGTATTCGTATATGACTAGCNATAATAGAACCACCTAAACGATTTGGNATTAAATCGCGGTAATGCATACCTGCACGNCCAATNACCCATGGTGCCTGATCTGCAAGTTTCCGNACTACAAAGCTATGTTTTGTAGTAGGNAAAATAAGAGGTGGNTTTAANGCATCAATNTCAATAATGGTTCCATTAGGCGCTGTGATTAAANTTTTACCATTTGCAAATTCTTTTGGNTCNTTGCACAANATTCTAATTTTTCCAGGAGCTAAATCANCTCCTTTTTCAATCCGAATTCTGAGCCCATATCCTGAAAATACAGCAGTTGTTGGATCATCTGCAGGGTAAATCATATCCATTTTAAACCCCAGTTTATTAGTNAAAAAAGGTATGTCATTACGCANTTCTAGGGTAGGNAAAACAANCTCAGCATTAATTTCTGACATAATAACACCAAACCTTTCCAAAGTACCGATTGTACATATTTATATANTATAAGTTTATCGATTTTATAGGAATTTCCACAANATATAAAATACTAATGTACCTATAAATTTTTTNAAATTTATTNCATCTATTTAAGTCAAATTTACATTAAAGCATTGAAATTGTTCACTTGAGCTGAATAGAAGCCGCATTACCTTGGCCTATCTTATGAACTACTTTATCGCCTGTTACCCCTGGCCTTATTTGCAATACACTTCCGGTAATAACTATCATACCTTCCTCTAAAGGCTTATTTCTGCTCTTNACATCATTAAGNAACCAGCAAAGGTTATTAAAAGGATCTGCATCCATTACAGGAGCACTTNTCTCATNTTCATCATTCCAAACAACTTTAGAATATAAATTTGAGAAATTTATCTTATCCCAATCTAAAATTTCTTCACCAAGAACTAACCCCCCAGACCACGCATTATCACAAATTAACGACAAGGGATCGAGGCCAGAGTAATTCGCCTCTCGATCCTCAACAAGNTCTATAGCTGGAAAAACTTTAGCTATTATCTTTTCAAGGTCACCTAAGCATATTTTCCTATTAAATGCCCTGATCTTATTTGACAGCTGAAACGCTAGCTCTATCTCAATGCCCAATCCTTTGTATCTATTTCGTTCCAAGANCTGTGGTCCAAANAAAATCTCTGATTTAAACAGCCCCCCAATAAGAGNTTGGTTTATATTNTGGTGCTGTTGTTGAATTTTTGAAGATAACGCAATCTTATATCCACCGAGACTTCCACGGCCTGCCATTTCATGAAAATAATGCTGAGCCATGTATGCCTCTGAAATAGATGCTGGCTTCAAATCTCCTGTTAGGTTTTTGAATCTTTTATCCTGTTGATGCTCGAAAATTAAATATTCAGAAATTTTTTTACTTTTTTCATTCATTTGGATTTTCCTTAGCTATCACTCTAACATCTTGTAAATTATATAATAAATTGTCCAATGTCTAACTAAGCACTTTATTACTTTAATAAAAAAGCATTAGACTTGAATTAATATATCATTTGTCTAACGTAAACTCATGCACTACTATTACCCAAAAATTCTACCTTTTTTTTTACTCCATGCAATAATATATATTTTTTTCACTAGCTACCTATATGCAGATTGCCCTCCAGGATTTAATGAACCAAAAAACCAATACTTTAAAATTTTGGTATGTGGCGACAATAATGTAACATCAAATAAATTAGAGCACGCATCAACCGTCCTTAAGAATATCATTGACTTTGATGGGGATGGTATGGCCGACAGTCCCGAGGTTGCTAAGAGGCTCTATTCAAGTGGAGCGGCTTATATAGTGCTTTCTTCAGAACTATATGAAGAAAAATANGNAANTTTCNNNAAAAATATNAATTTTACNGTNGTNTATGANNATGANATGNTNACAGANTTTTCTGAATTNGANCCTACTCTNGANGAGGCTTTGCACCTAGTTACCCAATTCGGTTATGCCGAAGAGTANCCCGATAGTTTTGGAGAGTTTGAAAATAGTGAAATTGCCATTTTGATGGATATTGCANGAGGAGGTCATTTCAAAAAANNTCCTTNGAAGTACCCCAAAAAAGCTTTCTATACNTATTATGATCAAACTTGTGATTATGGTTGTCAAGTTACGGAGTTTACTTATTGGGCTATTACAAGTTTAAGAAATCAGCAGTCGACAAATAATCGTTTTGATGAAATTAAAAATGAGTGGCGACTGAACACTAGAAAAAAAATCGAAAATGATTTCCCTGAACTTCTTTATTTTTTTTCAAATCCTATTTTTGGAATTAANTTTTAAAGAANTNCCTTAATTTCTCCGATTTTTCTTTCTTTTCAACCATCCATTAAATATGGTGTATTAGTAAACTAAATTATATTGCAAGATATTTTTATTTTGGAAAAAANTTTTCATCAGCTTTTAGAAGGCCGGACAAATGAATTCTTACTTTCTAAGAATGGTCCATCACTCACTTATTGTGATTTAAAGGTATTATTTGAAAGAATTGGTGGGCAAATCAGAGCTTTGGAAATTGATAAAAATGAAGTGGTAGCTATAGTTTCNAGCAATGGACCTAAGGCCGTTACTTCATTCTTATCAATCGCTGCCAGTGCAACCGCAGCCCCATTAAATCCTAGTTACAAAGAACCAGAATTTAAGTTTTATCTTGAAGATTTAAAGGCAAAAATTCTANTAGTAGATANNGATAGCCACTTTGAAGCAAGAGCGGCAGCTAAAGACTTAGGTATAAAAATATTAGAGATTTTTGAACGAGANAAGCCTGGAGATATTTCACTTTTTGAAAATAACAAGGAAGTTCCTCAGATAAAATTTACTCCCAATATTTCTACAAATTTTGCACTTATTCTTCACACTTCGGGAACAACCTCGCGTCCAAAAATTGTACCCTTGACCGTGAGTAATATTCTTAATTCCGCAAATAACATATCTAAAACATTGAGATTAAGTAATGTAGATCGATATCTTAATATAATGCCCCTCTTTCANATTCATGGCTTAATTGCCGGTGTATTATCAACCTTTTACTCTGGAGGTTCCATTATTTGCTCTAATGGCTTCGATATTTTTAGTTTTTTTAAATTAATCAAAGAGTTTAATCCAACTTGGTATTCCGGCGTACCTACGATGCACCAGACAATATTAAGTAGAGCAGAAAGAAATGAAGAGATTATCAATCAATCTAACATTAGGTTTATACGCTCTTCTTCGGCATCGCTTCCAATTCAGGTATTACATGACCTTGAGAGCACTTTTTCCTGCCCTGTGATTGAAGCATACGGAATGACAGAGGCNTCTCATCAAATGACATCAAATCCTCTCCCACCAGACAAGGCTATCCCTGGCTCCGTAGGGATAGCTGCAGGCCCTGAAGTGGCAGTTCTCACTCGAGAAAAGAAGGTTTTAAATANAAATGCTACAGGCGAAGTCCTGATCAAGGGAACTAATGTATTTTCAGGCTATTTAAATAATCCAGAAGCAAACTCCGAAAGCTTTGTAGAAGGCTGGTTCAAGACCGGTGATGAGGGAAAGCTTGACCCTANGGGGTTCTTAACCATAACGGGTAGATTAAAGGAAATCATCAATCGAGGCGGGGAAAAAATAATGCCAAAAGAAATTGATGAAATTGTTCTNCTTCATCCATCTGTCGAGCAAGCAGTAACCTTTTCAGTTCCACATGAGATTTTAGGAGAAGAGGTTGGACTNGCTGTAGTCCTTAAAAAAGATGAGTTTGCTGACACAAAGATATTGAAGGCTTTTTGCGAAAAGAGANTAGCAAAGTTCAAAGTTCCAAGCAAAATTTTTTTCTTAGATGAAATACCGAAAGGTTCGACAGGCAAGTTGCAACGGATAGGGCTTGCAAAGAAATTAGGAATTTAACATGAAAATCTGTGTATATGGCGCTGGCGCCATTGGTGGGTACGTCGCAACCCGTCTTTCTATTTCCGGCTTTAATGTATCCTTAATCGCTCGCGGTCAAAATTTAGAAANGATTAAAAAGAACGGATTAACAGTAGTTTATAAGGATTTTCGAGAAACAGCATCATTGAAAGTATCTTCAGAACTNCCCACTGAGAAACAGGACTTTGTTTTTATTGCCACCAAAACTACATCTTTAATTGATATTTGTCCCAACATAAAAAAATTGTCTTCAAAGGGTTCGACTATTATACCACTAATGAATGGGATCCCTCATTGGTATTTTTATGGTATTGATAGCAAGTGGAAAAATACTGATATTAAATGCCTTGACCCAACCGGTGAAATAAAAAATTCTCTTCCTTGGGAAAATATTATTGGAAGTGTGGTTTATCCTGCATGCGAATTAGTTGAGCCAGGAATAATCAAACATATATATGGAAATAGATTTTCTATTGGCGAAATAACAGGAATGAAAACTAACCGCGTTTCTGAGATATCAGAATTACTAATTAATTCAGGACTGAAGGCCCCTATCAGGACAAACATTAGAGCAGAAATTTGGGTAAAATTATTAGGAAATTTAGCCCTTAATTCTATTTCCTCATTAACTTCCGATACTCTTTCAGGGATTCTAAGTAGTCCAACTACCGAAAAAATAGTTCGTGCATTAATGCGGGAAACAGAAAATGTGGCTACTGCTTTAAATATCAAAATGCCTATTTCTATCGACAAAAGGATTGAAGGAGCAAAGCAAGTTGGTGCCCACAAAACATCTATGTTACAAGATTTAGAGAACGGAAGAGAAATGGAAATAGATTCTATTATTTCTGCAGTTCAGGAGCTTGGAGTTTTAACANGAACTAAAACACCTACAATTGATATAATACTTNCGCTTCTAAAGAAAAGGGCTTCCTTAGCCGGTTGCTATAAAGGCGGATAAACAATGAATCAATTTTCTTCAAAATCAAATACACTTAGCTACAAAAATTCTGGGGTAGACATTTCGGCTGGAAATCGTTTTGTCAGTAAGATAAAAACTACGCTCAAATCTACTCATAATAAGGGNACGATAGGTTNGATTGGNGCCTTTTCAGCATTATTTGATCCNAAGCCATACAAACTAAANGACCCAATTTTGGTTTCAGCTAGTGATGGTGTTGGAACCAAATTAGTAATTGCAAATGAAATGAATAACCATAAGTATATAGGAATTGACCTAGTCGCAATGTGTGTAAATGACATTGTGTGCCAGGGTGCGAGACCATTGTTTTTTTTAGATTATCTTGCAACCGGATCCCTTGATATAGTCAAAGCTTCAACAATAATTAAAAGTATAGCAACTGGTTGTAGAGAGTCGGGTTGCGCACTTATCGGTGGCGAAACTGCTGAGATGCCAGGTCTCTACAAAGGAGCAGATTATGACCTTGCTGGTTTTGCTGTTGGCNTTGTAGAAAGATCAAATNTTTTACCGGGCGTCATAAAAGAAAATTATTTCTTATTGGGANTGGNATCAAGTGGCCTGCATTCAAATGGCTTNTCATTAATTCGGGATATTCTCTCTACTTTTAATATAGATATTCACGACAANGCTCCTTTTTCGAGAAAAAAACTTGGAGATATATTGCTTACGCCCACCAAAATATACATTAATAACNTTNTNCAACTTATTGAAAAAAAACATGTATATGGNATATCNCANATCACNGGAGGTGGACTTGTAGAAAANATTATGAGAGTCATTCCAAGCGATCTAACAATTCAAATCGACCTATCAACCATTAAACCTCAAAAGATTTANTCATGGATAAAAGGTNTATCNNAAATTTCGGACAATGAAATGCTAAAAACATTTAACTGCGGTTTGGGTATGGTTTTAGTGATCGATGAAAGGAACGTTAANAATTCNTTGAAATTNTTAAAGAGCCTGGGAGAAAATCCACGNATCATCGGAANCGTAATCAAAGGGAAATCNCCATTACTAAAAGGTAGCCTTTTTTGAAAAAAAGTGTGGTAATTTTTATTTCAGGTGCGGGNTCAAATATGGAATTTCTAATAAAGAGCATGGATCTAGATCATCCTGGCTACCCAAAACTAGTTGTTTCAAANAACCAGGAGGCNATNGGCTTAAATATTGCAAATCAATACAATGTTTCTACCAAATATATTCCTAACGAATCNTTTGAAAGAGATTTCCTAAGTTTTACCGAAAAGGATGAACCGGATCTAATTTGCTTAGCTGGCTTTATGAAAATTCTTTCCCCAAATTTTATCAATAGGTNTAAAAATAAAATATTGAATATNCACCCTTCTCTATTNCCCAAATATAAGGGCTTAAGAACGCATGAGAGNGCCATTGCNTCTAAAGAAAAAATTACCGGCTGTACGGTACACGTAGTTAATGAACACTTAGATGACGGTCCAATTTTGGGNCAATCTACNGTCTCAATAGCTAAAGGTGAAACTGTGTCTTCTTTAAAAGAAAAGGTTTTAAGAAAAGAACATATTTTATATTCTGAGGCACTAAGACGATATCTAGAAGGAAAAAATGAGTACTTTACTGTTTAAACTACCCTACTATCTCAGGTTCAGAAAAAAACTGGCTTATCTCNGTTTTTGCGTTTTCAATAGAATCCGACCCATGCACTGAATTTTCACCCACTGATAAAGCAAATTCTTTACGTATTGTGCCATCATCAGCCTCTGCAGGGTTTGTGGCCCCCATNATTTCTCTATTTCTTCTGACGGCATCTTTACCTTCCAAAACTTGGACAACTACCGGTTCAGAAGTCATAAAAGTACAAAGCTCGTCAAAGAATGGCCTTTCCNTATGGATCCCATAAAATTCTTCAGCCTGATCTCTCGTAAAATGAATTCGTTTCTGAGCAATAATTCTTAACCCAGAATCTTCAAATTTTTTACAAATAGCNCCCACAAGATTNCGTTTTGTAGCATCTGGTTTAATAATTGAAAAAGTTCTTTCTAATTCCATTTCGCACCCCAATTAAATTTTAATTCCACTANCACAATTTTTTTAGTACTGAAAGACCCTATTTTACAGATAGTAAGAAAGTATAATTTTATTTNTCATAAAACTTTTCTACAAAAANATTNANACTTCTAACCCCCCATCCCGTCGAACCTGGGGGTGATAAATTTGTCTTATCTTTTCTAAATGAAACACCCGCTATATCCAANTGAATCCANGGTGTTGACTNNTTAACAAATCTCTTTAAAAACATNGCGGCAGTTGTAGCTCCCGCTAACCTGCCTCCAGAATTTTTTAAATCNGCAACTCTAGANNTTAAAAGACTATTAAATTNNTCATCTAAGGGNAGCTCCCATACTTTTTCATTTGCCTTAGCGCAAGAGGANATAAAATCTTCCTTAAANTTCTTAGAGTTGGAAAATAACCCNCAATANTCATGTCCTAAGGCCACCTCTACTGCCCCCGTTAAAGTTGCAAGATCAATGATGCCAGACACTTTATATTTCATTTGGCAATACCACAAAAGATCAGCTAAAACTAGTCTTCCTTCGGCATCCGTATTATTGACTTCAACGGTATCGCCTTTTAACGATTGAATTATATCTCCAGGTTTCATTGCATCCCCACCTGGCATATTCTCAACCAAACCCAAGAAACCCACTACATTAGATTTAGATTTTCTCAAAGCTAATGCCTTGAAGAGTCCTGCTATTACTGCCGCGCCACCCATATCTCCTGTCATTTCTTGCATGCCAGATGCAGGTTTAAGAGAAATGCCGCCTGAATCAAACATAACCCCTTTTCCCACCAGTCCTAGTAATTTCTTTGATAAAGGTCTGCCATTCCACTCTAAAATGACAAATTTCGAAGGGTTTCTTGACCCCTTCCCTACGCTCAATAAAGCGTTCATCCCGATTTTAGCCATCTCCTGCTCTTCGATTACCTTTACAGATACGCC
>PBQX02000096.1:0-19069 GCA_002725175.2 Paracoccaceae bacterium
TTTTTCTTCTCTGTTTTCCCCTTCTTCTTATCAAGACTCTCTTTATCTTGACTGACATAGTTCAGAGAATCTGACGAAGCCATTTTTATGCTAAATTCTCGGTCGTAAATTGAAAGAATGGGGTCCCATTTTCTCTCCTGCAAATTCTTTAATTTCTTGGGAGAGGATACTCTATAGCATAGTAAGTCAGTTTCGGCATATTCTAGTAATACTCTCAAGAATTCAGCAGTGCTTTCGTCATCTATGTCGTTGATTTGCTCAAGAACGTTGGTAAAAATCAATTTAGAACGTATAACTTCCTTAGTTATTTTCTCCCATTCATTTTCCACTTTTTTTGCCAAAAAAGCTGATGGTATCTTTAATATATTGCCCTTCGCAGACTTATATATTTTACCATCTATGAGTATCACATATGCTTGCTGCTCATCGGAGAATGTAATATTAAGTGAACTCCAAAATTTTTTCTTAGACCAACTCAATAGATTTATCCTCTGAATAATTCATTTATTTTTTGCTCCAAATCTGCAAAATTTTCCACAATGGCTGTAGGCTTCATTAACTTTATTCTGCTTATTGAATGATACCCCCAAAGTACACCTATTGATTTAATTCCAGCACGGTGAGCCATCGAAATATCAAAATCCGTATCACCAACCATTACTGCATCTTCAGTTTTTATTTTTAAAGTTTTCATAAGACTTACCAGCATAGTAGGATCCGGTTTGGAAGGATAAAAATCCGACGTCTGCAATTTAGAGAAAAACGCCTCTAAATTATGAGCCTTCAATATCTGAAGCAAACCCTTTAAGCCTTTTCCAGTAGCAATAGCCAAAATTATTTCTTCGTTTCTCTTTAAATTTTCCAGGAAATTTTTTGCATTTTCATATAGAGGAGATATCAGCTGCTCTTGATTAAAAGTATTATAACAGTTTTTAAATGCGCTTATTAGCTTTTTGATTTGTTTCTCATTCAAATCCTTATTTAAAACCCTAAAAGCTTCAGTTAAAGACAAGCCAATTATAGACAAAATATTCTCCCTTTTTGGTACCTTTAATCCTTCATTTCTAAAAGCTACTGTAGTAGCGCTGATTATAAATTCCTGACTATCTACCAAAGTACCGTCTAAATCCATTATGACTAATTTAGGTTTTTTAATCATTTTTCAAAAATGGATCAGCTACAGCATATCTGGCGTCAAGACCCAACACTTTCCAGCTTTTTATCATATGGCTTGGCATATCAGCTTCAATAAATATCTGTTTTTTTGTTATAGGATGAGTGAACATTATTGACCTTGAATGCAGGTGCAATTTATTTTCAATTTGTTCACCAAGAAGAGAACCCCAACCATCTCCCTTATTAACTTGAGAATTTTTCCCGTACTTCATATCACCAATTATGGGGCAATTTATCTGAGCTAGATGAGCTCTCAATTGATGTGTTCTACCTGTGATCGGTGACAAACCCAACCAACAAGCTCGTGTACCTAAAGCCTCAATTATGATATAATTTGATTTTGCTTTCTTTGCATTATCTATAGAATGAACTCTATCATCAGTAACACATTGGACTCTTTCAAAATCATCTATTTTTAGGTTATTTTTTATTTTAACCAAAGGAAATTCGATTGAACCTTCCTTGTCATTTGGAATTCCTGCCGCTAATGCCCAATAGATTTTTTTGACGCTCCTATCTCTAAAACAATTGGCCAATTCTGCTGCAAGTTTGCTTGATTTTGCCAATACTAGAACACCTGATGTTTCTCTGTCTAAGCGATGGACAAGTTTAGGTTTTGTATGATAATCCGATGAAAAAAAAGAAACCAACTTATCAATATGAACTTTTTGACCTGTGCCACCTTGCGTCGCAATTCCGCTAGGTTTGTTTATTGCCAATAAATACTCATCCTCATAAATTAATGTATCTCTAATTATATTCTCTTCGGCTTTACTTAATGCTTCAAACTTATAGCTCTCAGTTTTTTCATTTCTTGATGATAAACCAATTGGAACCTCGATAGTATCTCCTGACATCACACGAAAAGAAGGTTTAACTTTCTCACTATTAACCAGCAAAACCCCTTTCCTACATAAAAGCTCAATGCGTGATTGAGGAATCGGGCCCAACTTAGCCTTAAGCCATCTATCTAGCCGCTTATCCTCGTCTTCAAACGTTACTATTATGGGAAAATTTTCAGTACTTTTTTTCATCGCACTAAAACAGCACCAATATAAACGCCAATAAGGCAGCCTATCATTGTCAAAGCAACATATGAAATTGCTTGAGTTACCCTACCTTCTTGAAAGAGATATAAAGTTTCTAGCGAGAAGCTAGAAAATGTTGTAAATCCTCCCAAAAATCCAGTTATTAGAAATGGTAAAAATTTAATATCGCCTGAATTAACCTTTAAGTACATTCCTCCCATAATTAAACCAATGATAAAAGAGCCCAGAATATTTATTGTCAAAATACCTATTGGAAAAGTTAAGGAAAAATTTCTATTAATATAATTTGAAATTAACATTCTTGAAATAGCTCCTAAAGCTCCTCCCATTCCAACCTGGAATAATAAAAATAGGTTCATTTTTTTTCTCCAGTATCTCTATTTTTTAGTTTTTTACGCAACCCAGAATAATACTCTAATCTTTTTTTCATTTCTCGCTCAAACCCCCGTTCAGCAGGCTTATAAAAACTTACAGGTTTTAATTGATCTGGGAGATACGTTTGTCCTGAAAAACTATCATTAAATTCAGGGTCATATTTGTAATTTTTCCCAAACCCAAGATCTTCCATTTTCCTATTTTTTTTACTTATTAGATGAGTTGGAGGAGGAAATGAATCTTCATTCTCAACGGTCTTAATAGAGTTCTTAAACGCTAGGTAATTTGCGTTAGATTTTGGCGCCAGTGAGAGGTAAATAACTGCTTGGCTAATAGCCAAATCTCCTTCAGGCGCACCTAAATTTCTAAATGCATTCCAGGAGTCTAAGCAAATTCTCAAGGCATCAGGATCTGCAAGCCCAACATCTTCNGTTGCAATACGAGTCAACCTCCTCAGTATAAAGTTCTGATCCTCTCCAGCCATTAACATCCTAGCTAACCAATATAATGAAGCATCACAATCAGAACCTCTTATAGATTTATGTAGNGCTGAAATTAAATCGTAGTGATTATCACCGGTCTTATCATGGTAAAAAACTTTTCTTTGTAAGATTTTTTCTATTCCATCTTCGTCAATTATTACTTTTGAACTGCTAACTTCCTCCAAAATATTTATCAGACGTCTTCCATCNCCATCAGAAAACGAAATGACTGCCTCTAACCCNGTCTTGGTCAATGGCANCTTCCTACCTAATCTTTCCTCNACTTTTTTAATTAGNAAACCCAAACTATTGCGACTTAACTTTCCCATAGTTACAAGAGAAATTCTTGATAATAATGCTGAATTTAGAGAAAAACTTGGNTTTTCGGTTGTAGAGCCAATTAAAATAATTGTCCCATCTTCAATGACTGGTAGAAAGGCATCTTGCTGACTCTTATTAAATCTATGTATTTCATCAACAAAAAGAACAGTCCTCTCATTATTTTCATTTTTTTTTACTTTAGCATCAGAGAATATTTTTCTTAGATCTGATACACTTGTGAATATAGCACTTGCTGATAAAAAATTAATCTTACTACTATTTCCTATTAATCTGGCTATAGTTGTCTTACCAACACCAGGTGGGCCCCACATTACGAACGATTTATAATTTTCACCCCTNACCATGCGCCCTATCAGGCCTTTTTCACCTAGAATCTCCGCGTGCCCAACGACCTCATCGAAGATATTTGGTCTTATCCTATCNGCTAATGGTTTATGATCGTCGGTCAAATTCTGCAAATTCCTTCCCATGCTCACTGGTAAAAATTTGTCCCAAATTTAGTCAGACATATCTTAAAAAGAATCTTACTCTTCTAACGAAGCAGTTTGCTCCTCATTTCTTGCTTTATCTGACGCACCCTTAGCGGACACATCTCTATCAACAAATTCAATAACTGCCATTGGAGCCATATCACCATGCCTAAATCCTGCCTTTAGAACTCGGGAATATCCTCCTTGCCTACTGGCATATCTTGGTCCCAATACATCTATAAGCTTTTTTACAGCATCTTGTTGTCTTACCTTGGAAATAAGCATTCTTCGTGCGTGGAGATCACCCTTCTTTGCCAATGTAATTACTTTGTCAGCAATTCTTTTTAGCTCCTTTGCCTTCGGGAGGGTAGTTGTTATTTGTTCATGTTCCACCAAGCTACACACCATGTTAGCAAACATNGCTTTTCTATGCTCGTGNGTCCTATTTAGTTTTCTATAACCATTACCATGTCGCATGATCTCACCTTAATAATATTACTAATTTAAATAAATAAACTAGAATTGATCTTCAAACTTTTTAGCTAGTTCCTCAATGTTTTCGGGAGGCCAGTCAGGTATATCCATACCCAAATGTAGCCCCATAGCTGTTAATACTTCTTTGATTTCATTTAATGATTTTCTCCCAAAATTTGGAGTCCTCAACATTTCTGCCTCTGTTTTCTGAATTAAATCCCCAATATAAACTATATTATCATTTTTCAAACAGTTTGCAGACCTTACCGACAATTCAAGCTCATCAACTTTCTTTAACAACAAAGGATTAAACTCCAACTCATCTTCGTCCTCAGCNGCCANTCCCTCTTCGGGTTCTTCAAAATTAATAAACACNAGCAGCTGATCTTGCAAAATTCTTGCTGCAAATGCNAAACAATCTTCTGGTCTAACTGTCCCNTTAGTTTCGATCTGCAAAGTGAGCTTATCATAATCCAAAACCTGACCTTCTCTGGTTGGNTNAACGTTATAAGAAACTNTTTTTACTGGTGAGAAAAGNGCATCAACGTAAATTAAACCAATAGGAGATTCTTCNGTTCTACGACTTTCTGCCGGAACGTACCCCTTTCCATTCTCAACTGTAAATTCCAAATTTAACTTAGCACCTTCATCCAAGTGACAAATAACATGATCCTTATTTAAAATCTCTATGTCAGCAGTCTCAGAAATATCTCCGGCAGTAACTATTTTTGGCCCCTCAACTTTAAGGGACACTCTCTTTGGGCCCTCTACATCCATTCTGACCGCAATGCCTTTAACATTTAACACTATATCGGTAACATCTTCTCTTATACCATCCACAGAGGAAAACTCATGTAATACATTATCCATCTGAATTGCTGTTATTGCTGCTCCTTGCAAAGATGATAGTAAAACGCGCCTCAAAGCGTTTCCTAAGGTCAATCCAAAACCTCGCTCCAAAGGCTCAGCAACTATTATAGCTTTATTAGGAGAATCTGTTACATCCTTAGCTGATAACGAATTCGGTCTTATTAGTTCTTGCCAATTTTTATGGATCATCTTGCCTCCATTCCTGTTTCTTGGATTTGATCCCAAAATTCCAAGTACGCCCGAGGGTTCATTTTAAATTCATAAACTTAACAACTATTTGTCAAGNTTATACTCTTCTCCGTTTAGGCGGCCGGCAACCATTGTGCGCCATAGGTGTAACATCTCTAATTGATGTAACTATCAAACCAATGGCTGATAAAGCCCTTAAAGCAGATTCCCGACCAGAACCTGGGCCTTGTATTTCAACTTCTATTGTCTTTACTCCATGCTCCTGAGCTTTCTTTGCGGCATCTTCTGCTGCTATCTGTGCAGCATAAGGAGTAGACTTTCTCGAACCCTTGAAGCCCATAGTTCCAGCAGATGACCATGCAATGGCATTCCCCTGAGCATCTGAGATTAATATTTTTGTATTNTTAAAGCTCGAGTTTATGTGAGCAATCCCTGAAGAGATATTCTTTCTCTCTTTTTTCTTTGTTCGAGTTTTTTCCTTTACCATTATCGCTACCTATTTTTTCTTACCAGCGATTGCTTTTGCCGGACCCTTACGTGTCCTTGCATTTGTACTAGTTCTCTGACCNCGAACTGGAAGCCCTCTTCTATGCCGTAAACCTCTATAGCATCCTAAATCCATTAGGCGCTTTATATTCATTGATCTCTCTCTTCNAAGATCACCTTCTACCATAACATTAGCATCAATTTTTTCTCTTATAGCTAANACTTCAGCGTCAGAAAGCTCATTTACTCTCCTTTCTAAAGAAATCCCTGTATCTTCACAAATTTTCTCTGAAGTTACCTGACCTATTCCATAAATATAGGTCAANGCCACTACNACTCTCTTATTTGTAGGGATATTTACACCAGCTATTCGAGCCAAATACTTTCTCCGTTCTTTCTTGCGGTTCCGTAGTTCCAGAACCTTTTTTCACAATATTCGAACGCTTTAACGCCCTGAATAAATACTAACTAAAGTTAGTTAACTCTAGTATGAGAGTTGCACTATATGCATATCAAACTCGCCGTCAAGTCNATTTAACAGTATATTATAAATTATTTTTTGTAGCCTGANAAAGNAGGTCATGGATGGTTTCAATGGGCAATAATCCATCTACTGTAGTTAGCTTCTTTTTAGCATAATAATATCCTATCAAGGACGAAGTTTCACGATAATAGTTAAAAAGCCTTGTCCTAAGAGCTTCTTCAGTATCATCCTCTCGAAAAATGAAACCATTTATACTCTTGCAATTATCACAAACGCCNTTTTTCTGCTCAGGTCTATTAACCTTATGGTAAACCTCACCNCATTCCTTACAGCTATACCTACCGACAATTCTTTCTATTAACTGGCTATCATCGACCCTCATTTCAATTACAAGATCAATAGATTGTTTTTTTGAACTCATAAGTTCTGACAAAGCATCAGCCTGATAAAGTGTTCGTGGAAACCCATCAAAAATAAACCCAGCGCATTTAGATGATTTGTCAATATTTTCTGAGATTAACTCAATTACTATTTCATCAGTAACCAAATTTCCTTCAGCCATTATTAGCTTTATTTTTTTGCCAATTTCAGACTCTTTGTCTTTTGCGGCTCGAAGCATGTCTCCTGTGGAGAGTTGAAGCATGTTAAGTTTTTGTTCTAGAAGTTTTGCCTGNGTCCCCTTACCTGCTCCAGGAGGACCAAGAAGGATAAGATTCATCTCCTAAGTCCCTTATTTTGCCTACCCTTACCCCGCAGTTTTGATTTCTCTAAAAGGCCCTCATATTGATGGGCTAAAAGATGTGATTGTACTTGAGTAATAGTATCCATCGTTACAGAAACAACAATGAGAAGTGATGTGCCTCCAAAATAAAAAGGTATAGCAAATTGGCTACGNAGNACCTCCGGCAACAGACATACCGCCGCNAAGAAAATTGAGCCAAGAACTAAAATTCTAACTACTACATACTCAAAATATTGAGCAGTTTTTTCACCAGGTCTTATCCCTGGCACGAACCCTCCTTGCTTCTTAAGATTCTCTGAAACTTCATCAGTCTTAAAAGATACATTCAAAGTATAAAAGTAAGTAAAAAATATTATCATACCTCCGAAAAATACGTAGTATAGAATCTGACCTGGTCCCAAATAAGCATTCACTAAGCTCAAAATTCCAGTACCATCAGTAGAAGAAAATGTTCCTACAGTGGTAGGAAGTAGTANCAATGACGAAGCAAATATAGCCGGAATTACTCCAGAAGGATTTAGCTTAATTGGTAGGTTAGTGTTCTCTCCACTGAAAACCTTCATCCCGATTTGTCTTCTAGGGTACTGGATATGTACTTTTCTCAGTGCCCGTTCAACAAAAACGACAAAAGTAATAACGGCCACAACCATCAAAATAACTCCTACAATAACTGCTGGACTAACAGCTCCTGANCTCCCAGAAGCAAAAAACTGNGCTAACGCTCCTGGTAATTCTGCTATTATTCCAACGAAAATTATTAAAGAAATACCATTTCCTATTCCTCTTGCAGTAATCTGTTCACCTAACCACATTAACATNAACGTACCGCCAACTAATGTGATCACACAAGATATTCTAAAAAACATTCCAGGGTCAGACGCAAGTCCTTGACTTTCTATCCCTACTGAAATCCCATAAGACTGGAATAGTGCTAAAACCACAGTTCCATACCGCGTATACTGATTTATCTTCTTCCTACCGCTNTCACCCTCTTTTTTTAACTGTTCTAAATGTGGCACCATCGCAGTCATTAACTGGATAATTATTGAAGATGTGATATATGGCATTATACCTAAAGCAAAAATTGCCATTCTTCCGACTGCACCGCCAGTGAACATATTTAACATTCCACCAATACCGGTACTCGCTTGCTCAAAAAACTCCTTCAACTGAACTGTATCGATACCAGGAACTGGAATATACGTACCAATTCGATAAACAATTAGAATTCCTATAGCAAATATAAGACGTTTTTGAAGATCTTTTGCTTTTCCAAAAGATCCCCAATTCATATTTTGGGCCATTTGTTCTGCAGCAGAAGCCATCTCTACAAACGCTTTCTTTTATTAATATTCATTTAGATCTGACACATCCTAACTAATAAAAATTACAATAGCGTAACTTTACCTCCTAGTTTTTCTATTGCGTCCTGAGCTTTTTTTGAAATACCGGTAATTGAAATATTTATCTTAGTTTTTAAATCGCCTTTACCCAACAATCTAACTCCATCCCATTTTCTTCTTATTATACCTAAATTTACTAGGACTTCCTCTGTAATTTCAGATTTCCCATCAATTCTACCTTTGTCTATAAATGTTTGAATACACCCCACATTTATTTCTGCATATTTTTTTGGATTTGGGTTATTAAAACCACGTTTAGGAAGTCTCATATAGAGAGGCATCTGGCCGCCTTCATAAGCATTTATAGCTACCCCTGACCGTGATTTCTGGCCTTTAATACCTCTTCCTGCGGTTTTCCCCAAACCTGATCCAGGACCTCGTCCTACCCTCTTACTTTTTTTTGTTGCGCCAACATTATCAGCTAAAGCATTTAGCCTCATATCAAACTCCCTTTATAACTCTTTCAAAAATGACCTTACTAAATTTCCCTATTTGGGAGTTTCCTCAATAATTTCAACTAAATGAGATACCTTATTTATCATGCCTCTAATAGAAGGTGTNTCTTCTAAATTCCTCACCTTGTGCATTTTATTCAATCCGAGCCCAATAAGAGTAGCCCTTTGCGATGCTGGCTTTCTAATTGGAGATCCTACNTGTTTCACTTTAATCGTATTAGACATAATTCAATAAACTCCTATTGATACCTATTAAGAGATCTCTTCTTGTATTTTTGGATAAATTTCTGAAACTTTTTTCCCACGCCGCTGNGCAACATTCCTTGGACTTAACTCTCCTTGCAAACCTTTCATGGTTGCCCTGACCATGTTATAAGGATTTTGTGAACCAGTAGATTTAGCTACCACATCTTGAATACCAAGCATTTCAAAAACTGCTCTCATTGGCCCCCCTGCTATTATTCCCGTACCCACCGGCGCGGTTCTCAGCACTACCTTTCCAGCACCGTGCCTGCCATTTATGTCATGATGGAGTGTCCGTCCTTCTTTTAGGGGAACTTTAATTATACCCCTTTTTGCTCTATCAGTAGCTTTTCTGATCGCCTCCGGCACTTCTTTTGCCTTTCCTTTTCCAAAACCTACCCTACCTTGCTGATCTCCCACAACCACAAGTGCAGCAAAACCAAACCTCTTGCCACCTTTTACGGTCTTTGAGACCCTATTTATTGCTACCAATCTATCAGAGAACTCAGATTTCTCATCATTATCTCTTTTTTCTCTATTACCACCTTCGCCAACCATAAGATATCTCCCTAAAACTTTAATCCGGCTTCACGAGCAGCATCTGCAAGTGCCTTAACTTTTCCATGAAAAATAAAACTTCCTCTATCAAAATANACTTCTTCAACACCCGCTTTTTTTGCGCGATTCCCTATTTCAGATCCAACGACCTTTGCTGCATCAATATTGTTCTTACCCACAAAACCTAATGACTTCTCTAAAGTGGAAACGGAAACTAATGTGCTTCCTATATTGTCATCAATTATTTGAGCATAGATATTTTTTGACGATTTAAACACAGATAACCTAAGCCTTCCTGTTGAATGCTTCCTCAACCTATTACGAACCCTTAGCTGTCTTCGCTTTCTTAATTTTTCTCTACTAAATGGCATACTTATTTCCTATTTCTTCTTTCCCTCTTTTGCAAAAATATATTCACCCTTGTAACGAATTCCTTTACCCTTATAAGGCTCGGGCTTACGCCATTCTCGGATATTAGCCGCAACTTGCCCTACTGCCTGTTGATCTATCCCTTCGACAACAATCTCTGTTGGTTTAGGGCAGGTTACCTTCACATCTTTTGGCACCTCAAAATCAACTTCGTGAGAATATCCTAATGATAGCTTTAGATTGCTCCCTTGTATGTTAGCTCTATAACCNACACCCTGAATTTCAAGCTCTTTCCTAAAGCCATTAGTNACACCTTCAACTAAATTAGCTATCTGAGTTCTACTCATGCCCCACTGTTGCTTNGATCGCTTAGAGTTTCCCCGAGGAGTTATCGAAATTTCACTATCTAGAAGTCGCAAGGTTACGTCTTCGGTCGCTACGAATTCCCTNCTACCTTTAGGGCCAGTTATCTCAACTTTTTGNCCAANTATGGAGGCTTTTACACCTTCTGGTACACNTATAGGTTTTTTCCCTATTCTTGACATAAAATTCCTCCTAAAAAACGGTGCAAAGCACCTCTCCCCCAACATTTACAGACCTNGCTTTATTTCCTGACATCACGCCTTTAGAAGTTGATACAATTGCAATACCCAATCCCTGCCTTACTGTAGGTATTTCTTTCACCTCTGCATATATTCTACGCCCCGGTTTAGATATGCGTTTAAGTTCTCTAATAACCGGCTCACCATCGAAATACTTTAAGGAAACCTCTATATTTTCCTTGCCATTGTCATCTTTTTTGAGTTCATAACTGCGAATATAGCCCTCGTCTTTTAGCACATCTAACACCCAACCCCTGAGCTTCGAAGANGGTGTCAAAACTGACGACTTGCTCCTCATTTGAGCGTTTCTTATCCTAGTCAACATATCACCNAGTGGATCAGTCATTGCCATAATTTATATCTCCTACCAACTAGACTTAATCATTCCAGGAATCTCACCACGTGAAGCTAAGTCTCGTAATGCAATTCGTGACATCTTAATTTTTCTATAATATCCCTTAGGTCGGCCCGTAATTAGGCACCTATTATGCAACCTCGACGGCGCCGAATTTCGAGGCAATTTAGCCAAAGCTAACCTAGCTTTGAATCTTTCTTCCACGCTTAAACTTTGATCTTTTGCTTTATCCTTCAAAGACTCTCTCTTACTTGCAAATTTTGCCACCAGCTTCTGCCTTTTTAATTCCCTATTAACCATGGATACTTTTGCCATTTTTATTTCCTTTCGATTAATTTGTGAAGGGCATATTAAACTCAGCCAAGAGAGCCTTAGCTTCGTCATTTGTTTTGGCTGAAGTGCAAATCACAATGTCCATTCCCCACATATTTTCAGCTTTATCAAAATCTATCTCAGGAAACACTATGTGTTCTTTAAGGCCCATAGCATAATTTCCCCTACCATCAAAACTCTTAGGAGATACACCTCTAAAATCTCTTATTCTTGGCATTGCAATATTAATTAAGCGATCCAGAAANTCAAACATTCTGACACCCCGAAGAGTAACTTTTACCCCTAATGGCATATCTTCTCTAACCTTAAAACCTGCTATGGATTTTTTTGCTTTTGTTATTAGAGGTTTTTGACCAGATATAAGCATCAAATCATTTTGAGCGGAATTTATTTTTTTACTGTCTCCAACAGTTTCGCCTACGCCCATATTCAAAACAATCTTACTGAGTTTTGGAACCATCATTTCATTCTTATATTCAAACTTCTCAGTTAGCGAAGTCTTAATTTTTTCAAAATAATGTTTTTTTAGCCTTGGAATATACTCAGCCATTTACTACCTCACCAGATCTTTTCGCGTACCTAACCTTTTTACCATCTACAAATTTAAACCCTATTCTTGTAGGTTTTCCATCCTTCGGTTCCAAATAAGCTAAATTCGACATTTCGATAAAAGCCTCTTTTCTCACTTTTCCGCCTGCACTGTTTTGAGTCTGCTTGGTATGCCTTACAATCATATTTATACCAGATACAATGGCCTTATTCTTCTTTGGGTCAACCAAGGTAATATCCCCAGTTTTTCCNTTATCTTTTCCAGTTAGGACGATGACTTTATCACCTTTTTTCAGCCTTGCTGCCATTACAATACCTCCGGAGCTAGGGATATAATTTTCATAAAGTTCTTGGACCTAAGTTCTCTTACGACAGGGCCAAAAATTCTTGTACCTATTGGCTCCCCAGTCCCACTTAATAACACAGCNGCATTTCCATCAAACCTTATTGCACTACCGTCTTCTCTTCTGACTTCTTTTGAAGTTCTGACAACTACAGCCCTCCTTACATCACCCTTTTTTACACGGCCTCTAGGTATGGCTTCTTTAACGGAAACTACAATAATATCACCTACAGAGGCGTATTTGCGTTTAGCCCCTCCTAAAACTTTAATGCACTGAACTTTTCGTGCNCCTGAATTGTCTGCAACATCCAGGTTTGTTTGCATCTGGATCATTTTTTTCTCCCGACCTGCAGAATTTTTTTCTGCGGTTTCGTAAAAGGTTAAATTTAATCTGNTTCTATTTTAACTTAGCAATTCCCATCTNTTATTCTTNGACTTAGGNGCACATTCTTGGATTTTCACCATATCACCAACTTTACATCCATTCGAGTCATCATGAGCCCTATATTTTTTTGATTTTCTTATTGTTTTCTTCANTATTGGATGGGTAAACCTTCTCTCAACCGAAACGGTAATGGTTTTTTCATTCGCACTACTAGTAACAATTCCTTGCAATATTCTCTTTGGCATTTCTAATGATCTCCGATTAAGTTTGCTCTTGGGTGCTTTTCCCAGACAATATAGTTTTTACCCTAGCCACAGACCTTCGTACTTGCCGTACACGNGCAGTATTCTCAAGTTGCCCAGTAGCTTGCTGGAATCTAAGATTAAAGGCCTCTTTTTTTAGACTGTCGAGTTCCACCTTTAACTCATCTTCACTTTTTGTTTTTAAGTCATCTATTTTCATTAAAATATTCCCAATTTTTTGGAATCAACTACCAGTCTTCGCGTGTTACAAATTTACATTTTACTGGCAATTTCATAGCTGCCAACCTTAAAGCTTCTTTTGCTATATCATAGGATACACCATCAATCTCAAACATTATTCTACCTGGCTTCACTTTTGCCACCCATCTATCAACTGAACCTTTTCCCTTACCCATTCTAACTTCTATAGGCTTTGCTGTCACAGGAACATCTGGAAATATCCGAATCCACACACGACCTTGTCGCTTCATGTGTCGTGTTAAGGCTCGCCTAGCAGATTCAATTTGCCTAGAAGTTACCCTCTCNGGCTCAAGGGATTTTAAAGCAAAGTTACCAAAATTTATCTCTGCTCCACCTTTTGCCGATCCATGAATTCGGCCTTTATGTTGTTTTCTAAATTTAGTTTTTTTTGGTTGAAGCATTTAACTATTCCTAAATCTTTACATAGCTCTCTGAGAGCGAGCACCAGAATTTTCTTGACCTTCACCTATCCTTCGATCTCTGGCTTGAGGGTCATGCTCCATTATCTCGCCTTTAAATATCCATACCTTTACTCCTATTATACCATAAGCAGTAAGTCCTTCGGCCACAGAATAATCAATGTCAGCTCTTAGTGTATGTCTTGGAACACGTCCTTCAGAATACCATTCGGTCCTTGCTATTTCGGCCCCACCTAGCCTTCCTGCTATATCTACTCTAATTCCCAGAGCTCCCATCCTCATAGCATTCTGAACCGCCCTTTTCATAGCTCGTCGAAATGAGACTCTTCTTTCCATTTGCTGAGCTATACTTTCTGCAACCAACGCAGCNTCTATTTCCGGCTTCCTTACTTCCAAAATATTGAGGTGAAGCTCACTTTTGGTTAAGTTAGAAAGCCCTTTCTTAATAGTTTCAATTTCTGCGCCCTTTTTACCAATGATTACACCAGGTCTAGCTGCATATATAGAAACCCTGCATTTTTTATGTGGCCGNTCAATTACTATCCTGCTTATNCCAGATTGTGCACAGTTAGTTTTAACATAATTTCTAATAGCTATATCTTCATGCAAAAGTTCACCGTAGTCTTTTCTCCTTGCAAACCACCTGCTTTCCCAAGTTCTATTAACCTGCAGACGCAAACCTATAGGGTTTATCTTATGTCCCATTAAACTTCACCCTCCACGCCTTCATTTTGCTTTACAACAATTGTTATCTGACTGAAGGGTTTTAAAATTTTTCCAAACCTTCCTCTTGCTCTAGGCCTGCCTCGCTTCATTACTAAGTTTTTACCCACATATGCCTCTGAAATTATCAATTCATCNACATCCAANCCATGGTTGTTCTCTGCATTAGCTACCGCCGATGCCAGACATTTTTTCACATCCTTAGCAATTCTTTTCTTTGAAAAAGTCAATTCATTTAAAGCTTTGTCCACTGGTTTATTTCTTATTAACTTAGCAAGAAGNTTTAACTTCTGGCANCTAGTCTTAAGCATNCTGAGTTTTGCTCCTGCCTCATTATCTCCAAACCTTCTGGAATTTTTTGTCTTGCTCATAATCTAATTCCGCTTCGCTTTTTTATCAGCGGCATGTCCATAATATGTTCTCGTAGGACTATACTCACCGAATTTCTGACCAATCATCTCTTCTGACACGCTTACAGGTATGTGCTTCCTACCATTATAAACTCCAAATGTTAAGCCNACAAATTGAGGCAAAATAGTTGACCTCCTTGACCAAATTTTAATTACGTCATTTCGGCCACTTTCACGAGCCTTTTCAGCCTTCTTTAAGACATATTCATCAACAAATGGACCTTTCCAGACAGCACGTGACATTATTATCGACCCTTCTTAGCGTTTCTAGTTCTTAAAATATATTTATCAGTTTTCTTATTATTCCGGGTTTTAGCACCCTTCGTAGGCTTTCCCCATGGAGTTACAGGATGNCTACCACCAGAAGTACGACCCTCTCCACCNCCATGAGGATGATCAATGGGGTTCATCACGACTCCCCTAACTGATGGGCGGATTCCTTTGTGTCTATTTCTTCCTGCTTTTCCTAANTTTTGATTTGAATTATCGGGATTAGATACAGCACCGACTGTAGCNCGACATTCTTGCCGAATAATNCTAAGCTCTCCTGANGAAAGCTTAATCTGAGCATAGCCTCTATCTCTTCCAACAAACTGTGCATATACACCCGCNGATCGTGCAAGCTGTGCACCTTTACCAGGCTTAAGCTCTATATTATGTATGATTGTACCAATTGGCAAACCAGTAAACGGCATCGAGTTTCCAGGTTTAATATCTGCTTTCTGGCTCGATACAACCTTATCTCCTATGGCTAATCTTTGTGGAGCTAAAATGTAAGAGATGTCTCCATCTTCATATTTAATAAGAGCTATGAAAGCCGACCTATTCGGATCATATTCTATCCTCTCTACAGTCGCAGGCACATCCATTTTATTTCTCTTAAAATCAATTATCCTATAAAGATTTTTTGCACCTCCACCCTTTCGCCTCATAGTAATTCTACCAGTATTGTTTCGGCCGCCATTTTTCATAAGCCCTACTGTCAAGCTTTTTTCTGGCCTTCCTTTCCACAGATCTGACCTGTCTATTAAAACTAGACCTCTTTGACCTGGTGTGGTTGGTTTATAAGTTTTAAGAGCCAAATTATTACCTTTCCATTGCCTTTTATAGACCAGTAGTCACATCTATAGTGTTGCCATCTGCTAGCACTACGTATGCCTTCTTTTTGTCTTTTCTTCTTCCTAATGTACCCTTAAACCTCTTAGTTTTTCCTTTTGATATAAGAGTATTAACTGACTTTACTTTTACATTAAATAAATTCTCAACAGCCTCCTTGACTTGAGATTTTGTAGAATTAATGCTTACTTCAAAAACTATCGCCCCCGTCTCGGATGCCATAGTGGATTTCTCAGTAACAATAGGCTTCCTTATTATATCATGTTGATCTGTCATAAAAGATTATCCTAGCCGTTCATGAAGGGCTTCTACCCCTGATTTAGTTAGTACCAAGATATCTTTCTTCAAAATATCGTACACATTAGCCCCAGCGCTTGGTAACAAATCTACATTTGGCATGTTTTTCACAGCCATAGAAAAATTCTTATCCACGGTCGGCCCATCAATAATAAGTAATTTCTTTTTCCCAAATGATTGAATGTTTTTCCTTAGAGCTTTAGTTTTTCCCTCTTTGATCACAGCCTTATCAATTATCACCAGATCTCCAGATCCCAGTTTTGATGATAATGCATGTTTGAGACCGAGTGATCTCACCTTTTTATTAAGGTCATGAGCATGACTTCTTGGGGTAGGCCCCTTATATACTCCACCCTTCCTAAAAATTGGAGACCTTCTTGAGCCCGCTCTGGCATTACCAGTTCCTTTTTGTTTATAAATCTTCCTAGTAGAGTAATTACTTTCTGATCTCGTCAAAACACTGTGAGTGCCTTGTTGTTTTTTTGCTAACTGCCAGCGTACAACCCTGTGCAGAATGTCCTTCCTAGGCTCCAAGCCGAATACAGATTCAGAAAGCTCAATAGTCCCGTCTTTTCCTGATGGTAGCTTAACTACTTCGACTTTCATTCTTTAGCTCCATTTGAGTTGACGTTATCATCTTCCAATTTAGTTTGCTCAGTAGAAGGATCACTTTTATCTAAGCTTACCATTTTGCCCTTCTTTACGGAGTCCTTGATGGTAACCCAAGTCCCTTTTGATCCCGGAACTGCACCACGAACCATTAGTAAACCTTTGTCCAAATCTGTTCGCACGACTTTAAGATTCTGGGTGGTAACTCTTTCAGAACCCATATGCCCTGCCATCTTTTTACCTTTAAACACTTTCCCTGGATCCTGACATTGTCCAGTGGAGCCGTGAGATCGGTGGGAAACTGAAACCCCGTGAGATGCTCTCAATCCTGAAAAGTTGTGTCTCTTCATTGCCCCTGCAAAACCTTTTCCAATTGAAGTTCCGGCAACATCAACATATTGCCCTTCAAGATAATGCCCAGCCGTCAACTCTTGACCCACACTGATCAACTGATCTTTAGACACTCTAAACTCGGCTAACTTTGTTTTTGGCTCTACTTTAGCAGAAGAAAAATGTCCGCGAACAGCTTTACTTAAGTTTTTAACCTTAGCTTTACCTGCTCCTAATTGAAGAGCATTATACCCATCTTTTTCAACGGTTTTTTGAGCGACCACTTGAACGCTATCCATATGCAAAACAGTTACTGGAACCTGTCTTCCGTCTTCCATAAATAAACGGGTCATGCCCAACTTTTTTGCTATAACACCTGATCTCATTCCAACAACCTACAATTTAATCTCTACGTCCACACCCGCAGCCAAATCAAGCTTCATCAAAGCGTCAACTGTCTGAGGTGTTGGGTCAATGATATCCAAAAGCCTCTTGTGAGTTCTTATTTCAAATTGCTCCCTACTTTTCTTGTCAACATGAGGCCCCCTTAAAACCGTAAATTTCTCAATTTTGTTTGGCAAGGGTATTGGACCCCTAACACTAGCGCCAGTTCTCTGAGCAGTAGAAAGGATTTCCTGAGTGCTCACATCGAGTACTCTATAATCAAAAGCTTGTAATTTAATTCTTATGTTTTGGTTTTGCATCTTTTTGCCTAGCTTTAATTTCCTACTTTTACTTATTCTATTATTTTTGATACCACTCCGGCACCAACTGTTCTTCCACCTTCACGTATCGCGAATCTTAACTTCTCCTCCATAGCAATAGGGACAATTAAATCTACGGAGAACTTCAGATTATCTCCAGGCATCACCATTTCTGTTCCAGAAGGTAAATTAACCGTTCCCGTAACATCTGTGGTTCTGAAATAAAACTGTGGTCGGTAATTCGCAAAAAATGGCGTATGACGACCCCCTTCTTCTTTTGTTAAGATGTATGCCTCTGCTTCAAATTTTGTATGTGGGGTCACCGAACCTGGTTTAATCAAACATTGTCCACGCTCAACACCTTCACGCTCAACACCACGCAACAAAGCTCCAACATTATCACCAGCTTCACCCCTATCCAGAAGCTTTCTAAACATTTCAACACCAGTACAAGTGGTTTTTGAAGTATCTCTAACACCTACGATCTCTATTTCATCACCAACATTAAGAACACCTCTCTCTATCCTACCTGTAACAACAGTGCCACGGCCAGAAATAGAGAACACGTCTTCTATTGGCATTAAAAATGGTTGATCAACAGGACGATCGGGCGTTGGTATAGCCTCATCAACTGACTTCATTAATTCCGCAATCTTGTCTTTCCCAATCTCAGGGTTTCGATCCTCAAGAGCTGCCAAAGCCGAACCTGAAACAATCGGTATATCATCACCTGGAAACTCATAAGACGACAACAGCTCTCTAACTTCCATTTCAACCAATTCTAAAAGTTCGTCGTCATCAACCTGATCAACTTTATTCAAAAAAACCACCAAAGCCGGAACACCAACCTGACGAGCCAATAAAATGTGCTCTCTCGTTTGAGGCATAGGGCCATCAGCAGCATTAACCACAAGAATAGCTCCATCCATTTGAGCAGCACCAGTAATCATATTCTTCACATAATCAGCATGCCCAGGACAATCCACATGGGCATAATGCCGTGCGTCAGTTTCATACTCAACATGAGCTGTAGAAATAGTGATTCCACGAGCCTTCTCCTCAGGAGCACCATCAATCTCATCATAAGCTTTAAATTCACCATACAGCTTCGTTATAGCTGCAGTCAAAGTTGTCTTACCATGATCAACATGACCAATCGTGCCAACATTCACATGGGGTTTATTACGCTCAAATTTAGCCTTCGCCATAGGTAGTCTCCATTAA
>PBQX02000051.1:0-8450 GCA_002725175.2 Paracoccaceae bacterium
ACCAAACTTGTTCCACAGATTAAAACTACTGCACCTGCAAATCCATTAGCGAACCTAGTCAAGCATATGAAATTAAAATTATCGGTAGTTGCTATTAGGGCAGTGCTTAGAATAGAGATTATGCAGGCAGTTATAAATGAAGATTTCAGATTATAGCTGAAAAAGGGAAATAAAATAGCAAAAGACCCTAAAAGATATCCAAAATAATTCCATGAGCCTATTATGCCAGCCTGGGAAGAACTTAAGTCCAAACTTTCGCGCATGAAAGGAAGAATTGGAGTATAGGAAAATCTTCCAATCCCTAGAGCTAAAGCAACAGCACAAATTCCTGCTATTGCCAATTTAATTTGATCAGATTTTAGCGACATACCCAGTATCTAACATTCCCAGTTTATTAATGAAAGACACCTTTCTAACTTAATATTATTTGAATTGGTTAGTTGGCATATTCTTTGCTTCTCTTGATGCAATGCAATCTTTTATGGATCTGATGTGAAAGAAAAAAAGGATATTATAGATTTTAAAGGCTTTAGGGGTGGTGGTTACGATAACCTAATCCCTAAAGGCCAAATTTTTGACAAATGGAATCTGTCATGGATTTGACGTTTGGCAGCATAAATATTTCGCGATATCTTGACATAATTGGCAAGGCTATCTTGCCTCTAGGAATACTTGCCCTAGTTGCTATGCTAGTTTTGCCATTGCCAACATCATTGCTAGATACATTTTTTGTTTCTAACATACTTGTATCTTTATTAATATTGATGGTTGCTTTACATACTTNTAGACCTCTAGACTTTTCGAGCTTCCCAAACTTATTACTAATAGCTACGATNTTTAGGTTNGCATTAAATGTTGCCTCAACGAGAATTGTTCTTACTGAAGGTCANACTGGAAGCAATGCTGCTGGGCAGGTAATTGAGGCTTTTGGAAAATTTGTAATAGCCGGAAATTATACTGTAGGTATTTTCGTATTCGTTATCCTAGTTATAATTAATTTAATAGTTATTACNAAGGGTGCAGGTAGAGTAGCGGAAGTTTCAGCTAGATTTACTTTGGATGCTATGCCAGGCAAACAGATGGCAATTGATGCNGATTTGAATGCCGGTGTNCTAACTCCTGAGGAGGCCACAGAAAGGCGTGAAGAAATTGCAAAGGAAGCAGATTTTTACGGTGCCATGGATGGATCGTCAAAATTTGTAAAGGGAGATGCAATTGCTGGTATATTAATTTTGATTATTAATATTGTAGGCGGCATAATTATTGGAATATCACAGAAGGGCCTTCCAATTGCTACTGCCGCTGAAACCTATATTCTGTTATCTATCGGTGATGGGTTGGTGGCACAAATACCTTCATTANTGCTNGCAATNTCTACAGCTATAATCGTTACAAGGGTATCATCAAATCATGATATGGCGACCCATATCGGTAAACAGATTAGCATTTCTAGGGCTTGGCTTCCAGTAGCTGGTGTCCTTGCATTAATTGGTTTAGTCCCTGGTATGCCGACTGGATTATTTTTGATTGCNGCAATAGTCGCAGCGGGAGCAGGTTTTGCTGCAAAGAACTTTGAAGATAAGAACCTTCAGGGAAGCCAGGCCAATCTAGAGGGCTCTGATGTGAGTGAGGGNGAAGAAAATAAGGACGAAGTTGATTTATCAGACGTAACAGACTATGCGCCAATTTCAATTCAACTTGGCTATGGTTTGGTCGAAATGGTTGATAATAACTCTGGAGGACCNCTAGTCAATAGAATTACAGGTATAAGAAAACAAGTGTCAAAATCCTTAGGTTTCGTAGTTCCAAATGTAAGAATTCGAGATGACCTTAGTTTAGANGCAAATCAATATAGAATAAGAATTGGCCAAACAATTGTGGGAGAGGATGAAATTTTTCCAGACAAAAAGCTCGCAATTCCAGGTGATGAGGCCACAACAAAGGTCCAAGGTATAGAGGTGAAGGATCCAACGTTTGGAATGGATGCTATTTGGATTTCAAATTTTCAACAAAATGAAGCTGAAGCTAATGGATATGTGGTAGTAGCACCAGAATCGGTTTTGGCTACTCACTTAAGCCAGATACTGTCGAAACATTCNGCTCAATTAATTGGACAGGATGATGTTCANATTTTACTCGATAATTTAGCTCAATCTGCTCCTAGCTTAGTTCAATCGGTGGTCCCAAAACTTGTACCTCTTCATAATTTGACTTCTATTTTGAGGACCTTGCTAAATGAACGCGTACCCGTGAGTGACCTAAGGTGTATTCTTGAAAATCTTGCCGTACTTTCTTCTCAAAACTTAAGCGTTACTGATACAGCTGAGGCCCTAAGGCCCCATTTGTCNGGTTTGCTAGTGCAACAGGTCGCTCCTCTTAATCAACCNATTCAAGTCATTACGTTAAGTGGCGAGTTGGAAAACATGCTGATAAAAATGGTGCGCCAGAGTGGTGATGAGGGGTTAATCTTGGATGCNAATCTGGCTCAACAGTTAATTAAAGGTATTTCCGAGGCACAGCAAAAAGTCACTTCTGATGGGAAGACGGCTGTTTTAGTAGTTTCTCCTGCAATTAGGAGGCAATTTGCATCAATATTAAAGCAACATATAGAAGATTTGTTGGTACTTGCATTTACTGAACTTCCAGACAATAGACAGATTAATGTTGTAGCNACAATATCAAGTGAATAAAAAAGAGGTCCAAATGACAACCATAACAATTACAGCAAATGACAGTTCATCAGCCATGGATCAAATTGTCCAAAAACTTGGCCCAGAAGCCCTAATAATTTCAACTAAGAACCGCGGCGGTAAAGTAGAAATAAAGGCCACGAACGAAGCAATAACAGACCTAAGGAAGCCCAAAGTTGAGACTGAAACGGGTGATTTTTCNGATTTAATAAGAAGGCGTATGCCAAGGATAGGTAATAGTGGAAGACGGGCTGTTCAAAAGTTTGGAAAGCGAAGGGCTATTAATACTGATTCACTTGAAAAAATCAGTGCTGTTAATGATGTTTATGGAGAGGAGGTTCACGATATAAAAAGTCAGTTAAATTCCCTTAGGAGTATGCTTTCTGGCATGGTTATTACGGATACCTCTGGTCTTAATGATAATTTAGGTCAAAGTTCCGCCGTTCAACTTAGGCAGGCAAATTTTTCTCAGTCAATAGTGTCGGAATTAGAACCTGTATATACTGGGTTGCCATTTGAAGAAGGACGCGTTGCATTCATGAGGGCTTTAGCTAAACGATTAGTTGCTTTAGAGACCCCTCAGGCTTTAGGTTCACATATTATTTTTGTAGTTGGAAGTACGGGTTCTGGAAAGTCTTCATTAGCTGCAAAATTAGCAGCAAGGGCTTTGGACAAGGATTCTTCAGACAAAATTGACTTATTGTCGCTTCAATCTTCACTCCAGATTTCTTCTGGACTTAGATCTTATGCAAGGCTTTTAAACTTATCATTTTCCTCGTTAAATTGTAAGCAATTCCTTATGTCGTTGGCCAACTTTAAGCGGAAACTTATAGTTGAAGTAAGTTGTGACCATGAAGAGTTTCTCGCAGCTTTTGAAAAAGCCAAAGAGGCTGTTGGGGTAAGAAGGGTGCAAGTTGTCCTTTCTTTATCAGGAGGTTCTAGTGAGGGTTTGATAAATAGAGTTTTATCTGATTATGGAAATCTAGAGCCGATTATCGCATTAACTAAGTTGGATGAATGTGAGACAGCACCTCAAGAATTCTCAAAGATCGCTGAATGGAATGCAAAAATTGGATTATTTACTGGAACGAACTCAATATTGAACGCACTTGCTACGGCATCAGAAGATGTCTTAGCGCAATACTTAAAAGAAAACTGTTAAAATTGACTTTAATTAAAAAAGAAGTGAAAATGGATCAGGGAGAGTAATATAATGGCAGTTTCTATAGCAGTTGCAAGTGGAAAAGGCGGTGTTGGCAAGACAAGTATAGCTGTTAACCTAGCTCTTTCACTCACGAGAACTGGTGGAAGAGTGGCACTTTTGGATGCAGATTTTGGTTTAGCTAATTCACATATTTTACTAGGAGTGAACCCGAAAAAAACGGTTCAAGATTTTCTAGAAAATAAAGCAACTCTTTCGGAGATAGTTTCCAAAGGGCCCCTAGGGCTTAAATTTATATCTGGAGGAAGTGGTCTTACGGATATGCTAAATATTGATAAAGCCTCAAGGTATAGCCTGATAAGATCAATGGAACCCTTGGAAAGTGAAGTTGATTTTCTTGTAGTAGATATTCCTGCTGGTGCCTCAGATAGTTCAATTGCATTTGTATCAGCATCTGATCGAATTTTTGTTGTTCTAGTAGGTGAGCCAACAAGTTTCATGGATGCTTACACATTGATAAAGGCGGCTAATTTAGAGATGGGAGTGAAAAACTTTTCTGTCATAGTGAATATGGCAGATAATACAAGTCAAGCCAAAGTACATTTTGAAAAATTTCAAGCGATTGCTACTCGTTTTTTGGATGTAACTATCAATTTTGCGGGTGCAATACCTTTTTCCAGAAAAATGCGAGAATCTGTAGTAAAAAGAAAGCCATTAGTTTTGGGGCGAGAAGATTCAGTAGAGAAAAATGCTTTTAATGATTTGTCAATGACAGTACAGAAGGCTTCTAAAAATACTGTAGATGGAATTCGGTTTTTTCCCAAAGAAAATCAGCCAGCTAAAGCGGTAAATATCTAATGGAAAAAGGTTATCCAGAGCAAATTCCAGACGTAGAAGGCTTAATATCAGGTCATATGGACTTGGTAAGAAAAATAGCTTGGCATATGCATGGAAGGGTTGGTTCGGCTATAGAGATAGATGATCTAATTCAAATTGGCTATTTTGGATTGGTGACGGCAGCACAAAAATACAGTGTAAAAGAAGGGGCTTCATTTGCCTCATATGCAGTATTAAGAATAAGGGGTGCAATAGTTGACCACTTAAGGAAAAGTTCAAATTTGTGTAGAACCACTATACAGATGCAGCAGAAAACAAAAATGGTAGAAGCATCTCTTTTAAAAAAGCTGCATAGAAGTCCCAGTCGCCAAGAAATTTCTGATGAATTGGGGATAAAAATTGATGAATTTGATGAGTGGGAAAGAGCTTTTGCAGCTAATGTTCATACTTCACTTGACGCAGCCTATGATGAATTCTCAATGTGGTTTATGTCAAAAGATAGTAGCCCTGAACAAAAATTAAATGAAGCTGATTTAAGAAAAAGTTTGAGAATGTCTCTAGAAGATTTGTCTCAAAAGGAGGCTCTCGTTATTCAGTTATATTATGTTGAAGAGTTAAACGTATACGAAATAGCTGAAGTCCTGGATGTTACAACTGGAAGGGTCTCTCAAATAAAGAAGTCTGCCATATCTAAACTCAGAAAGTCTATGGATCAACGGGAAAAGTCTTTTGTTCAATGAATAATAACGAGTGGCAAGATATCCAGGCCATACATATGAGTATTCAGAGTGTAGATCTCCATAACATTGGAATAAAAATGGATCGGGAGTTGAGAATTTCATGTGGCCTAATTAATATTGCCAGAGGTCAATGTAATTTAAGAATTTGCCCTTCTGACTCAAAAAGCATAAATCAAAAAATAGGCAACTTGCATATCTCAGCAGATCGACCCGTAATGACAGCTGAGATTACTATGCCTTACGATCTTTTCAATGACATAAGTTCAAAATTAAAACTTCAATTTTCGAGGCCAGCAACAATAGTTTTACTTATTGCAGATAATCTTTTTGTTAATTTAGCTGGTGATTTGAATATTAAAGTGGCAAAAGATATAACTATTAGGGATATTTCTTGGATTTTCCCCATCCAGTAGTATATTCCAAAAAAAGATAAGGTTTTACTTCATTAGCCCTGAAAGCACTTTGTTTTCAGCTTGGAGTAGTTTTGCATTTCCGTTGAATGCCTGTTGGGCTCTTATTAATGTAGAAAGTTCGGTAGTGATATCTATATTAGAGGTTTCTATAGCGCCAGCCTGTATCTGGCCAAAGCCTTGAGCTTGTCCTACACCATAAGTTGGAAATCCAGATCCATTATTAGCTTCATACAAACCATTGCTTACTTGCTTTAATCTGCTTTCGTTAGTGAATTTTGCCATCAATACTTGAGCGATAAAGACATTTTCTTTTAAACCATAAGTTCCCATTATTTTTCCCGAAGGGTCAACTTCAACTTTAGTTAGTCTCTGCTCTATTCCGTCTTCGGAAATTCTTGTAAATGGTAGTTGAATTGGGAATTGAGTAGTGTTGGCTTCGTTAGTCCCAAGATAGGCAATGCCATCTGAATTTACCAATTGACCAGTTGCGCTGATGTTTATCGACCCATCTCGCGTGAAGGAGGTGTTGCCAGTCTGTGGTAGAGTGTTTAATACAAACATACCTTGCCCAACAACAGCAAGGTCTAATGCGCTGCCAGTTTGCTTTAAAGCACCCTGACTATGCATACGTCTTGGGGCCACGAATCGAGTTCCTCGCCCAACCTGATCATTAACTGTAGAGGTTAAGTTTTCTGTGTATTGGTCCTCAAAGCTTGAAAAACTTTTCTTAAACCCAGTTGCAGCTGAATTTGCTATATTGTTCGATACCACTGCTATTTCTCGCGTTGCTGCGTCTAAACCTGTCCTAATAACTGATAACATAATTATTCCTTCCGCTACAGTTTATACAAAATTCGTGCCAACAATTTTTGAAAAATTGAATTTGATTTTCACTTAATTTTCTTTAAATAAATTAATACTTTTCAGATAGTCTACTTTACAAAATTGAAAAGGATCCGTATTTTTAAGCAAGGTCTGAGGGAGTTAAATAATGTCATCTGAAAAGTCAAAAGCTTTAGTTCCTTTAAAGAAAAAAAGAGACCTGGCTATTCGGAACCAAAATACTAAGATTTCCAGATTTTCCTTAGTGGATGAGGACATGCATCTTGTTACCAAAGAGGATGTAAAAAAATATTTACCAGATATTCTAGGAAGAGCTTTAGCAAGGGTATGGATAGACAGTACTTTCAATAAATTATTTTCTCAAAGTCCACAACACGCGTTAGAGCGTCATGGTGTATTCTTGCCGGAAAATGTAATTATTGAATTTCAAAAACCGGACAGTGATCGGCCAAGAGTTGTGGTGTATCAGCAAAACCAAGGTTCAAAATTCAAGCTTCGTCTTTTTTATTTGCAACTTGTGATGATGGCAGGCCGATGAGAAGTGTTCTTTTTAAATTTGAAAATGAAAGAACTTTATTGAGCCATTTATTTGGCTACCTTATTTTTTTAATTTTAATTTTATTTTTTTGTTTTTCTTCAAGTCTGAAGGCTTCCGAAGAGATTGATATCCATGAGAATTTATTCATGGAAGCTTCAGAAGCTTATAAGAATGGAAGCTATAGTGAGGCTTTTGAGAAATTTGATGCTTTGGCAAACTTAGGTCTTCATGATGCTCAATATAATTTGGCTGTTATTTTAAAATCTGGGAAAGGTATTCCGAAAGATTATGCCGAAGCTCTTTATTGGTCTTGGCGGGCTAGGTTAGGTGGTGTTGAGCTTGCAATTGACCAGTCTAAAGAATTAATAGATTATGTCCCTGAGAAGGTTTTAAAAGACATAAGAGCAAGGGTGTTAACCTCTCTAGATGAAAGAATTTCTGAAGGTGATAGTTCTGCTATAATGAGGCTAGCAAACTATTTTCTTGTGATATTAGATGAGCCTGATTATGAGAAGGCTTATTTATGGTTTTTAGTATCGGCAGCACTTTTACAAGATGGAGGTTTGGAAGGAAGGGATGAAGTTGAGGCGCAGTTAGAAAGTGAAAAAATAATAAAAATACAAAAAGAAGCCTATGATTTGTTCTTAAATTTACCAAAGAATGTTAAAGATAATATAAAAAATGGGGAAAATTAATATGAAGGTAAAAGTACATTGGATTTTAGATGGCATTGCTGAAATTGACGCGGATGATGTGGATGCAGCTGAAAATAGTGTTCATAATATTCTAGAAAAGATTATTGAGGAGAACAAAGTTTTGACTGAACATCTTGGAGCAAAAGCAATTCAAGGTAAGGGCTATTTGCCTGGTTCAGAAGAGGTAAAGAATTAGCTTTTTGGTTTCCTAGAGTTGAGCCTATAGAGACTAACTAACAATTTTTCGCCAAGTTGTTAACCATTCAATAGTGTTGGGAATATTTTCCCAGTTACGTTCGATTTTTGGCCTTTTATTATAGATGGTTTCTCTTAAAGAATCCAGTTCTTCCTCATCTTCAATGATTTCCTTTAAAGAGGATTCTTTATGGGGCTTTCTCCATCCAGTAGTATTTATACTTTTAACATCCATGCCAATAGTAACGGCAATTTTTTTTAAAATCTTATACGATTATAAATCTAATAATATGCAAATCTTTTACATCTGGTGCCAGGCTAAGACTTTTCAGGGTTT
>PBQX02000061.1:0-11028 GCA_002725175.2 Paracoccaceae bacterium
TCTCTGAACTTGAACTCTGGAGAGATGTTAATTTTGAAAGGAAAAAATGGAGTTGGGAAAACAACACTGCTAAGAGCTATTATCGGGTTAATTGCTATAAATGCCGGAAGAATAACTATTGACGGAGTAGATGTTACCAATAAGTTGGATGTCAAAGGCGAAATATTTTCTTATTTAGGGCATCTTAATGGTCTCAAGAGCCACTTAACAGTCTCTGAAAATTTAAAATTATGGTTTGATATTTTTGGTGAAAGTAATTCAAATGTTTTAGAGGAATTTGGAATAAATAACCTTATAAATAAAAAAGTTTCGGAATGCTCTTCAGGCCAAAAAAGAATGATTGCTTTAGCACGGGTATTTAATTGTCCCAAAAGAGTTCTTCTTCTTGATGAACCAATGGTCGGCTTAGATGACACAAACAAAAAGAAAATTCAAAACAAAATCGAAGAGCACGTAAAGCTAGGTGGTAGTGCTATCTTAGTAAGCCATAGAAACTTCCCATCGAATAAAACCTTCTCCCTCAAATCTAGCACTATCCCCACTTCAAGTTCTCTAAACGGAGAAAAAGATCTTCTCGCAAATTTTATGGTTTGAAAATTGATAATTGCCCTTTTAAAAAGAGAGTTGTTTTTGTCTTTTACCGCCAATGGAACTGCAATATTAGGTTTAGTATTTTTTATTACAGTTATATTTGTTTCGGCCCTTGGTTTTGATATTAATTCAACTGATTTTAATTTAATAGGACCCAGCCTAATTTGGGTAACGGCCCTATTATCAGTCTTACTCTCAGCAAAAAATCTAATTCAGGATGATTTTAGGGACGGCAGCTTGGACTTACTGCTAATTTCCCCCATCCCATTAGAGTTGGTTTTAGCTCTAAAAGCATTTGCTCACTGGATCTCAATTAGTTTACCAATTATCTTAATCTGCCCTGTTATATCAGTACTTTTCACAATTCCTTTTGACAACTTAATTATACTTATCATTGGGCTTTTCCTGGGGACACCTGCCTTAAGTTTTATCGCCATTCTAGGAGCTAGCTTAACCTTTTCGTTAAGACGATCTAGCATTCTAATGCCAATCCTTATTATGCCTTTTTATATTCCAACTCTTGTTTTTGGAGTAAAAATAGTTAATTTCACAGAGAATACGAATGAATATCATATCAATGGCTTATTAATATTGTTGGCAATAACTTTGTTATCTATGTCTGTACTACCTTTTGCCGCTGCTATGGGAGTAAAGTCTTGTTTAAAATGACTAAAAATAGCATTTGGGAATTTTCGAACCCTTTAAAATTTAAAAAATTAGCAGGCATACTTATACCTATCTTTGGTATCATTGCATTTTTTTGCGTGATCACCGGATTAAGCTGGGGGTTTTTTTATACCCCTGATGATTATAAACAAGGCCCTTTAGTGAAAATTATTTATGTACACGTCCCAAGTGCTTTTTTAGCAATTAATATTTACTTAATGATGTTTTTAGCTTCTCTAATTTGGCTAATAAGGCGTCATCACTTAAGTGCTTTAGCCGCAAAAGCTGCGGCTCCCGTTGGATTAGCCATGACTTTTATAGCAATAGTTTCAGGAGCCTTTTGGGGCAAACCTACTTGGGGAACTTATTGGGTTTGGGACCCAAGATTGACAGCTTTCGCCATTCTAACACTATTTTACATAGGCTATATAATCCTTTGGACAGCTGAAGACGAACCAGATAAAGCTGCTGACCTAACTTCTATTCTTTGTCTTGTTGGTTCAGTTTTTGCTTTACTATCAAGATACGCTGTCCTTTTTTGGAATCAAGGATTACACCAGGGCGCCTCCTTATCATTAGATAAGGAAAAAAATGTTGCTGATGTTTTCTATCAACCACTATTATTCTCTATTATAGGTTTTGTTTTTCTTTTCCTCTTCTTATTACTGATAAGAATGCGGACTGAAATTTGGACCAGGCAAATAAATTCTATTCAACAGAAGTTAGGAAAATAATAATGTCTCATTTGGGAGAACATCATTTTACTATAATTGCCTCATATAGTTTTACCTTATTGGTATTGGTTGCAATAATTGCTCAAAGCTATTTTAAATCTAGGAAAATAAGAAGGTTACTAGAAAAACAGATAGATGAAAAAAAGTAATTTAATATTTTTCCTCCCCTTCATTTTTATTATATTCTTAGTAGGGATTTTTATTTTCGATATAAATGTAAAGCTTAAATCCAGCGACAAAAATTTTAAACTAAATAGCGTTTTAATTGGAAGTGAAGTACCTGAAATTGATTTAGATCCATTAGAAGGTATTGATAATCTAGAAACTAAGGATTTATACTCTAACGGCTTTAAGCTAGTGAATTTTTGGGCAAGCTGGTGCGCACCATGCCGCGCGGAACACCCTTTATTCATGGATCTAAGTAGAAATGGTTACTTAATATATGGTGTAAACTATAAGGATAAAACAAGTAATGCTAAGGATTTTCTCCAGAAATTGGGAAATCCATATAAGAAATTAGGTTTAGATAAAAATGGCAGGTTGGCAATTTATTGGGGACTATACGGTGTACCAGAAACATTTCTGGTCGATGGTTCGGGAATTATAATCCACCGGCACGCTGGACCCATGACTAAAAAAATATTCGATGAAGATTTTCTGCCAAAAATGTCCAAGTAAATTACGGATTACTAGTCATTCTTCTTTTCAATAAGGTAATCTCGAAAAATAGGATATTGAAAAAAAAGAAATGCAAAAGTAGCTAGCGGAAATAAGAACGTTTTAAACGTTATCCAATGATCCGTAGATAACATTCTCCATACAATCTCATTGAGCAATGCCAAAAAAATAAATAACATGGCAAACCTCTTAGTTAAAATAAACCATCCTTCGTCCTCCAAAAGTAGAGCTGATCCCATAAGGCTCTTAAGATAGCTCTTTTCCCTTAACAGACCGAAAGATAAAATGCCTCCAAACGAGAGGTATATGATTGTGGGCTTCATCTTTATGAAGGTGTCATTTTGCAGCCATATGGTTAATCCTCCAAAAACTAACACTATTATAGCCGTAAACAATGGCATGGTCGCAAGTTTCTTAGTTTGCAGCCACCCAATCAAAAGCGAAAGAAAAATAATAGGAATAAAAACTTTTGTGGCAAAAATTATTTTTCCAAGATCAGGATTATCAATGAATTCCTCCCCAAGTGGTGCATATTTATATGATATAAAAAAAACCACTACAGGGCCAAACTCTAGTAAGAATTTAATCAGCTGGTTTTCATTCTTTTCCATTTTTAGGTTCCGATTTTTACTAGAAAAGCTCCTAGTACGATAAATATTATTAAAATAACTTTAAATAATCCTACCGTTTCTCTTAGAAAAAACCAACCAAAGAATAAAGCAAAAATTACACTTGTTTCACGTAAAACTGCCGCTTGACCAACATTATCTATTCTAGAAGCTAACATTAAGCTTCCAAAACTTAAATATGCCAAAAAAGCGCCCAAAACTCCTTTAAGCATTAGTGGTGGAAGTGCTACTTTTACTGCTAGACTTTCCCACTTCCAAAAAGAGTACACTGGAATAACAATACCATCGAGAACAAATAGCCAGATTATGAAAGTAAATGGATTTTCAATGGAGCGCACAGAAAATGCATCAAAAACAGTATATAATGCGACAAATACTCCCGTAATGAATGCAAAAAATAAAGCTGCTAGCAAATTAAGCATATCAGACTTATTTCTAATTATATCATTGGTACCGAGAAAAATTATTGAAATCGACAAGACCATAACCCCCATCCATTGGACTAAATTAAAAACTTCACCAAAAACAAAAAATGCTAATATAACAGTAGCTATCGGACTAATACCTCTGACTACAGGATAAACTGCCGTGTAATCTGCTCTAGTATAGGCCATCAGATGAAATATCTTGTATATTGTGTGTATTAAAAAAGCCCCCAATAGTAAGATCCAATCTGCTGTGGTAGGAAATGGAACGAGAAACAGTGCGATTGGTAAAGATATCAAAAAATACCAAAAATCCATTGAACCTCTTACAAGCCAAGGGTTGTGTTTACCTTTCTGGAGTGCTCCAAAAGCAGCATGTGCAATTGCTGAAATAAGCGCTAAAAAGGTTGCAATTTCTGATGTATCGAGATTGATTTGACTATTTAAGGTATGCCAGTTCAAGTTGAACTCTCGGTAGATGCTCCCGTAATAGCATTAGCAAAATCTCTTGGCTCAAAAGGTTGTAAATCATCAATGGTTTCCCCAACCCCTATAAAATGCACGGGCAATGAAAATTTCTCTGCAATCGCCACTAAAACTCCACCTCTCGCCGTACCATCTAATTTTGTCATAATTATGCCGGTAAGATCACAAATTCTTGAAAATTCACTGACCTGATTTATGGCGTTCTGACCGGTTGTAGCATCAAGAACTATTAGGCGGTTATGCGGAGCGTCAATATTCTTTTTCTTCAAAACTCTTACAATTTTGTCAAGCTCAGCCATTAAATCTTTCTTATTTTGGAGTCTTCCCGCAGTATCAATTAAAAGGAGATCTATACCTTCTTTTGAGGCTCTTTCATAAGCCTCAAATGCTAGTGATGCTGGATCAGCCCTTTCGGCACCCACAACCACGGGCACACCAGCCCGTTGCCCCCAAATGGCTAGCTGTTCTACTGCAGCAGCCCTATAGGTATCACAAGCAGCTACCATAACATTTTTATTTAATTTTTTATATTGGTCAGCTAATTTGCCAATAGTTGTTGTTTTTCCTGATCCATTCACCCCAACGATTAGAATTACCTGTGGTGACAAATCACTCAAAACTAATGGTTTAGCTACTGGCTCTAAAATGCCTTCGATCACCTCAGAAAGTAAAGATTTAATTTCAGAAGTGCCAACCTCTTTTCCAGAAAATTTTTCCGACAACTTAGAAGATACCTTAATTGCTGTATTTACACCGAGATCCGCAGCAATCAAAAGATCTTCAAGAGACTCCAAAAGCTCATCGTCAATTTTTCTTTTCTTAACTAACTTCTTTACAGGCTCAATTATTTTTTTGAAAAAACTTTTCTTCTTCTTTTCCTTACTATTATCTTCTACTCCAGAAGGCCCCTTTTCAATTATTATAGCATTTTCATTTTGCTCACTTATTATCTCTGAGGTTTTTGTCTTCTCAATAGCTGGTAAAGGATCTAGTTCTTCAGACTTTTCTTTTTTCTCCTCTATTAGATTATCTATCTCTGTATCAAGCTTCGACGAAGATCTAAAAAGTTTAGCTTTTAATTTACCGAAAAAAGACAATTTGAAATAACTCCTTCACAATAATTACATTTCTTATTTACTTAATATTCGACTATATTTATAGACTAGAAACTTTCTCAGGCTTAACACCCAGCTGTCCATCTTCAAACTCCAATATTAATCTTTCATGCTTTAAAGCATCTTTTGTCGAACTAATTATATCCCCCTTTGGGCTTAAAACCAATGAATACCCTCTTTTCAAAGTATTTCGGTACGATAAATTTTCCAGCATTCTTTTTAAACTTTCGAGTAGCTGCTTTTGCCTTTTATGCTCATTAAGGGCATACTGCTCTATCCTCTGCCCAATTCCTTTTAGCCTTTCTCTTTTTAGGCTCACACTTTGCCTCAAGAGCTCTATGTTCAGCTTCTCTACACCTATTGATTTTAGTGTTAAAGTTTTTGTGCTCCGCAATAATTTTATCGAATAATTTAGCCTATTAAAAAACTCATCGCAGTACTGTCTAGGTGCATCAAAAAGTTTTTCCTCCTTTGGAAATCTTCTAGTAAGATCACGGAATTTTTCTGATAACATTTTGAAAAACTTGATTTCAGCCCTTTGCCGTCTTATGTCAAGATCTAAAACCGTTGAAATTAAATCATTCCTAACTGGTACAGCTAACTCTGCAGCAGCTGAAGGTGTGGCTGCTCGTAAATCAGCCACTAAATCTATAAGGGTAGTGTCAGTTTCATGGCCCACAGCAGAGATTATTGGAATTACGCTTTCAAAAACAGCCCTCACAACTAATTCTTCATTAAAACCCCAGAGATCCTCTAAAGATCCGCCTCCTCTAGCTACTATTATGACATCAGGTCTTTGGGCATTTTGTGAAGGTAAAAGAGCATTAAATCCCCTGATTGCATTGGCTATTTGGGCGGCTGATTTTTTTCCCTGAACTGAAACTGGCCACAGAATTATTTCGACAGGGAATCTATCATTTACCCTTTGCAAAATATCTTGTATCACTGCTCCAGATTCAGATGTTATCACGCCAATTTTATCTGGAATGAATGGAATTTTTTTCTTTCTATTTTCATCAAAAATCCCTTCTTGATGTAAAAGTAGTTTTCTCTTTTCTAATAAAGCCATTAGTGCGCCAACGCCAGCATGTTCAACTTTTTCAATAATAACCTGATATTTACTTTGTCCCTGAAAAGTGGTTAAGCGGCCAGTTACAATGACCTCTAATCCTTCTTCAGGCATAATTTCAAGCTTGGAAAAGTTCCCCTTCCATATTACTCCAGATATAACAGACTTTTCATCCTTCAAATCCAAATATACGTGACCAGATGCAGGCTTTGAAAGTCTTCCTACTTCTCCTCTAATCCTAACTATTTCAAAATTAGTTTCGACGGTCCGTTTAACTGCTAAGGAAATCTCTGAAACAGAGTACTCAATCACATTTCTTTGAAATTTAGATTCATCTTCAGTCAACACTCTATCTCCACTAAATAACAAACTTGAACATTATTTTACTCTATTCTAGAAGTAAATTCTTATAATTCCAATATTGGATAAAATCATGAATATACTAATCATCGGAAGCGGAGGTAGAGAGCATGCCCTTTGTTGGGCGGTATCTCAAAACCCTAAATGTGAAACATTATACTGTGCTCCTGGAAGTGACGGGATATCAGAAGTAGCCAAATCTATCCCTATAGATATATCTGATTCAGTTGCAATTTCTAACTTTTGCAAGAATTCTGATATTAATCTCGTAGTTATTGGACCTGAAGGCCCACTAGAAAATGGTTTGGCAGATCATTTAATAGCTGNAAAGATTAATACTTTTGGACCTTTTAGAGAGGCCGCAAAACTGGAAAGCTCAAAATTATTTACTAAAGACATTTGTAGAGCCTCCAATGTGTCAACGGCAAATTATAAAGAGTTTGATAGTATTAAGGACGCAAAAAANTTTGTTGCGNAAAGNCCTTTCCCATTNGTTATTAAACTTGATGGCCTTGCGGCAGGAAAAGGAGTAACAATTTCTGAAAACATACCAGAAGCAAATAAAACTCTAGAAGATATTTTTTTTCCAGATGAAAAAAATAAAAGAGTATTAATTGAAGAGTTTATGCCAGGTGAAGAAGCTAGTCTTTTTGTAATTACAGATGGTTACAATTGCTTATCACTTGGTGGAGCNCAGGATCACAAAAGANTAAAGGATGGAGATAGAGGTCCTAATACTGGAGGAATGGGAGCTTATAGCCCTGCCCCCGTTTTAACAAGCGAAATAGANGANAGAGCTCTAAATGAGATAGTNAAGCCAACAATTAAAGAAATGGCAGATAGGGGAACNCCATTTAAGGGAATACTATATGCTGGCCTAATGATTAATGACGGCAAGCCTTCCTTAGTTGAATATAATGTTAGGTTTGGAGACCCTGAGTGCCAAGTNATAATGATGAGGCTCGGAGGGCAAATTCTTGACATTATCTTGAACTGTTTGGAAGGCAACTTATCACTTTCAAAAGTAAACTGGGCGAATGANCATGCCTTAACAGTAGTTTTAGCTTCTAAAGGATATCCTTATGAGNATAACAAAGGTAGCCTTNTGAAAAATATCNCAAAAATCAAAGAAGATAGTAATCTTAAGATTTTTCATGCAGGGACAAAAAAAATAAAGGACTCATTTTANTCAAATGGGGGAAGAGTACTTAATGTCACTGCTAGAGGAAGTAGCTTAAAAAAGGCAAGAAAATCAGCCTATGATACTATTTCAAAAATTAAATGGGAGGAAGGTGTTTTTAGAAAAGATATAGGCTGGAGAGGAATTAAGAATTAAATCTGTTTTTCTGGCATCCTAACAATTAAACCATCTATCTCTTCAGTGACTTGAAGCTGACAGGTAAGNCGAGACAAATTTTCGTCAGGAGAATAAGCAAAGTCCAGCATATCTTCTTCCATATCTTCCTTTTCAGGTATTTTCCCAACCCAATTAGGGTCAACGTAAACATGACAAGTTGAACATGCACAAGCGCCACCACAATCAGCTTCAATACCAGGAATATTGTTGTCTCTAGCACCTTCCATTACAGTCATGCCAACCTCTACATCAACCACATGCTCTGTGCCGTTAAACTCTATGTATGTTATTTTAACCATTACCTAACCCTAAAGACCTACTTAATAACAAATTAATACTCTTTATCTCATCAAATTCAATTATAAAAACTTATTGAAAAAATAAATTATTAGATGTAGTTTNATGTTCTCTTTTTGTTCTTTTAANTTCTTATGTATAAATTTCCACCTGCTACACTTATNAAAGATTTGAAAAATGCNCCATCAAAGTCAAATTTATGGATCGCAGGACTAGTTATCGTTCGACAAAGACCCCGCACAGCAAATGGTACGTTATTTATTACTCTAGAAGATGAAACAGGCACAGCGAATATTATATGTTGGAAAAATGTCTTCCAAAAATATAAAAACACAGCAATCTTTTCACAATTGTTGCTTGTGAATGGAATTTTGCAAAAAGAAGAGTCTGTTACGAATATTATCGCCATAAAATTAGAAGATATTTCGTACTTACTAGATGAGATAGAAAAAATAAATTTATTTAAATCACTCTAAAGGTAAAGCAACAAATAATTCTTGTTCGCCTCTTTTAACAAGCAAAAGAGCTGCAGACCTTCCTTTACTTTTTGAAACCTTTAGTTGCTCTTCAAATTGCTTAGGCGTCTCTACCAACTTCTGTCCCACTTCTACAATGATATCGCCTACCAAAAGTCCTTTTTTCTGAGCATTGCTACCTGGCTCCACATCTAAGATAACTACNCCGCGCAAGCTGTCGTCAATCTCAAGTTCCGCCCNAACTCTTTCATTAAGCTCACTCAATGCCAAACCCCCAATAACTTTGATGGACTGAGATTCCCGTGATCTCCTTGCATTAGCTTCAGCTTCCTCAAACCTTCCTAACTTCACATTAACATTAATATTTTTTCCATCTCTAATTAAATTAATGACCACAACTTTTCCAACCTCACTTGATCCAACTATTCTAATAAGAGATCTGGTATCAATGACATCCATCCCATCAAAGCCTAAAATAACATCGCCCGAACGTATTCCAGCATCTTTAGCAGGTCCTTTTGGAACACTAGTAACCAAAGCCCCAACTACATCTTCTAATCCAAGGGATTCAGCTATGTCTTCTGAAATATCCTGAATTCTAACTCCAAGCCATCCTCTTTGTGTCTCTCCAAATTCAATTAGCTGACTTACTACCTTTGAAACCACGTTTGAAGACATTGAATACCCAATGCCAATGGAAAGCCCATTAGGTGATAGAATTGCTGTATTGACACCTACAACCTTACCATCAGTATTAAATAAAGGGCCTCCAGAATTTCCACGGTTGATTGCCGCATCTGTCTGAATATAATCATCATATCTGCCATTAAGCTCACGCCCTCTAGCAGAAACTATACCTGCAGATACAGAGAATCCTTGCCCAAAAGGATTACCTATCGCGATAACCCAATCTCCAACTCTCAATGTATTGCTATCGCCAAAATCGACAAAAGGCATTCTTTCATTTGAATCAATTTTAAGGATAGCAATATCAGTCTTTGGATCACTTCCTATCACTTCAGCACTAAGAATACTTCCATCAAACATTTCTACCTTTATTTGATCAGCATTTTCTATAACGTGATTATTAGTTACAACTATGCCGTCATCTGAGATGATAAATCCTGACCCTAAAGCAGTTCCCCTCCTATTAGGTCTGTTATCTCCATCAGGTTGGTTGAAGAACTTTTCTAATGGAGACCCCCTTGGAACAATCAAATTATCATTTGCTCGCCCCTTTATTACAGTAGTTGTAGTAATATTAACCACTGAAGGGCTAAGTTCCTCAATTAAATCCGCAAAGCTTTCAGGTGCAGTCTTTGCACTTAAATGGCTAAACTGCACGATGCAGGCGAAAAAAGAAAATAACGCAATGTAAGTTATTAACTTATTTAAAGCATTATAACTAAACATAGCTGTAATTTTCATAATATACCTCCACAATAAAGGATTTAAGCACACATTAACTTAAATACCAGAGATCCAAAATAGAACCACCCCTACCATTAGCGTAAATAAACCAAAGTATGATCTTTGCTTTGAACTTAATTCAGAAAACTTCTTTAATACTTCCACTGTACGCTGTGGCGCTAGCGCCAAAAGCAATCCTTCGAAAGTTGCTACTGCACCCAAAGCAAACAATATCTTTTGTATCAATTGCCGCTTTCCGTAATATAACTAAAAAACTCAGATGTGGGTGAAATTACAAAAGAAGTATTCTTTTCAGTTAAAGAGTTTTCGTAAGCCGATAAAGACCTCAAAAAAGCATAAAATTCGGGATCCCTACCGAAAGCTTCTGCAAATATCTTAGTCGTTTCAGCATCAGCTTCTCCTCTAATTTTTTCCGCATCTCTTTTTGCAGCTGAAACTATCTCTACAGCCTCTCTATCAGCTAAAGCTCTTACCCTTTGCGCGGCCTCATTTCCCCTTGCTCTCTCATCCGCTGCCATTCTTTCCCTTTCTGCATTCATCCTTTGAAAGGTCGCTGCAAGGTTTTGGCTTGGCAAGTCAGCTCTTTTAATTCGAACATCAACAACTTCAACCCCTAGATTCTGAGCTTCTAATATGGCTGCATCTCTAATTCTTCCCATTAATTCAACTCGCTCCGCAGAAAGAATCTCATTGGATTGAGCAGATCCTAAGACC
>PBQX02000016.1:0-18017 GCA_002725175.2 Paracoccaceae bacterium
GGCGAAGCCGCCTGACCTTTCTATTTGTCTCTTATAAAATACAACTGGCGTGCTGCGGCGAAGCCGCCTGACCTTTCTATTTGTCTCTTATAAAATACAACTGGCGTGCTGCGGCGAAGCCGCCTGACCTTTCTATTTGTCTCTTATTTTTGCTTAAAAATTATTTGATATATTCTTTTCAATGAAAGAACTTCATAATTTGTTACAGCAACTAACTACAATTAATTTTAAAGAATCCAATGCGCCACTTATAGCTGAAAGTATAGAAAACATTATTAAAGATAATTATATTGAAAATGACTTGTATATTCATAGTGCAAGTGTATTAGCATATTATTACGGTAAAAACCACAGATATAACGCATCTATGCAATGGTTAAACAATATTCCAGCCAATAATTATAATCACACATGGAAAGTATTCAAAGACACTCTAATTCCAATTTTTAGAAAAAACAAAGAAGATGAGGCACAAGTTGCTAAAATGCTCGAGACCAATCTGATCAATCTTCTTAAAATAGACAAATTATGTGTATCTAATCCTTTAATTCTAGATAACTCATTTCATTATGGATACATTGATGTTAATCCTAAAAGTATTATCGAAAAATATTCTTTACTACAAATGAAAGCATTTCCACAAATATCGGGCTGTGATTATTATCCAGACCCAAAGCGCAGCATTGATAAGCGGATTCGCCTTGGAATTATTTCAGGTGGATTATTACCAAATCCAAATCCAATAAGTATACATAGCTCAAGTATTAGTGATAGTTTTTATTCTACATTGCTTTCACTACCTGAGAATATGTTTGAAGTTATATATATTTTTACTCAAGATAATGAAGAGCTTCGTTCCACGGACAGACATGACTATATTTTCATACCTCCTTTAGAACCAAATGTAGATTCAGTTTTAAACGCACAGAAAAGAATTGTAAATCTAAAATTAGATATTTTGTTATTTTTAGATTTACATATTTATGCATCTCTGAATTGGATTGCACTTTCCAAATTAGCTAAAATACAAATGTGTACACATGGTCATCCTATTACATCCGGAATTCCGAGACATATTATGAATTACTTTGTTTCTTGGGAAGCAGCTGAAATAGATGATGCCCAAAATCATTATACAGAAGAATTACTTTTGCTTCCAAAAAATATTATGTGGGAACTATTTATACCAAGAAATAAAGATAATATGTCTATGGTGACTGGAATACATTGGGGAGATATTAATAGAATTCAGTTAAAAGAATTATTACCAAATATAGATTTAAACAGGCATTGGTATTTTTGTGCACAAGCAGTATTTAAGTATAACTATCAATTTGATATTATTCTTAAAAAAATTCAAGAAAAAGATCCACTTGCTTCATTTATATTAATTAGAAATGATGGACAATTGTATGCTATGAATGAAATCTTAGAAAAGCGTTTACAAGAAAATGGAATCAGCACAAACGTGTGCTTTGTCGAGAAAATGCCTCATCACATAATGATGGCTGTTTATAATAATGTTGACGTCGTTTTAGATAGTTACTTTTTCGGAGGAGATACAACTACCCGTGAAGCGTTTGAAGTTGGATCTCCCGTTATAACTCTTCCTCATAAATATTTAGGTTCAAGGTGGACACAAGCATATTATAACCATATAGGTATTACAGATTTGATAGCTAAAAATATAGATGACTATGTTGAATTAGCTGTCAATGTAGCCACTAATCCCATGTTGCAAAAAGAATTGCGTCAAAATATTAAGACAAACTCATACAAAATTTTTCATAGTAAAGATGCATCAATTGCTTGGGCAAATATGTTTGAATCAGTATATAATAAAATATGCCACCATGCCATTCCGAAATCCATTCCGAAATCGGTCACGGCACCAAAAGGAGGAATCGAACTTATGTTAAACAGAATTAAAGATTTAGACGATTTTTCCAAATTCAATATTTTAACAACATCCGAGGCGGACACAACACCCGATGAACGAAAAAAGATTTACTGGTGTCATGATCTTCCAGACGACCCAATATACACAAATATAGATAAGAATTCAACTTTTGTATTTGTATCTGAATATCAAAAAAAACGTTTTTTGAAAGAAAAAGGACTAGACCCAGAAAATTGTTTTGTTATACATAATGGTATTTATCCAATAAAACGGACCTCTACCAGGTCCGACTCAGTGTGCAAATTAATATATTTCTCTACTCCAAATAGAGGCTTGGACATTTTAGTAACTGTATTCGAAAAACTAATACCAATATTTTCAAATATCAACATTAATGTGCATTTAGATGTTTATAGTAGTTTTGAACTATATGATAGAACTGACCTGGATACTTATTATAATAATATTTTTGATAAAATAATTAAACATTCCAATATGACTTACCATGGAACCGTTAGCAACGAGGAAATACGCGATGCTTTATCAAATGCTGATATATTCGCATTTCCATCAACACATCCAGAAACATCGTGTTTATGTATTATAGAAGCTATGTCTGCAGGATGTATTTGTGTGCACAGTTCTTTGGCTGCATTACCTGAAACTACAAACGGACATACAATGATGTATCCCTATACAAAAAATAAATTAGATCATTGTACACTTTTCGCGAAAATGTTACTAGAAAGTGTTAAAGTATACAATAAAACATGTCTTAAATCTCAAATAGATTATGCTAATACAAAATTCAATATACACAATATAAGACAACAATGGAAAAATCTTTTTAACAAATTAAAAACCATGCCGCCGAGCTGCGCCAAGACACTCTAATTTAAACATATAAAACTATTAATTAGTTAATATGAATGCCCAGTCTTTTTTTAAGAAAGTTCCAAATATATCAGACATTTCTATACTATTGTCACATCTTGCTTATAATTGGTCTGATAAATTAAACATTATTACTCTAGAAAAACAATTTCAGGAAGAAATTTCCAAGATACAAAACTCTCAAGACCAAGATCAACAAATTAAACACCTTAAATCAAATATTCAGAATATTATTAAAGAACTTTCAGCATTCACAACTTCACATTTAATTACAAGTGCGACACGATTTCTTAATAAACCATATTCAAATGATATTTCACAACAAATCATTGTTTTACATAAATTGCTAGAAAATAAACAAGAGGATTATTTTGATAATAATGGCACATTTACTGTTACACTTGTTTTATTATTAGGCCTTTTCTCCAAATTTGTAAACGCACACATAAATAATATTATATCGGATACAAACAGCTACATTTTTTGGTATTACGGCTCATACGACAAAATAATTGCTCTTATACAAGAAAAATATAAGAATGATTGTTTTTGGGTTGATAATCAACTAACATGGAATGGTTATAACAATCAAATAAATGTTATTGTTCCAGTATCCGAACAGCCTGTGAGTAATAAGGTCATTCGATTTTATATTGAGTTATTAATATCTATGATACATTCAAAAGGTACTCGAAATTTTATTATAGTTACAAAGGAAATACCACCAAATATATTATTAGAACATAACCTAATTAAGTCTGATCATTTGTATCATATTATTTGAATTTTCAATTAAATTTCTTATACAAAGTATCTACCTTTTTATGAAAAACATATGTAACCAAAATATTCTACAATATTTGTCGTTTAGTGACCTCGTAACACTTACACAACTACACAAGATTGATGAACAAGATATTATCGATTTATGTTTTTTTTCGAAAGGAGATATTTTTCGTTTCTTTCCAAAATATATTAAAACCAATTTGAAATATATTCAAATTGCTATTGATACTAGTTTGCAAGGATACGCTATTTTACGTCACGTACCAAGCAGTGCCGCAGCTGCATTGTGGAAATATACAGAATTCACTTATTCGAATTATTTTAAAGCACTTAAATATGTTTCTTCACATAAAGGTATCATTCCATGCAAATTTTATCCCATGTTTCAAGACAAAGGATTCATTTTTATTTGTTTAAGAAATGATGGGTGTAGATTAAAACAGTTTGCTTGGTTGTCTAAGTCCAGGAAATGGGTAGATATTGCAATAATGCAAAATGGAAACGCATTGATGTATGCTTCCAATGATTTAAAAAATGATGTGAATTTAGTTACAAAATGTGTTTCCAAATTTCCATGGGCAATTGAATATGTAGGGAATCAATGCATAAAAAACAAAAATGTTATTGATTCTGCTACACAATATGTTAAATGGGTCACTTGGTTTATTAAATATGCGGAGAGTTGACACAAAATAATAAAGAGTTTATCGATATGGTATTAGAACTTCAAGTTGAGAATATAAGATATAAAAATGTTGAAAGATTCTTATCTAGTTCACATATAGAATTAGAAAACATACAATCATATTTCCCATCATGGGTGATGGACACTCATCTTAAATTTAGCAAATGGAATACAATACATCTAAATAATAGATTGATAGATGTTATTTCCAAAAATCAAAATAATTATTCAGGACTCATTGTCAGCTGTCAAGGAGGTGAAGCCATTCATGCACCATTTCATATTAAAAGCACACCAATTATTGAACCTAGAACTTTCTTTCGTTATAAATCTTCAAATTCATCTCATTTAGTTCCAGGTAACTACAATAAATGGAAGAATACAATTGACAAAGTACATAGCGTTTCTAATACAGCATATATCGATACACTTTGTAGCATATATCTTTCTAGACTTAAAGAATTCGGATTAACACCACATTTTGGCTCCATATATGGTATTTATAGCGGTATCATTAAAGATTTTGAAGAAGATGTTAGTGAAGAATATTCAATCATAAATGACGAAAATTGGTTAATGTCATCTATTCAAAAAAACAAAATTAGAATTAAACATATACCAACCAATCAACGTAAGTTTGAGGCCATAAATGACTTAGAAGTGTGTGATTTAGATATGTATGCAGTTCAAGCACCAAATGGCATTACACCTTCCACAGATGAAGATGACGATGCAAAACATATCATTATTTATCCAGAAGTACCTGTTCAAATTGTTTTTATGGAAAAATTCGACATTACATTAGATAATCTATTAAAGGATTCAATAAATAGAGTTAGGATACCAACAAGATATTCATTCGTTAGATATATTAGAAAAATTATCGTTATTAATAAGTTAAAAGCTTGGATTTTTCAAATAACTGCAGGATTACATTGTGCAAACAAATATATTCAATTTGTTCACAATGATCTTCATGTTCAAAACGTTATGGGCAAAAAAACAAATCAAAAATATATTTTTTACAAACAATCAGATATTATATACAAAATACCAACATACGGATATATTATGAATATTATTGACTTTGGAAGAAGCACTTTCCAGGTTAATAATAAACAATATATAGGAGATGTTTTCGACGATGATGGTGATGCGGGTGGACAATACTCGCTAGTAGATGGCGTTCACCCACACCCAGCATTTGATTTAGCACGATTAGCGTGTTCATTTATAGAAGATTTAGATGAATCCTTCTGGCCCACAAAAGATGATTTGGATAACTATGATATTGGTTCACTAATTAACAGTTGGACATATGATGATAATGGACAAAGTCTATTAGATATTGAAGGTTTTGAATTATATATTCATATCGCAAAATATTTTAGAACAAAAACACCAAAACGAGTACTACAAAACGCAACATTTCACTCATATATAGTTGATTCAAATATTGACATTACAGAAAAAAATACAATACCCCTGTAATTGAATTAAGAGTGAAATTAATATAATAATATAATTACATTCTAGAAATTAATGGATTCTTTTTTATCATGGTTGTCTAAATTTAGAGTCCAAAGTGGTGATAGATATTCTCATTTAGGGTTAGATACATTCAGAGGTGCGTTTTATATACCAGACGATATGAAAATCGAATTTCATAAAAAATATTTTGAACATGTATTTAGTCTCGGTTTGAAATGTGATTTAGTGGAAAAACATACTGATCTTTGCTGTTTACTTTATGACCTTGACTTCAAAATTGCCAAAGAATCCACGGAAAGAGCTTATACTATGGATAAAATTAAAAGTTTTATAGAATGTGTTACAAGAATTACCTCACAATATATAGACACAAATGCACCACATACATTTGATGCATTTGTATTTGAAAAACTACAACCAACTACTAAAAAAGATTGCAAAAAGGATGGTATTCATATTATGTTTCCCCATATTGTTACAGAACCAGCATTACAACATTTCTTTAGAGAAGAATTACTCATTGAAGTTAAACACATATTCGATGATTGCATTAATGATATTGAAGACATCCTAGACGCATCTGTTCTTGAAAAAAATGGATGGATGATGTATGGTGCACGTAAATCAGACGGACACCCATACAAATTAACAGGAATATGGGGATATTCAGACATCGAAGATGTTGGAAACACATTTCCTAAACGTACTACTACATCGGAATATTATACTGATACTGTTGAACTTGTTAATTTTTTATCTATTAGAAGATACATCACCGCAGATGTTTCTAGTATTAAAAATGGACAACAAGATATTATTGACTCTTGGATATCTCAATACCACTCACAATCAAAAAACGATTTAATAAGACCACGACAATATCACCAACGTATTAATAACGGATATACAGATCTTAACACCGTTCAATCACTCGTTGAAATTTTGTCTGTTCATCGCGTTAAAGAACGAAATTTATGGATGCAAGTTGGCTGGTGTTTACATAATATTAGTGATACTTTATTACAATGTTGGATTAAATTTAGTCTAAGATGTGAAGAATATGCACAGACAGCAGAAGAAGATTGTAAAAAAGAGTGGTATAAGATGGTCAAAAAAGACATGAGCATTGGCAGTCTTCATATGTGGGCAAAAAAAGATAATGAAAAAGCATACAGAGAAATTACCAGAAATGATTTAGAATATTATATTAGTACAACCGTATGCAGAACAGGATATCAAAAAGGTCCTAAAGGAAAACGACACACCAGCGAATCACTTGTTGACTTAGTTTATCATATTGTTGCAGCTTTCAAACACAAGTTTGGACACGTTTTTGTATGCGGCGCATATGAAAAAAAAATATGGTATGAATTCAGAAATAACAGATGGGAAAAGGATGACGCAGATATTGGATTTAAAATTAAAGTTGTAGATGATTTATATTCAGATTTTATTGGCGTAAGTAAAAATATAAGATTTAGAGCTGAAAAACTTTCAGCAACACATCCCAGCAAAGAAAGATACGAACATACCGCAACTGAAATTATTAAAGTTGCTAATAGATTCAAAGACGCGGGATTTAGAAGAAAACTTGCTGAAGAGGCATGTGAACAACTTTATTGGAATAGAGCTAGGCAACACGAACAAACTAATTTCGACGATATACTTGATACTAAAACTGAATTAATAGGTTTCAAAAATGGAGTATACGATTTAGAAACTGCTACATTTAGAGATGCTAGATGCGAAGATTATGTGTGTTTATCCACTAATATTGAATATAAAGAATATAGCAATAGAGACCCAATTGTTATTGAACTTAGAGAGTTTATTCAGGAAATTATTCCAAATAATGAAACACGTGACTATGTTCTCACCGTTTTAGCAAGTTGTTTGTCAGGAGGACGCAGATATGAACATTTTCATATATGGGTTGGAAGTGGCGGTAATGGTAAATCAAAATTAATCGAGCTTTTCGAAAATTCTTTCGGTGATTATTGTTCTAAACTATCAGTTGCATGCATTACCAAACAAAGGCAAAGTTCAAATGCCGCATCACCAGAATTAGCTAAACTCAGAAACAAGCGATTTGTCGTTCTTCAAGAACCAAATGAAAATGAAAGAATACAAGTTGGCATTCTTAAAGAATTAACAGGGGGTGATAAAATAGAAGCACGGGCTCTTAATTGTCCACCTATTATATATCAACCACAATTCAAATTGCTTATGACTTGTAATCAACTCCCAAAAGTTCCAGCAGATGATGGTGGCACATGGAGAAGACTCAAAGTCACTAGATTTGAATCAGAATTCACAGATGACCCAGACCCTGAAAAACCAAACCAATTCAAATTAGATTGCAATTTAAACCAAAAACTTGAAAAGTGGAAAGAACCATTTATGTGGATGTTAACGCAATATTATAAAAAATACAAAGTTCACGGATATAAAGAACCTATAGCTGTTATACGTGCCACAGAAGAATATCAACAAATGAATGATAACTATGTCGATTTTGTAAATGAATATATACAAACTAAGACAAAAGATGATAAACCACTACCACAAACAGATGTATTATGGCTGGCTGATTTGTATTCTCAATTTCAAATATATTATAGAGACACTGTTGCAGAAAAACCACCTAAAAGAAGAGACCTACAAACATATATGGTTAAAAAATTTGGAACTGGTTTTAGTAGAGGCGGCAAATTTGGATGGAGAGGATATAAACTTAGAGAAGATAATACAAATAATGATGAAGACTCAGACGATGATGTTGTCGTCGTGCCACACACCAGTGCACGGGCCGCGTTCGCGTAGTGATGAATCTAACTCAATCACAGTCCCCAATCCCATGTGAATTACTTCCATTATTGATGATTTCGCTATCAAGTAAGAATATCCACCCATGTCATCAGCCAAGCTCACATTGTACAATAATTTATTTATGTGATACTTCATATTTATATTACTCCTTATATAATTCAATTTATCTCTTAAATTTGAGACACATATTTTTATTAAGTTCATATTATTATAAGATATTGAAGGATTCGATAATAATTGTTTTATTAGATTTTCCAATATTTCTATTTCATCATAAATTTTCGCATCATATAATTTATTTTTTAATAAAATTATCGTCTCTGGCAAACATGTGCATGCGCATACCAATTTCAATAAATCATTATATTTAAGATATTCATATATTTCTCCTTCTATATCAATATTTAGACTATTGAATCCAATATTCATTATATCCTCCGACATTTTTCTTACTCTTTAATACGTTCTTAGCTTTAGGCTGCTTTTTTTTAGAAGGTTGGGTACAAACACGCTTCGTCTTTCTCTTGTATTTTACTAATATTTTATTATTTTTGCCTCGCATACCCCGTGCTTTACGACGAGCTGCCTTCGCTTTCTCCAATGCTGAAGACGCACTTGGAAGAGGCACTAAAGATTTCTCTATTTTCTCTATTCTTTTTTTTAATTTTTCTAATGTTTCCTTCAGTCCGGCAAGCGCAGCAGGTGTGCCCCTAGAGGACGGTGTAGAAGGTGAATCTATTATATACACTGTTGGATTTGTATTATTCTCAATATTAATACCGCTTTCTGCTTTCATTATAAATTACATTTATTTTATTTTAATTACTAATACCTCAAATAAAAAATTATACTAAAGTATGATCAAAGAAGTTTTAGTATCGTATTCAAAAGAAAATAAAACACTTATTTCGACATATCTTTTGGTCGTTATTACAGGAATTATCGCATCATTTGTACTTATTCCTAAATTTACATCAGATTTGATGAACTCTGTATCGGCTAAAAACAAAAATGATTTCAATGTTAACACAAACCACGTTACTAATGTTGTACTTACCTTTATCCTTGTTGTTTTTACTGACCTGGGCAGAAGATGGCTAGAAGATACTATTGTACCCGCATTTGTTAGACATGTTAGAAGACACATATATGAATACGTTATGAATTCTCATCAAAGTGATAAACCTGTAGAAATTGGTAAACTATTAAGTTGCTTCTCTTATTTACCTTATACTATCAGAGCAGTTGTCATAGAAGTTATAAGACATTATCTGCCACATTTCTTAGCATTAATTATACTTACAGCGTATTTCTTCTATTTAGATACTAATATTGGAGCTCTACAGTTAACCACTTTTGTTATATTTTTACTCATTTTATACATAAATAGTAAAGAATGCTTGGATACAAGTTATGAAGCACAAAAAGATTACATGAAATTATCAGAAAATGTTAAAGACAAGGTTTCCAATATATCTTCAATATACGCTACACATCAAGAGGATTCAGAAGTTGAAAAATATGATAAACTAAACATCATTAATGCAAATATACATAAATTTAGCTTGAGACAAGTATGGAAATTACGATTTTACGAGGAAATACTTATCATTACATCATTTATATTCTTTAATATTATTGTTGTTAAAACTAAAATGCCTAAACACAAAGCTATTGCACTGTATGTTGCAGAATTATACTACTTTATTAGAATTATACAGGCAACACAAGCAAACCTTGTAGGCATATTTACAAATATTGGAGAAACTATTGCTATGACTGAATATATGGATGTTATTATATCTAATGTGCATCAGCCACCTACATCACCAAAACCTATTCAAAAAGAGGCACCAGCTATTAAAGTAGACAAATTATATTTTAAATATAATAGTAAATCACCTTGGATATTTAAGGATCTTAATTTTGTATTTCAAAAAGGAGATAAGGTTTACATAAAAGGAGATTCCGGTTGTGGTAAAACTACATTATTTAAGCTCATTTTAGGTAGTTTACAACCTAATAAAGGTAATATTCATATTTTTGGATCGTCTGATACAGAAACTATACGAGATAATATCAGCTTGGTTGACCAACATTCTAAACTTTTTAATGATACAATTTATAATAATATTAGATATTCTAATAACGCATCAGTTAAAGATGTTAAAAACACTCTTAAATCACTAAACACTAACATATTTGATAAATTACCAAATGGTATACACACACAAGTTGGTGTAGATTCATCATTTATGAGTGGAGGACAAAGACAACTAATTATATTATTGCGTACATACTTTAGAAAAGCAAAGGTTGTTCTAATGGACGAACCCATTGCATCTGTAGATGAAAATAATGTTTCGTTAATACTTAAAATGATTAATATGATTTCAAAAGATAGAACATTACTTGTTATTTCACATAATACACGCATTTCTGAAATCACAAATAAAGAGCTTCAATTATGCTGACCAATTTTATTATGAATATCATCTTCTGTAAAATTAAAAGAGTAGTCCATAAATAAACGTCGCGTTACATCAAATATTCCAAAATTTTTTTTACGATTTAACATTATCAAAGTACTTGCTTTTCTAGATTTTTCACGAATTTTTTGTTTTAATTTATCACAACCACACTTTACACAACACTTATCGAAAATTTTCTCAATTATTAATTCATTTCCAAAATCAACTTTACCAACTACTTCTAGTATTGTTTCCGCAAAACAATATAATATTATATTGCTGTTTTCACAAATTCCACCAAGTCTAATAATCTCACATAATATATTAATATCATCTTCAACGCCCCCGCGGGCACATGCCGGACACAGCGACCGAACCACAATTTCTTCTACAGTTTTTTTTATTTCTTTTATCTTTTCTATATTTATTTTTTCCATCAATATCTCTATCATATTACATTTTATTGTACTTAGAACTGTCACATTCACTATTTCTATTTTATTATTATATTCGCACACAGCCCGCATCACACACCCATCACAGGCCTGGGCTTCAATCCATATTAATTGACCTCTATGCAGCGCATTCGCAGCATCAGAGCCATACGCGCACAACGGTAGCACATATTGACCATTGGTGTTTGTTTTTACCTGGGAAAAACACGATTCATAACATAAAACACCACCAGCTGATGGCTGGCTCACAATTTTCGCACTACATATCATATTTTTACCTGCATAACCAGTAATAGAGTAATATTTCAATAATAATTCACAATCTACACTAACTATTGCATTCCCGAAAATACTATTCATATAGACTTAATATAAAAAATTATAAATGTTTCGCACCAGACCCCGCGCGCTCAATTACAATTAATTTATTAAATTATTTTTAATAAAATCAGATACTTGTTCATCTGTTAAGTTATTGTCAAAAACTTCAAGATTCTTATATGTTACACCAATATTGTCACTCTTCCACCAGTCTTGTGGAGTCGACGAGCCCACCGCGCTCGAAAAATTTTGATCATCCGAACTGTAGTCCATAGACGGCACATGTGCGGTGGAGCCAGGGTCGCCGTAGACGCGGATGTTCGGCGAGCCGTCCGAGCCGTTAGCGGTCAAAGACGAGGATGTGGTCTCCAGCATCATATCTTTTTGTGTTAAATTATCCAGATTACCATTATTAATAATGATATCATACTGATTACATGGTATAAATTCTGGAAAACCATATCCGATTCTTGGTGGAGCGCTATAACCCGCGTCATCCGCCGTCGGTGATGAGGAATCGACGCCGACGCCGTCGTGGACGCTCCGCGCGGGGTTATTTAAATTGGGGTTGTAGCGGGCCAGCCGCAAATTCGATTCCGGGACGGCCACGTTGAAGGCGTCCACCAGGTCGTCGGGATCTGACGGGTGTTCTTTCGAAGGAACCATTAATTTTTGTGGACCGCATACTGCAACTCCATTACCAGAAATATCATCAGTCCAACCATCTTCAACATGTGACTGCAGTTTCAATACCCCCTTGTCATCATATACTTGAAAAGACCATGTTAAGTTTTCAGTATCTGATTTAGTTAGCGTGGCATCATGATTTGTTTTTCCAGTACCCCCCACTCGAATCACAACAATGTAATCCGTGTTGTCTTCCAAAGTCTCAGTATAACTTTTATCTATACTTGAGTTGTCAGATACTTGTGCCGAATCACGTTCCCCCGCCGTCGCAAGGTTTACAGTATTATTCATTACATTAAACCAGTTTCGATATATTTCATTTTGTTCCTGTCGAGCGGTTCTACCGTAGCTCCCCGGCCCGCGTTGTTGTATGAATAATGGTGGTGCAAGAACAAGATTATCATCGCGATCACTTCCGTTATTGATATTAACGGATGGGTAGTATGCTTGGGCGACGCCTTCAATTACGAATGTCGCACCATCTCCGTCATCTAGCTCGTTGAAGCCGGGATTTAAAAACCGGCATTCTCCATAATTACCCGGTACTGTATTCTCAAAAATCGCGCGCTCGTCTATATCCTTATTGACGGTGCCATCATTTGCATCTAGACCGTCCAGGAAGGCGTGTGGTTGTGTGAAATACGCAGACCGCTGGAAAGCTGTATGCCAGCCATATGTTTGTTTGTGTGAAGTATTACAACCAAAACCTGTTATTTTTCCATCCTCACCTATAATCGCAGATAATGAAAATATACTCGAATCAGTAGAACTGTTCCATTTAAGGTCCGTGTTACTGATATCATCGCCGATTTTGTCGTTATTTGCGACGAACATACGACCCCATGCACTCATTTTTGTTAACCAATCAGTTAACCCACCCGCATTATGTTTGTTATCATTTACTGGAGCTTTTAGACCGTCGGATGTAGTAGTACCATCACTCTCCTTATCTTTGTTAGACCCGAAAATATAGTCATGTATAACATATTGGTCGTCGGCCAGGTCTCCACCATTTTGGGCGGTGGTAACTTTATGAATTTTCCCACCATAATGCCATTCGTCAGTGGTGGCCCATTCGTTGGCATATACGCCGGCTTCGTCGCCTATCTTCTTTAATGTGACGCCGTCTTCCCACGTGCTATCGGCCGACGTCTCGCCCGTCGGATTGAAGTCATCCAAATCCGTTTTACCACTTATACCGCTCTTGTGTGTTATACTTTCCCAGGGTTTAAGGCCGGCCTTTCTGATTGATTTCAACTCGGAGCCGGCTGACCTGCGAATAGAACATATGTTTTTGTGAATAGACGGTGCCGCGGCCGACCCATCCGCGTCATCGTGCTCAGGTTTACCAAAATATCTCGCGGCGAATTTGTGATTGCCAAACCAAGTTTTGACAGCTGAAGAAGTGTCTATTTCATCATTAATAAGGCTCGCCGCTCGGTAATTCGAATCGCCCGAATTAAATTTTAAAATCATTGTAAGGGTATTATCACCAAGTGATTCCGTAGAGCGTTGATGCACAAAGGCGCCCTGGGAGCCGCCGCCGGCGGCCAACAGTTCGCTCTCGTTCTTCGACATATTTGATTTCTCGTAATAAAATGGTTCGAATCCGATTTTTAAATATTCCTGGATATCTTCGAAGATGCTTTGGGTGGTGGCGCCAGCATACTGATCAGTATACGTGTCAAAATGAACATCTAATCTTAAATAATTGAAGTTCGCGACGCCGGCGGGATTTACAATAAAATTCATAGTATCGCTTCTCGGTATATTATTCGAGATCCGGTAATCCAAACCGAGAGCGCCATACGGTGCGGGATCGGTCGTGTAGGAGGTCATGATATCGGCGGTGGGGTAGCTAAATTCAGTGACGATCCCACTTTGATCTCTTTCTAAAATCGAAATGATGCCGCGCCCGTGGAGCGCCGTGACGAGTTGGTTGTTGTTGCCGGCATTAGTGACGAGCTGCTCGAGGTTGTCTGGTATCACTATGACCAAAAAGTAATCATTATAAATATTCATATTTCCCACCTTAGCTCCGGTTGAACTCGAGTTGAGCTCCGCGCCTCCTAAAGGGAATTCATTCATACCGTCCCCGGAACTGTTGATGGCGGCGAATTTAAAAGCCGCGCCATTGCCATCATCTTCGACATACACCTTTATTAGTTCTCCACCAGAAGCATCTGTTACATGTAATACATCGCCGAGGCCGTCGCCCGCGTCTGCTGAAAGACGGAATTGTAATATAGCGTGGAAATCTTGTCCGTCTGGATCATTCGTATCAGATACATACGAAGTTCTATTTATTTCATAAGTAACAGCTGTGGGATTCGCATACGTAGGTAATCCATTCGTAAATGACTCCGATGGTATAGTAATATCAGTTGGATACTCTGGTTCGGGTTCGGGTTCGGGTTGTGACTCTGGTTCAGGTTCAGGTTCGGGTTCTGGTTCTATAATTAGTTCGACGACATTCCATGTTGAAGTCGCGTTAGCACCCGCGACAGTGTTCGCATCGCCGGGGATGTCGCCGACGTCCCATCTTTGGGTGGTCTCGTCTCCTGCTCCTGCATAAAAGTTGGCGTTCGTGCCATCATTAAACGTTACTGGATTTCCGAATTCATCTAAAAGTGATTCATTTGGTAATGCTCTTTCATACACAGCATCCTTAAGTAATACTTTTAAATCTTTGTTGGCGTAGTCGGTGCCCGCGACGTCGGCGTCGTTGAGTCCTGGACTCCAAGATTTTGGTTGTCCGTCGACCGCGTCGCCGTTGTCGACTTCAGAATCCCCGGCACGATACACATCAGTTGTCATAACATCAAAACTTATCAGCAAAGAAGCAAATGTTACCGTTATTATATTAATTGTTTCATAAGGGATACCATATAATTTGGCGATAAATTCTGTTAGAATTTGTTGAACATTTCGTCTACCAATACCCGCTGCGTCCCATAACGCTTTCATTGTCCCCAATAAGTTGTCATCTGTGATGCCGTTGTTGTCGCTCCATTCAAAATTAACATTTACAGTATATGAAGTTCTTGGTTCAATTCTCCAACCTAATATAAAGGAAGTATTCTTTTCTGTTAATGGAACAGTACTAGATAATGGTTGGAATTGTGAATTTGTAACCAACTCTGATGCCAAATTAGCATCACCCCCGCCCAGAACAGATGGGCGTGATACCGTTAGCTTTAATTTATATAACACATACAGAATGTCTCCTGGCCAAAAATTCACAACACCAGTAGCATCTTCCTGAACAATAGAATAATCTCTGTGCCAAATAGTTGATTGTTTAAACCAGTATTCAAAAATTTCGTAACTTGTTTTTATTCCTGCTACACCTGTGTGTGTTTTAGTACTAAGATTGGACATCAATCCTCCAGAAACATCCGTTTCTGCTGTTGGGTCATTTTGAAAAAACAAACCATTTGAACGGAATGCATCTTGTGTAAAATCAATATTACTAATATTTGGCATTTGGCTAAATAATTCTAATACAAAAATATTATAAATAGCACCTCTTAATAATCTTTCTGAATCTTTTACAAGATAAAAATTTTTATTAAAATAAGCCCTAGTATATGAAATTGTGGAGGCACCGGCGCCGCGTTCAGATACCGGCTCTGTTCTATTCAAATCATATTCATGACCGCTGTCAGTTGATGTGTATGTATCGGTTGTACCAAACCTAACCTCATCTGGGAGGGAATTATTGGCGTCGGGGGGTGGGTCGGCGCGGTCACCCGCAAGATAAAAATATGGAATATACAAAGTATTTCCAGAACTATCTTTTGGATATCCGTTCTGGGTGTAATACCCAGACACCGCGTCGGCGTTGTCTGGGTCAAATATCCCAGTGTCTGGGACATACCCAGGTGGAATATATGTCATATTACCAGAGGGATCACTCAATCGGTCCTCACTAAAAGGAACTGTTTCTTCATATGTAATATCAACATTTGGTATAGTTTCTTCAAAATTATTGACAACTATTGAAAAATCTTTTATCGTTCCAAAGTTTGTAATAGCAAAATCTACTTTAGTAAAAGCAAATGACTCATCAATTGGCTGAAAAGCTAAGTCTTCAATCGCATCTAGTTCAATAATATTCGGATTTAAATACGACGGCATTTAATTAGAGTATCATTTTTAAAAATTAACTAAATTTTATTTTCCAGTGTTGAACAAAAAAATTTATTTTTTTTTATTTATTTTTTCTCTTTAATATTTTATTTTTACAGAATTGAACAAAAATTTATTTTTTTTTTGTTTTTTTTATATTAAAACTAAGTTAGAGGCAAAGAAGGCGAACAACTATTGCTATGGTTCTGGCTCCGGTTCCGGTTCAGGTGGAGGATCCTGCAAATAAGCAATAAATTCACCCAAAGACACAGAATATTCAACACCAGTATCTAATCCAGTTATTTCTGCTTTCAAACCAGATGCGAACAAAGGACTACCAGGAGTTATTGTTTGAAATCCACTTTGAACTTGAAATTCGTGTACAGCACCAGGCCAAGCATAATTATAATTCATCAAAGTAGCACCTATGCCTATCCAATAATTAAACGAGCCAGTTGGTGGTGGAGTTCCACTTACAAATGCTCTGTCTGCCCAACTTTCTGTTAAACCATCCGATTGAGCAGCCAGTGCATCGTAAGATGTAAATGAATTTGTAAAATTCAAAGTGAAAGTCGCATTAGAACTATTCCATTCTATTGTAAACCATGTTTCTTCGTTTGCATTGAAAGCACCAGTATTCACAATAGGGAAGAAATACGCTCTATCGTCGCTACCACCAGCTCCACTATTTACGAAAAATCCTCTATTACTAGTACCTGCACATGGATACCAAGCAATGGTACCATCTGTAGCATCAATAGAGCCACCAGTCGGTTTTGCAGCTTTTATACCCATTTCAAACATATGTCCCCATCCTGTATTAGCAGTAGTAGCATGGAACTTGCCTTGTATTCTGAAGTTATTATCCCAGTTTATTGTAACTTGGTCATCTTGTACGTGACCCCATCTGGTATACGTTAAGGAAGATGATAAATCAATTGTCCTAGATTCAGTATATACGTTTGAAATTACATTAGTTCCACTTATTATGTCTTCAACAAATGAGAAATTAACTTCTGTTGGTACATTGTCTTGTCCATCCGTTTGAGGATCTCCCAAATAATATGGTGATAATATTTCAAAATAAGTTGCATTTTCCGCATCGCTTATACTTGAAATTGTATCAAGTGTATAATACAATGTCCAAGTACCACGACGCCGCATATGAACACTATCTGTTGTTATGCTAGTATTTGGCCATTTCAATCCAAATCCAACTAATTCTTGCATTTCATTAAAGTAAATACCTATTGTTTCATCTGTATTATTACCCGATATCCAGAAAGTGTCTGCATTTCCATCATTAACATTATCATAATGATACGATGAATTGTTGCTACGATATCTGTTACCATTATTTGAGACAC
>PBQX02000037.1:0-12488 GCA_002725175.2 Paracoccaceae bacterium
ATATTAATTCTTCAATCTGATTTTTAGTGGCGCACCGAGGAGGATTCGAACCCCCGACCCCCTGATTCGTAGTCAGGTACTCTATCCAGCTGAGCTATCGGTGCACGATTGAAGGTATAATATACTTGAAGGGTTTAATGCAATCAAATATATGTAGATTAGTATGGGAGACCTATGTAAACCTCCAAAAAAAATATGTACTTATTTTTCACAGGAATTTTTTCAATGAAATCACTAATAAAAACAGAATGTGGTATTAAGAAATATGAACAGCTTAGGAAAGAAACCAGCCCTATTAAAAGACTTAGATTTTTTTGGTTTGTATTTTTTGCTGCCCTCAGGGATCTTCCAAAAAAGAGAAATACTTAGCCTATTTCCTATTTTTAATTAAAGGAAAAAGAAAAAGAATAATTAAAATAGAGACCGGAATGAAAAACTCCGGGTGTGAAATCACTGACAAATCTGGTGTCCCACCATTAAAAGAAGAATCTATTGAAGAACCTATATAAGAATATAAAATAGTTGCTGGCATGATTCCAAAAAATGTAGTTATCACATAGACGGTTAATTTAACTCTGAGTAAAGCTGGAACTATATTAGCCAACCAAAAAGGAATAACTGGAATCAACCTGATCAAGAAAAGGTACGTCCATATATTCTTTTTTACACCAGCTCTCATATCTGCCAAAATTTTATTATCTATTGCTTCGATATCTAAATAATGACCAAAACCTAATTTTACGATTAGAAATAATAAACTCGCCCCACACGTTGCTGAGACCCCAGAAAGCAAACTACCTAAAAGGCCACCAAACAAAAATCCGCCAGACACAGTTAAAACTGTTGCAAATGGAACAGAAAAGGAGACAAAAGTAACGTAAGTAATACAATATATCGCTGATGCAAAAAATATTCTTTTCTCAACCCAAAATGATAATACTTCTCTATTCTTGCCAAGGGAGTCAAATGACACTAGGTCATTGAAAAATATGTATATTCCAAAAAATGAACAAACCATAAAGAAAGCCAATAAGAATCTGATATTTAAAAGTCTAAAAAGCACTTTTTATTAAGCTTTCCTTTCTGATTCCATTAAATTAACCAGATATTATTGACTTATGATATTTTCAACATTAGAACAACCTGAACTTATATAAAAAATTCAGGAATTAAGGATGAAACGTACCTTTCAACCTAGCAACTTAGTAAGAAAGCGTAGACATGGTTTTAGAAAAAGAATGTCTACGGCAAATGGCAGGAAGATAATTAATAGCAGGCGGGCTAAAGGTAGAAAATCACTTTCAGCCTAGCTTTATTTGTAATCCAAAATATGTTTTACCATTAAATATAAACTTTCCGTGGTTTTGTAATGGAAACAAAAATAGATTCAAACTTATATACAATTCGCAAGCGTTCTGATTTCATTCTAGCTAGTCGTGCAAAAAGGGCTTCTTCAAATGGCATTAACATACAAGCTAGACAAAGAAAAAATAATGAATGTGTAGACAAGAATGTAATCAGGGTCGGTATTACCTGTACAAAAAAAGTTGGAAATGCTGTGACGCGGAATAGGGCAAAAAGGCGTCTACGTGAATTATCTAGAGAAGTTATTCCTAGTCACGGAAATCCCGGGTGGGATTATGTTTTGATAGGAAAACCCATAGAAACTTGTGAAAGGTCTTTTAAACTTCTTTTACAAGACTTAAAGGATGTTATAAGACGAGTGCATAACAAAAATTTAGTTTAATTTTATGGGACCTCTAGCCTTTTTTCTTCATTTTCTAGTAAGAATNTACAAGCTCGTACTAAGTCCTNTATTNGGNAATAACTGCCGNTTCACACCTAGTTGNTCTTCATATGCCCTTGAGGCCCTAGAAAATTTTGGAGCTTTCAAAGGAACTTGGTTAACTATGAAACGGATTATTAAATGTCATCCTTGGGGAGGCTCAGGACATGACCCCATCCCAAAATAATTGAAATTCATAGGACAAAGTGATGCTTGATAATAATCCCATTCANCCGATNTTTAATGACGCCCCTAATACCTTGGAGTTTAGAAAACTGCGAAANCGTATCATAAGGAAAACAAAAGAGGCGNTAGACACCTTTTCTATGGTTGAAAGAGATTGTAAATGGCTAGTATGCTTATCTGGAGGAAAAGACAGTTACACCCTACTGGCTGCCCTTATAGAATTAAAATGGCGAGGGGTTTTCCCCATGGAGATCTTGGTTTGNAATCTTGATCAAGGCCAGCCAAATTTTCCATCCAAGATATTNCCAAACTTTCTTAAGAAAAATAATATCCCTCATATAATCGAGTATCAAGACACCTATTCNATAGTCAAAGACAAAATTCCCAATGGTAAAACTTTTTGTAGCCTCTGCTCAAGATTGCGACGAGGCAACCTCTATAGGATAGCCAGAGAAAATGGATGTGGAGCCATTGCACTAGGACATCATAAAGATGACATCTTAGAAACTTTTTTTATGAATCTTTTTCATGGAGGAAAATTAGCCTCTATGCCTCCAAAATTACTTAACGATGAAAAAGACCTATATGTTTTTCGACCACTTTCTCTAATAGATGAGATAGATTGCTCAAACTTTTGCCAAGCTCTGAAATTTCCCATAATCCCTTGTGATTTATGCGGAAGTCAAGAAGGTCTTCAGAGANCCCAAGTTAAGGAACTCCTAAGCCAATGGGAAAGAAAAAGTCCTGGACGTAAAAATGTACTACTAAAGGCAATGACAAATGTTAATCCAAGCCACCTACTAGATTCTGGATTATTTGACTTTGCCAATATATAGAAAACAGTCTATTAAAGATCGAGAGAGTTATNATTTTGCAGAAAATATATGAAAATTNTGATTTGATTTCTAAGAATTATCTACGGAGAAAATAATGGATGCACAAAATACAAAGAATCTGATACTAGCCATGGTGCTAAGCTTTTTGGTTCTTTTTGGGTGGACNCTTTTGTTTCCTCCCCCAGAAATTATTGATCAGCCCGGGATAACNGANAATGANCCTTTAGATAGTTTGGAGGAGTCTGATCAGGATAAATTGATACCTTCAGTGTCAGAAANTNNTGTANNGACAGTNACCGCNAGTAGNGTGGGTATTAATACNAAAAGGNTATCAGGTTCTATTTGGTTAAAAGGAGGCAGAATAGANGACCTCCAATTAAATGATTACAAAACATCTCTAATNGATGAAGCATTAGAAGTAAAACTCCTNCAAAAAGATTACCTCATTCACTATGGCTGGCAGGATAGCTCNAAAATCACGGAAAAATTAGACCTACCTGGGCCAAATACAATTTGGAAATTAGTATCCGGAACGGAACTAACTGAGCGCACACCAATTAAGCTTAAGTGGGATAATGGGAAAGGNCTTGCCTTTGAACGAGNAATCGAAATCGACAAAAACTATATGTTTAAAATAACCCAAACTGTGATTAATTCCTCCAATAATTCTTACNAACTTCAACCTTATGGCGTCATCCAAAGGAATGGCAGACCTGATACTATAGGCTTTTTTATCCTTCANGAGGGTGCAGTTGAGATGAGCGATAAGACCTTAAATGAAATAACATATAAAAAAATGACTAAGGAAGGAATTCTTAGTTCTAATAAAACCGAGTGGTCTGGCTTTACGGACAAATATTGGATGACAACTTTAATAGCAGAACCAGGTAAATTTTTTAATTCTAAGAAAGAGTTTAATTCAGACCAAAATAGGTACCTCATTGAAATGAAACTTGGAACACAGGAAATTAATCCNAATTCCAGAGAGTCAATCACCACCTTTTTATTTGCAGGAGCAAAAGAAGTTTCAACTATAAAATCTTATGAAAAAAATCTTGAGATTTACAATTTCATNGATTCTGTTGATTGGGGCTGGTTCTTTTTCCTAACGAAACCAATTTTTAGCCTTTTAGAGATATTTAACAGCTATATAGGAAATATGGGGTGGTCAATCATACTATTAACCCTATTTATGAAAACTTTACTTTTACCCTTAGCGTATAAGTCTTTTGTTTCAATGTCTAAGCTTAAGAAACTCCAACCTGAAATGGAGAAAATAAAGGAGAGAGCAGGTGATGATAGGGTAAANCTACAACAAGAGATGATGAACCTNTACAAAACTCAAAAGGTTAATCCAGCTGCTGGCTGCTTGCCAATCCTACTACAAATACCAATATTNTTCTCACTCTACAAAGTTCTTTTCGTTACAATTGAAATGAGACACGCTCCTTTTATTGGCTGGATTAAAGACCTTTCAGCTCCAGATCCAACATCATTTCTAAACCTTTTTGGTCTTTTACCTTATTCAACGCCAGGTCCTGAAAGCATTTTTGGCATTATTTCAATAGGAGTATTCCCTATTTTAATGGGAGTTACGATGTGGATGCAGCAGAAACTTAATCCCACGCCTACTGATAAAACTCAAGCTATGATCTTTGCGTGGATGCCGTGGATATTCATGTTCATGCTCGGTCAATTTTCTTCTGGACTTGTAATTTATTGGGTAGCTAATAATACCATTCAGTTCATTCAACAATATCTTATCATGACCTCCCAAGGAGTAAGGCCAGATGTGTTTGGCAATATCCTAGCTTCTATAAGATCAATTAAANCGGATAAGGATAAATGACATTAGATTCTTCTTTCAAAGTTGCAACCATGGAAGGAAGAAAAAATCTTAAGGCCAAGAACTCATTGTTCTCTAGTCAAATTGATTTTGTGAAGGGGGTAGTTTCACTCGATGGCTTTCCTCCGGATGATAGGCCAGAAGTATGTTTTGCTGGCCGATCAAATGTTGGAAAATCATCACTCCTAAATGCCATAACAAAAAGAAAATCTCTCGCGCGAACGTCTAATACACCTGGNAGAACCCAACAAATAAATTATTTTTCTGTGAGCAATAAGCTCTACATTGTCGATTTACCTGGCTACGGCTATGCAAAAGCCCCTTTACATGAAGTAAAAAAATGGCAAAAACTAGTCTTTTCATATATGTCTGGAAGACGAAACCTAAAAAGAATATTTCTTTTAATAGATATTAGACATGGCATAAAGAGCAATGATATTGAAATAATGAACCTATTAGATGAAGCAGCAGTAAATTACCAAATTATATTTACCAAATGTGACAAAATAAAAGGCCAGATTTTAGAAAATTTGGTAATGGATTATGCAAAATCTCTTGATTCACAAATAGCAGTATATCCTGAAGTGATAATTTCGTCTGCTCAACAAAAAGAGGGAATTGAAATTATTAGATCTGAAATCGAAAATTTCTGTTAAATATTATTCTTTTACTTTAAAGAAGATTTTGAACACTTAGAGAAGATTGGCAACGAAAATGAATACGAAGGAAGGTTTTCTTAATACGGCAAAGACCTTAGCGGAGGCACTACCCTTTCTGCAAAGATACGACGGTGCAATAATAGTAATAAAGCTAGGNGGTCATGCCATGACAGACCTCACTGCAATGAAAAGTTTTGCAAGAGATATTGTTTTGATGAAACAGTGTAATGTTAACCCCATTATTATTCATGGTGGAGGGCCAATGATTAATGCCACTCTTGCTAAACTGGATATTNCATCTTCATTTCATGAAGGTAAAAGGATTACCACGGAAGAAATAATGGAAGTGGTNGAAATGGTATTATCAGGAAAAGTAAATAAATCAATTGTATCTGCTTTAAATGACCAAGGAGGAAAAGCTGTGGGTCTTTCTGGAAAGGACTCCAGCCTTATTTACTGTGAACAAGANACCCCTGANCTGGGCTGTGTTGGAAAAATAATGGAAATAAACCCAGAGGTTTTAAACTCCTTTATTGATAGCGATTTTATACCCGTTGTAGCTCCTATAGGCTACGGAAATAACTCAAAAACCTATAACATTAATGGTGATACTGTTGCCGGNGCATTAGCTTCAAGTTTAAATGCCGATCGACTGCTTCTTCTGACAGACGTTGAGGGTGTAAAAAGTAGTGAGGGAAAACTCATTCCTCAGCTCGATTCAATACAAGCACGAAAATTAATAAAAGACGGTGTAATTTCCGAGGGTATGATACCTAAGGTAAATACTTCTCTAGACGCTATAGAAAACNGTGTTAGAGCNGCAGTAATTATTGATGGGCGAGTGGAACATTCATGCCTACTGGAATTATTCACATCTCATGGTGCTGGCACTCTCTTTAGAAATAATTAATAAATTTGACTAATTTAAANATTAANCAGACTGAAAAAATAAATNCCATCCATAACTTTTTGTCCANAAATGGNCTAGAGGTGGTCGGCTTATTCAAACCAAAAGAGAANATAAGCGAATTAGGAAATATAAAAACAATCCTTCTTATAGGTCCTAATGAACCAAATTTCTGGAATATTTTTGTTAAGAGTGAAGAATACNATGATAAANCACCAGACCCTCTGGATCGTTGGTCTCGTAGATTACTGGAAGAAATAGGTATAAAGGAGAANGTTATAACTTACTTTCCTTTTGATGAAAAAAATATTTGGCCATTTTACTCATGGGCTCTGGAATGCACAGAGATAAATGCATCTCCTGTCAAATTATTAGTTCANAACGAAAAAGGCTTATTTTTATCTTTTAGAGGGGCAATAGGCTTGGAGTTTGAGATTAAAAATAAAAGAAAATCTGAAGGAGTATGTCAAAACTGCCAAAAACCGTGCTTAACAGCTTGTCCCGTTTCTGCATTAACAGCTAAAGGTTACAATGTAGAAAGCTGCAAGAAATACATGCATTCTAAAAAAGGGAATGAATGTAGANATGGTTGCCTAGTGAGAAAATCTTGTCCATTTGGATCAAGTTTTAGATTGCCAGAACAATCTGCATTTCATATGCGTAATTTTCTAAAATCTTGAATTAATGACCTAAAATTTGGCTTAAAAATAATTTGGTCCTATCGGATTTTGGATTATTGAAAAACTCTACTGGCTCATTCTGCTCCACAATCTGGCCTTCATCCATAAATATAACCCTATTAGCAACCTGCCTAGCAAAACCCATTTCGTGAGTTACACAAATCATAGTCATTCCCTCTTCAGCCAATTCAATCATTGTATCCAAAACCTCTTTTATCATTTCTGGATCAAGTGCCGAGGTAGGTTCATCAAATAGCATTATTCTTGGCTTCATACATAATGACCGTGCAATAGCAACTCTCTGTTGTTGTCCTCCTGAAAGTTGGCCAGGATATTTNTGTGCTTGCTCAGGTATTTTAACTTTCTTGAGCATTTCCATTGCTATTTCTTCAGCTTCCTTTTGGGGGGTTTCTCTCACCCAAATTGGAGCNAGGGTACAATTCTCTAATGTCGTTAAATGAGGGAACAAATTAAAATGCTGGAATACCATNCCTACTTCTGAGCGAATTTTGTCAATATTTTTTAGGTCTGTTGTGAGCTCAGTTCCGTCAACTATGATATTTCCTTTTTGATGCTCTTCCAAGCGGTTTATACATCGAATTAGTGTTGACTTTCCCGAACCAGAAGGCCCACAAACAACAATCCTCTCACCTCTTTTTACCTCTAAATTAATATCCCGCAAAACATGAAAGTTACCAAACCACTTATTCATATCTGAAATATGAATGGCAATTTCATCAGTAATTTCCATCTTTGATCGATCTATTTCTCTATCATTAATTTGCTCAGACATTTGAAGGTTCCCTATTAATTATCTGTTTTTAATTTTGTTTCTAAGTATTGAGAATATTTAGACATTCCGTAACATACTATGAAAAACATCAATCCTACCGCAATATATAATTCCCAATAAATACCATTCCATTTGCTATCTGCCCGGATCAAAGAAGCCAAACCGACTGGGTCCATTAAACTAATTATTGACACCAAAGTTGTATCCTTAAAAAGACCAATGAATGTATTAACTATTCCAGGGATTGATATCTTAAGAGCTTGAGGCATAATAATTAANCTTTGCGACTGCCAATATGTCAACCCTAAAGCTGCAGAGGCTTCATGTTGACCAACTGGTAGGCCAGCCAAACCGCCCCTAATTACCTCAGCCATATAAGCAGCTGAAAATAGTGTAACCATAATGATGACCCTTAGAACNATATCAAAATTTGTGCCTGGAGGTAAAAAATAATTCAAAAGAACAGATGCTACAAATAACAATGTAATTAGCGGTACACCTCGAATGAATTCTATAAAACCAACACATATCATTTTAACCAATGGAAGATCTGATTGTCGNCCAAGTGCCAAAACAATTCCAAGAGGAAAAGAAGCTACAATTCCCGTTACTCCAACAATTAGAGATAGCGNNAACCCACCAAACTTTAAGGATTCAACATANGGNAAGTAAATTGGAATTAACGANGATAANATTTCAGCCNAANNGNTTGCTANAAANATAAAAAATANNATAGTGANCAGGCATGCTGNAAGTAANCTNANTGATGCTGATNTAATCAGTCCAGAGCTTACGATTACGAAAAAAAGAAATCCCAGACCCAAACCAATATAAATGATAGCTACCGACCAAATTGACCCTCCCCAAAGCAACCATATTGCAAGACCTGGATACAGCAAAGAAAACCAAAAAAACCTAATAAATCTTGGAAATAAGACTGGTATAATCGATAAAATCAGAAGACAAAATGTTAATGTAGGGCGCCAATACTCTTCAGGCGGATAAAATCCAAACAAAAGCTGCTTCCACCTTGCAGTCAACACTGAAAAACACGCAACATTAGGGTTCACATCATAACATTCTCTGATAGATCCCGTTGTCCAATGCGCCCCATATGCCCAAGGAATAAAATCTTTAAGGAGAATAAAAATAAAATATAAAGACAAAACAGTAAGTATTGAATTAAGCCAACTTGAAAACAGGTTTTCCCTCAGCCACTTTATAATTCCAACCTCAGTTATTGGAGGCGCTGATTGTGGGATCTCCCTTTCTCTGACATATGCAAGCTTAGACATTTACTTTCCAACCAACTGAAATGAACGGTTAAAATAATTAATAACAGATGAAATTAGCAAAGAAATAGCCAAATAGAAGCCCATGAGCAGGACCATAGATTCCATTTCCCTCCCAGTTTGATTAAGGGTAATACCACCTAAGGTGCCTCTCACATCCATATAACCAACAGCTATAGCTAAAGAAGAATTCTTTGTTAAGTTTAGATACTGAGATATCATCGGAGGAACAATTACCCTTAGGGCCTGAGGTAAAACGATTAGACTCATAACTTTATTGGGACGAAGTCCCAGAGCACTAGCAGCCTCAGTTTGCCCCTTTGAGATAGCCATTATTCCGGAACGCACAATCTCCCCTATAAACGCTGAAGTATAGAAAGACAAAGCCAATGTAAGTGCAGTTAAAGAATTCCTTATGTGGATGCCATCCTTAAAATTAAATCCTTTGAGCTCGGGATATTCTAGTGTAACTGGACTGCCCAGAATAAAATAAAACAATATTGTAGGAACAAAGAATATCCCCAAGCTCACCCATAATACTGGTAAATTTCGACCCGTATTTTTTTGAATATTCTTTGCATAACGCAAAAATATAATTATCCCGAGTAATGAGACAAGAAAAACTAATATTAGCCAAATTGATCCAGAGCCCCACTGTGGGCTAGGAAGATAAGTGCCACGATTTGTAATTGCAATACTATCAAATAATATCATTGAAGCTTCAGGATCTTCACCCTTAAAAGCTCTGGGTTGGGGTGTAAATTCTGTTAAGAGGGCAAATACAATGACTATCCATAGTAACACGGGTACATTCCTGAAACCTTCAATATATACTGACATTAATTTCGAGATAATCCAATTCTTAGACAACCGAAGAATTCCAACAAAAACACCTACAATTGTTGCTATTATACATCCAAGAAATGCTACGAGAAGTGTGTTAAGTATACCTACTAAAGCGGCTGTAGCATGTGTACTATCATTCGTGTATGGGATAAGTCTTTGGTTTATATCGTATCCCGCTCGCATCCAAAGAAACGAAAAACTAATATCTTTATCCAATAGGGCTAAATTCTTTACCGTGTTATCTACTAGCCAGAAGACTCCAGCCACAAAGAAAATAAAAGTGATCACCTGAAGAGATGTCGATCTGTAGCGAGTGTCGCTCAGTAACATTCCAAATCTAAACTTTTCGACAGGGAAATCTACTGAACTCATCAAAAAAAACCTAATAAATTAATATTTCACTTTAGAAAAGGGCGCGCCCTGTTCAGGCGCGTCCCAATATTTATCTACTTATCTAAATGGAGGAGAATAAAGAATTCCGCCATTTGTCCAAGAATTATTTACACCACGTACGATGTTAATGCCGCTTGAAGCTCCAAGATTTCTTTCGAAAATCTCACCATAGTTACCGGTGGCTTTAATAGCATTATACATAGCATCTCTAGGCATATTCATCATTGCTAAGATATCATCGTCTCCAGTACCCAATAGTCTGTGGATTTCAGCGTCAGCTGTGTCAGCAAAACTATCGATATTTGCAGAAGTAATACCTTTTTCTTCAGCAATAACCAAAGCGTTAAGAACCCAACGGCCAATATCCGCCCAATTGTCGTCTCCATGACGTACGAGAGGTCCTAAAGGCTCCTTTGAAATGATCTCTGGTAGAACCATATGATCATCAGGATTCTCTAGATTAATTCTAGTACCATGAAGTGCTGACGCATCAGTAGTATATGTGTCGCAAGCACCTGCTAGATACTGCTGCTTGGACTCTGCGTTGTCAGTTGTTGGCACAGGCTCATAGCTCATGTTATTAGCCTTAAAATAATCTGCCAAGTTCAACTCTGTTGTTGTACCAACTTGAATACAGACGGTTGCACCATCAAGTTCTAAGGTTGAGCTAACGCCTAGATCTTTCTTTACCATGAAGCCTTGGCCGTCATAGTAGGTTACGCCTAGGAAAGTTTGCTTTAGGTCTGTATCTCTGCTGTAAGTCCAAGTTGTATTTCTTGCTAAAATATCAACTTCTCCAGATGCCAAAGCTGTGAAACGAACAGCTGAAGACAGTGGAACAAAGCTAACAGCCATAGGATCATTAAATATAGCAGCTGCCAGAGCGCGACAATAATCTACATCAAATCCTACATTTTTACCGGAGTCATCAACTCCTGAAAAACCTGGAGATCCTGTAGATACACCGCACAAGAGATTTCCTCTTGCTTTCACATCATCTAAGGTACCAGCCACAGCCATCCCAGATGAAAGACCAAGAGCGGCTATAATACCAAAAAGTATTGATTTTTTCATTTTTACCTCTTCCTGAGTTTAGTTCACAAATTTCACCCAACGCAAGTTGAACCAATTACTAGCATCGGAATTTTATAACCCCCTAATCCCCACAAAAGAACCGCAGGGTTAAGCGGATTCTTTTATATTAAAATACGTAGATAGTACATCTTATTTTCAAAAAATTTAGAAAATATAGCCTGATTCCGCTTTAATTTCAGCTAATATGGGCTTTAAGTCAGAAAACTACTGTGATAAGGAAAAGTTAATCAATGCTAAAGAGGCAAATAGCATAACTGATTCTCAGACGCATATTGCCTTCCCATATTTGTGATTCCGGACTAATCTTCTACTAAATGCCTCAGGCATAGGTTTAGCAATTTAAAGTCTTTACTCTTATTTTTCTCTGCTTCTATGCTCTCCTCATCCTTTCCCCAAATCTTCTTTTGCCAATCTTCTTCTATACGACTTAGCATCCATGCTTTTTTTTCATTTACCAAGTTTTTTTCTACTAAAACAGCGAGTAAAGCCGATCCTAATAATTGAGTCATTTTATATATGAGAAACAACCTAGGGCTTTCATAAGCTTTCAAAATACCAAGAAATTTATCAAGACTCTCTTTATCTTGACTGACATAGTTCAGAGAATCTGACGAAGCCATTTTTATGCTAAATTCTCGGTCGTAAATTGAAAGAATGGGGTCCCATTTTCTCTCCTGCATAGTCTTTAATTTCTTGGGAGAGGATACTCTATAGCATAGTAAGTCAGTTTCGGCATATTCTAGTAATACTCTCAAGAATTCAGCAGTGCTTTCGTCATCTATGTCGTTGATTTGCTCAAGAACGTTGGTAAAAATCAATTTAGAACGTATAACTTCCTTAGTTATTTTCTCCCATTCATTTTCCACTTTTTTTGCCAAAAAAGCTGATGGTATCTTTAATATATTGCCCTTCGCAGACTTATATATTTTACCATCTATGAGTATCACATATGCTTGCTGCTCATCGGAGAATGTAATATTAAATGAACTCCAAAATTTTTTCTTAGACCAACTCAATAGATTTATCCTCTGAATAATTCATTTATTTTTTGCTCCAAATCTGCAAAATTTTCCACAATGGCTGTAGGTTTCATTAACTTTATTCTGCTTATTGAATGATACCCCCAAAGTACACCTATTGATTTAATTCCAGCACGGTGAGCCATCGAA
>PBQX02000018.1:0-26486 GCA_002725175.2 Paracoccaceae bacterium
TGAATGGCAAATAATAGATTATGCTGGTAATACGACGAATTACACTCAAACTATAAGAATTACTGACAATACTAATCCAACATTTACGACTCCAGCTACTGTTTATGAAAATGCCGAATCGGATAATGATACTTCTATAACTTTACCCAAATTAGTTGTAGATGATAATGTTGGTGTGGAATATTTACAATACAAGAAATCAACAGATTCTGTTTGGTTGGACTGGCCTAATGGAGTTAATGGTGATGCAAATAAAACTATTGGTGGTTATGTATTAGATTCTGCAAATTTGAGTAGTAGCAATCCATATGAAGACTTTTATATTGAATGGCAAATAATAGATTATGGTGGAAATACGACGAATTACACTCAAACGATAAGAATTACTGATGATATTCCTCCTGAATTAAATGTGGAAAATAATTATTATGAATTAAATAATTCTAATCCACAGGAAATGTCTGTAAATGCTGAAATTCATACTCCTAGTGTATCAGATAATGTGTCAGATACTTCTAGTATTGTATTAGAGTGTCTCGTGTTAGATGAAACCAATACTGTGACACAACAGTGGCACACAGTGAATGCGTCTTCGCTGACAAGTGTGATTGTTTCTTATCCGGATAGTGGTATTGTGGGAGGTGGGAATATTGTATATACAATACAATGGAGAGCAACAGACGAAGCAGGTAATACCTCCGTCTCTGACATATATACAACTATAAGTGTTAATTTTATATTGGATAATTATGCACCGATACCACTCACGGACCAAGGTTCTGGTATTAATAGTTTTTTCAATTTCCATATAACCAATTCAAGTCATAATTATTTTGACACAGCAATACAAGTGCCATTATACAAAGACAAAATATTTGATAGCGATCCTGATGAAAGTGCTTTTTTTGTTCATCCTGAATTAAACTATAGTATATCTGCAACAGGTTATGGCGCATCAGTTCAGCGGCTTTCTGGTAACGATTGGACTAATGTTGATGGTCAAACTTTTAGTGTTGCGGCAGCGGTTGATGAAGCAGGAAATCCTTATTTTATTAGAAATACAGATGTTTTTAGATTTAATGTACCAACATTAGAGCCAGGAGAAAACTATACTAGTTTTGTGATCACTTGGACGGTTCCTTCTGGAATATATGGACCACTTCAAAATACTAATTTTATACAAGATATTAGAATAAATGATGGGGCGCCTCCAATAATATCAAATTTACCATCTAATGCCAATCATGCTACTATAACTGAGACAGGTGTTTATACTCTAGAAGTATCAAAGCCAACTGTTACAGATATATATCCTAAAACTGGTGGTACTCCAGACGCTCATTATTCCGATTTAAGTATTGTGATTGATAGTATAATTTTACCTGATGTCGCTGGCGACGCCACTATTGTGGTATCACCGGGTATTGATGAACCCGCACCAATCGGGGATAATAAATACATAATAACGCTTAATTTGCCTAGTACCACATTGGGTACTGCTAGTGCGAGCGAATGTTGTATAAAATTAAAGTGGAATGCTACAGATCATCAGAATAATATTTCAAGTAATTCAGAATTACGTATTTTTTGTTTTCCTTATTCAATAAACTAAACTCGCTTATGGCATCTGCCAAAAAAAAAATAACTATTTAGTTTAATAACAATGCCTCTAAGTTTTTATAGGGGTGATGTGGATAGAAATGGTGCAATTACAATGGCTGACTTATTATTTCTTAAAGCATGGCTTCAATTGGGTGGTTCAGGAGATAATTTGCGTGTAATTTCTCCTACAGGTTTTGAATATAATATACCTAGTATTGAATATGGTGATTTGAATAGAAGTGGTAATATTACTTATGCTGATGTACAGTATCTTGAGATTTGGTTATCGTTGGGTGGTTCTACTACTTCAAATCCTCCTGTATTATCTGTAACAAGTGCTCAAGGTATTACATATACAACAGAAGCAATATATGATGAACCAGAGCCTGAACCAGAACCAGAACCTGAGTCTTTACCATCGATATACTTCAGTACAAAGGAATATTTATTTGATATTGATAGTATTGAAAAGACAACAATGGAACTTACTGTGAATGCACCAGTAATTTCAGATAATATAGTTGATTTTGAAATACATTGGAGTGGTTCAACACACACTCCAGAAAACAACTGGATTAATATAAACCAAAATTTTACAACATTTTTTAATGTTGGTATAACACAAATAACATGGACAGTATATGACATTTATGGAAATGAATCATCAGATTATGTGACAATTAACATAATTGATGTATTTGGACCTAAAATTGGAAATGTTGAACATGATTTTATAGAAAATTATGAATTTACAATAAATAGTCATACAAACATATATAGTGGACAAATAAATGTACCAAATGCATATGATGCTGTTGATGGTTGGTTAGACAAAATAAAATACAAAGTAAATCAATCTGGTGAATGGATAGAAATTGATACCGATGTTTCTGGAAGTATATTAAATCTTGATTTTAAACACGATACTACAATTATATATTGGAATGCAATTGATAGTGCAAATAGAGAATCGATTCATAATAGTAATGCTAGAACAATAGTAATTGTTAGAGATAATCATGGACCTTATTTAGAAAATTTTATTGATGATATAACAGTTCATAGTAACGAAGTAAATACACAATTATATGCAGATAGAACAGATGAAGTACAATTCAAAATAACTGATAATAAAAATACTTTTAATGGAGCAATATCTATTCCAAGGGCATATGATGCTGTAGATAATTGGTTAACAAGAGCATACTATAAGATAGATGTTTCAGGACAATGGGAATCTATTCCTGTTTGGCCCGGCGAATTAATATTAGATTGGCCTTATGGTATTACAACTGTTTATTGGAAAGCTACAGATTATAATAATAATGACAGTATCAATAGTGTAAGGACAATAGTAACTGTGATTGATAGTTATGGTCCTATTTTCGTGAACGCTGTGGACGCCGGGGCATCGACTGCAGATCCGACATTAAATATTAATAATTATTTCTATGATTCAATAACTAGTTATACAAAATACAAAACAATATCTATTCCTTTACCAAAAGCATATGATGCAGTAGATGGTGAAATTTATACTTATGAGTATTATATAACTGGAGGCACAGCAAGTCCTCAATCAGGAATAAGCGATGCGGCGCTTGATATAGAGTTCAAATTAGAGTGTCAAAATTATATAGACGATGGTTCTGGTTCTAAGTGTCAAGAATTTACAATTGAATGGCGTTGTAAGGATAGTGATAACAATTATGCACAAAATTTTTCAACTACAACAATTCAAATTAAAGATGAATATGGTCCGATTTTATTTTTTCATGATTCATCAAATGATGTAGACAATGATTTATCAAATCATATTGATGGTCAACATGCAGAAAATATTCAAGTAATTAGTACAGAACATAGTAAAAACTATGCAATATTACATATTAAACGACCATTGGCTTTTGATAATGTTTATGGTCAAATACATGATTTAACGTTTACTATTGAACCTAGTATTGATGTTAACATTCCTACTGGAATTGTTGCATATGGTTCTCCCGGACCATATATTAAATTTAGTTTAGATCCACATAAGATTGTTACAAATACAAAATATCAAGAATTCACAATTAATTGGCATACTATTGACAAATCAAACAATTCACCTGCTAATACAGGAGTTACTTATGTTAGATTAGAGGATAATGAAATTCCAAATTTTGTTGATTCTTCGGGAACATATTTAATAGTGGAACAAGTTGAAGGAATGTTGGAAGAAGGAAAAAATTCTATTATTCTTGATATAAATAGACCTTATGTTACAGATGCTGTCGATGGAGATATACTTAATATACAATTTGTAATAGACAAAGGCACTGGTGACGCGATACCGCTGGCGGCCGCAGATGTAGATGTATCTGGTGGTATATTAAGTGGTTCTTCAATGCAAGTTGAATTTGTTGTAAATCAATATTCAATAATAGCAGGTACAAAATATATGATGTTTAGTATTACTTGGTCAGTAACGGATACTGCCGGTAATATTGTGAGTGCAATACAAGACATTTTTGTTTATAATTATATTAAACCTTATATTATAGGAGACCTCCCCACTATTCATAAAAATACGGACAATAATAATCCAGTTCATATTAAAGTACCAAGACCAGCAGTTGGTGATAATGTAGATACTTATATAAGAACAGAATATATATTCAAAGAAGGCGAAGTTCGGGATAGTTCTGGAGGTTTCTTACCTGGACAAACATTTACTGACATATCATATTCATATGATGCCAGCGATGCATCAGGTATAGATATGTTTTTTCATGCAGATGGGGATAAAATGGACGCAAGCACCAAAGAACAAGAATTTATAATTGAATGGAAAGCTATAGATAGTGCAAGTAATATTAGTGAAACCAAACTACAAAGTATAATAATAACTGATAATAAAGGTCCATATTTTGATGTAAATAGCATTTCAGATATAACACAGGAATTAAATAGTCATAATAATCAAATATTAATAAGTGTTCCAGTACCTACTGCTTATGACGCAGTAGATGGGTCTATAAGTGAGTTTAGTTTTGTTGTATCTGGTGGCATCGCCTCTCCGGCGGCGGGCTCGACCACCGCCACAAATGTAGATATATTATTTACAATTGAAACACATCTTCTTTATTTAGAACAAACTGGTCTGAAATATCAGAAATTTACAATTGACTGGCATACAGTGGATAGATTTGGATTTACAGAAGAAAATCAAGTATATACTAATATAAAAATAATTGATAATTACGGTCCTTTGATTGGTGGAGTTAGTGAAGATTATATAATTGATGAATCATATTCTTTTGTGGACGAATCATATCAATATACCGGACAAATATCAATTCCAAATGTAAATGATGCTGTAGATGGGTGGTTGAATGTTATTTCATATAGAAAATCTGTAAATGGTGTATCCGGAAATGAAATTGACGTTGATACTGACTCTTCTGGTACTAAGGTTTTACAAGAAACTTGGGTTGAAGGAGTAACAGAATATGAATGGATAGCGAAGGATGACACTGAAAATTATAATGAAAATATAGTTACAACAAGAATAACAATAATTGATGAGCGTCCCGCGAATATTAGTGAAGAAGAGGTTTGGTTCAATAAATACCATCAAAATAATGATATGCCAAATTTTCAAGGTACATATCCATCAATTCATGACAGATATGATGCTTCGGGGGGTAATTCGCAATTTTATTTTTGGGAAACTAATAAATACGATCCAACAAAAACAATAAATAGTTCGGAAAAATATGCGAATACATATACAGATTACGATAATTTATATAAAAATCCAAATGGGGAAGTAGCTATATTAGGAAATTGGATTAATTATCGTAATTATATACCCAAGGGATATTACGAAAACAGTTTACCAATTAATTATAATACAAATGCTGGTAATTCGCAAGGATGTATAGCAGCTATTATCTATAGTTTTGATCCGAACGATGACGCCTGGCACGTCGGTCAGGATGATTCACAGGGTCGAATTTTATGGATGATGGCGCTGCCAGAATCGACGGCGCTAGACGCAAACACTGTGGCGCTTACCATGGTATATGACGTGTCTGGTTATGCTGAACCTAAATTATATATAAATGGTACAGACTATAAGTATGATTTTAAGATAGGACAAGAAAGCGATATTTATGATTGGATGATTGTTTTTAATTGGGTTGGCAATGGTGGTGATATTGAGTGTGAATTAAATATTTATAAGCGCATTCCATCAAATAGTCCACGTAACCCTTTGCATATTGCACTTGAATGGAATACACATTTATCGAGTAATGGTAGTGCATTTGAGATGTTTAATATACCATACTCTGATTGGGAGGGAATGTGGAAGGCTGGTTATGTAAGTAATGAACAGGTTGAATGGGATATGCGTAGTCTTTATATTGGAGGTAATTCTAAAAACAATGCCACACAAGACGTGGTACAATGGAAAAAGTTTCCTTTAAGATTAGCAATGTTTCGTGAAAGACAATAATAATCAAACTAGTATTTTGTAATTTTAGAGGAAAATCGAACTTTTTTGTGAATATGTGGTAATATTTTTCTTTGTTGAATTTTTGATTTATATTGTTTTTTTGCATTGGGTATAATGAGACTTATTCCTTTATATACTGATTCAAATATATTCATTTTTTTTTGTGGTAAAGTATGAAGAAGTCCATATTTTTTGCGATATTCAACTTGTGATATAGCATGTAGAGTAATAAAGTCTTTATTTAGTATATTTAATACAAACCGAAGAGGCTGTATAGTTTTCTTAACTTCTTCTACGGGATTTGTGGAGTTTAAAATATTTTTTTGTAAAATTGGCTGAATATTAATATTTAATATTTTGAAATCTTTCGTGTTTAATGGTTTCCATTTATTACATTGTTGGAATTCTGCTTTAAAACGAGATAATTTAGTGGTAAATTCCGCAAGAATGTCATTATAAATGACTAAATATGGATGTAATTTATGAGGTGCTTCTGCGATTTTTTTTAAACTACGTTTATGACTATTTCCATAATGTTTCTTTCTTGTTTTCATTGATTACTTATACTTATTTTAGTTTGGCACATTTATCTTCAATTTCAATATATTTTTTCATAATATTTCCATGCATGTGTTTCTGGAACTTTTCAAAATTTTTTGAAAGTTCATTAATTTGCATTTGAAGACTAGATACAAATACAAAAAAGAACCATATTAAAAGAATAACTAAACCTATTAAATATTTAGACGATGATGTAGCCAAAGTATTTTTATCAACATATTTTTCAACAAATTTAAGAAATACACCTATCAAAAGTATGATAACTGCTGTAACTAATAATACAATGAATTGTTGTTGAATATTCATATTAACTAGTATTATATATTTTTTAAAGCACTTCTAAATAATTGCGATATTAACATGTCATTGTTAATGATTTCTGATTTTCTCATATTTAAAAACCATGTCGGAAATCCAGGTGCTGTATTATATAATGGTGTAAAAAATGACTTGTTTGGATACATTAGTTCATTTGATAGAAATCTTTCGTTTGTAAATTTTTCACCGAATTTATCCCTTTCTATATTTTTGGATGTAAAATGATAATAATCCCAATCTGAATTTTTTAAAAGTATGTTCATTTGTGACCATAGTAATTCTCTTCCAAGTTTATGATAATTCCAAAAAAAGCTAAAGTTCATATTTGAATCAAGCATTTTATTAGCTTTTTCTAAACATTTGGTAACGAGTATACCATTTTGTCTTGAAATCATTGCCCAATTTGCTGGTTTGGGTGTTGGATGTTTTCCATTAAGTGTATCTTTGCAATGGTCGTGATGACATCCAAATCCTATATAGTCATGTTTTTTTAGTTTTTGTATAAGTGGTTTTAATGATTTGTGAACAATTATATCAGAATCAAGCCACATACCTCCATACTTTTGTAATATTGCTAGTCGAATATAATCTGCTTTTTGAGGAATACTTAATTTATTAAGATCAGTTCGAAGTGTTGGCAGGTATAAGAGGACATTGTCAGGATTTAATATTATTGTAGGGATGTGTGCATTTTTTTTTATTGTTTCATGACAAAGTTCTATATAGTTTGGTTTTTGTTTACCTGGTATATTTTCCCAGTACAACCATAACGTATTTTCTTTAGCGGCGACCGTCGCCGACGCAGCGCGCGGTGGGACATGCGCGGTGCATCCGGGGCGGGATAATAGACATAATACACATATTAATATTACCAAAAGTAGAATAGATATCCACATAATTTATATAAAATTTTTATTCCACCAAAAAAATTAATCAAAGCTATCAATATATGTTTTTGTTACGCCGACACTGGTGTCGCGTCGCGAGCCCTCACAGGATGTCGGCTCCGTCGATGCTATACGGTCTTGTAATAATTGGATAGAGTTAGATATTTTTTGACAGAAAATTACTGCTTGGTCTAGTGTTTCATCTATATTTTCGTCGTCAGGCGGAGGCGGCAAGGCTGACGCGAGTGAATATATCATTTTGCCAATTGGACTAGTGGGCGACGCTGGCCCGCTCGTGGTGGGCGACCTCGACCACGTGGCAATAATGTATATTTTCATATCATAAATCTTAACATCATCAATATCTAGAATATCACCATTATTGAGTCTAAGATTACATGCGTCTTTTTTGATTGTATGTGTATAGAATTCCCAAAATCGTTTACCAGATGCAGATATGAGAGGTCTTATTACATTATAGATTTCAGAACCGGAAATATCATGTGTAATTCTGTATTGCCATATATATTTTGTATTTGTTAAACTAGTAACTTGAAATAAACCTTTATAAATCATTAAAATAGTTATTTAAAAAATCTATGAAGATTTTAATGAAAGAGTTATTAGCTATAATTGTTGTGTTATTATGTTATATATCTTTACAATTAACAATAACTGAGAGGCAGCCAAAAGTGTCCGCAGGCGTCGCCGGCGCATCGGCCACGGCGGCGCCACCACAAGTGGTGCATATGCCACAAGTGGTGCATACGCCACAAGTGGTGCATACGCCACAAGTGGTGCATACGCCACAGCATTCGTCAACGTGTGCTATGCCTATTAACATACCTACACGCGGTGAATGTGAAAATTATAGACAATTGGGTGTGTTAACAAATACTGATAATTCAAGAATTTTACCATTATTTGGCAAAAAATTGTGGAATGGTTCTAGTAAATGTTTGTATTATACACAAACTGATAGATTTTTGACTGTACACTTACCTGTATTTAAAAACGGTAGAGACTGTAGTGCTGAATATGGTTGTGATGAGTTATTTGATAAAGATGAAGTAACAATTCCTCAGTTTAATGAAACTTTTTTGGTAACTTTATACCATTTGGATACACCTCGTTATATACCATATGTTTGCTAGCGTCAGCGCAGTGTCCGCGCGCATAGATTCAAAATAACTATGTTTAATTGTAAATATGCGTGTTTTAACAGACGAGCAAATAGAATCATTGAAGCTAAGGGGATATTTTAAAAAGGAAATAGATAATTTGGATAACCAATACGATATATTAAGAAAATTAGAAAATTACAATGTATCGCCAATACCATACCTGTTATTGTTTAATAGATTAGACGAGAATGGGTTAAACAATCTGATTAGATATATTTGTTTAAATTGGCAAAATGTTTTTGAATCATTGAAGGATAATAGTATTGATTTTAGAAATAAATCGGCCGAAGAGATATGTGTATTTTTTCTAGATGAAAATTATCAACACAGAACCTATTTTTTTATTGAAATCATACATCAATATTTTTTTCCATGAAAAAGATATAGAATGACATCATCTAAAAAAACGGGTGGTAGTAAGTTATGTCTTGAGCCTACAAATGCTCCAGTATCAGGTAATGCGCAGTCGAGATCAGTTGTAACGCCATCGGGAGTTATGAATTGGATTGGTGGATTACGTAATATATTTACTCCAAATTCTTCAGATTTGGTAAATTCTTCTAACATAAAAATTGAGACTCCATCACGAAATAATAATGGTAATAATCCTCCTTACAAATTAGAAGAAAGTAATATATTAAAAGCCCCTAAAACGCCTTCTATCAGAGTATCTGATAAGCAAATACCGGGTGGTGAAGCTTATTCAGCCTCGGCGAATCAAGTACCTAGACAACTATCTCGTTTAAGAGGTGGTAGAAAAAAAACACTGAAGAGAAAGCGTCCTCGCATTCGTCGATTACCTCGACGGGGTAAAAAAACAAGAAAAAATTAGGATTTTTCAACATGTCCCGATGGAACAGATGGGCGAGCCGCAGCAAATTCAGGAGCATTATTTTTTGTTCCATCTGTTCCTACGTATCTGAAAAAATCTGCAGGTGGAATGCACGAATTCTCATTGAATTGTGTTGAATTACCAGGTCTTTCTGTATTATCAATACCTAGACAAAGATTTTTACATGGACCACATCCATTTCGTTTCCAAGCTTCTTGTGAATTTTCATTCATTAATTTAACAGCATTTCTTGTCAAAAATTGTCTGTATTGGGCACCACTGTAAATACCCTGGTTGTATCTTACATCTGAGTTAATGTGAGTATTCGCTCTATAGTCAGTAAAATGTCTACCATCGTCCATTCTAGAAGGACAACCTGAAAAATTTGGGTCTTTTAAACAATCCATTGTATACTTTAATTATATATATAAAATTTGAAAGGTATTAAAGTAAAATTCATAACTATTATAATATTTATGGATTTTGACAATCATGTATTAGATTTACGGTATTACAGTTATAAACCGTTAACAAGAGGACAGATCACAAAAAGATTGAAATTGATTTGTTGTCATATATTCATGAAATATAGACGAAAAATATTTCATAGATATTTTTCTATTTTGGCAGGGCGCACCAAATGTGGTCGCGGAGAGCCACAAACTCACGTGGGTTCAATATTATCTTATAACTTACTTGGTGGTCATGGTATATTAACTAGTAAATCACATGATTATATATTTTTAAGAAATGGTTTAAATAGAAAATTTTTTTATAATTATGCATTAATTAATATTCCAGTTCTCTTCTGGACTAGAAATGGTATAGCATATAATATTACGCCGCTTATTTATAGGAAATCTATGAAGTATCGACTAGGTAGAGTAACAAAGGATGGTAAACATATATATTTTAGATTGAACAATGATAATTATATTATTTCAGCACCGTATTGTAAATATAAATATAAAACATCCGTATTATTTTCTTTATTATCTGGTTCACGAGCTTCAAGAGTAAAATATTATAACCGTCAGGCGCGTAGACGCCGCGGCGACAGACCACGGGCCGTCGAATTGGCGAGTTAGTTATTTTTTGTTTCAGGAATTGCTCCATTCATTCTAATTAAAAATCTGTTAATCTTCTTTTTTGTTATACTTGTATTTTTAAATATCTTAAAATATTTTTGTTGAAGTTCATTTAGACCAAGTTTTGATAGTTCCGGTAACCAAACATTCCAATTTGTACAATCTTTATGTTTTTTTCTTGATTGTTCTAGTTCAATTGCTTGAATTATGTAATATAATATGTGTATAAATTGATCTTCAGGATGTGGATATAATAGCCGAGGTAAATTTGTAATATTATTTGTAGATTGACAATTAGATAAAATCATATTTTTGATTGTAGGATTTGGAACTTTAATTGTAGGGTAGATGCATTGTAACAAAGAAGAATATGTTGTATTTATTGTTCCAGTTATAGTTTCTCCTTTTGATAGATGACGGATGCAATTATTCGAAATCATATGTTTTTTTTTAAAATCAATTGAGTCACATGCATCAAGGCCAGCAAAAACATGACTTGGCATTAATAAACGTATCAAAGAACCTTGAGATTTGATTATATCTAATTTAGCACACCAAGATTGTTTTCCTTCTGTATTACATAAATCTTGAAAACATTTAGATACTATATTTTTATCGATTTTGTTGAATTGAGAGATATTTTTATTCAAATGACCAGTTAATATATAATTTTTTAGTTGAGTTACAATAGCATATATATTACCATTAACGCTCGGAATAATATCTCTTATATATTTTGGTGTACTAGAACCACACAATCGTTTCGAAACATTATCCAATATTAATGTTATTTCATTTTCTGTTTTAGGCTTACAGTTAAATACAAAACAACCCTTTGTCATATATGACAAAAATCTTTCACTTATATACGATTTGTTTAATATACAAACAACAGGAGTTACAAATTTAACTCTACTTTTTAAAGCCAATAATTCATCATAAAATGATTTATCAGTTATTACATGCAAATTGTGAATTACAACCACATCTTTTTTTCCAGATAAGAAAAATTCTATATTTTTATTTGTAATTATGTGACATAGCTCAGATACAAAATTCTTCTTCTTAAAGCGACTATGATCTTTGTCATATATACAATTTATATTAATACATCTATAATCCTCATTATCTATAACACGATTTACTTCAGTTTTTTTGCCAACTCCAGTACTACCAACATAATATACAAGTGTTGGTTCTGTTTTTTCCAAAGAAACATCATGAAACCAATCGTTTAATGTATCATACGTATCAGTCATTTATTGTTGATATTATAATATAATTTCTTTATATGAAATCTAAAGAAATTATATGGACCGCGGCGGTTTCGTCGATGGCTTCGATTTTTTGAAAAATTTAGAAGCTTTTTCACAAAAAGACTTTCTCTTCTTTTTTGGCTCTTCTGTAGTCAATTCATAATCATATTTGAAACGAATCCTTTTTATATCCTTATTATTTCTTTTGGAATGAGTGAATGAACGACGCGCTTTCTCATGGTGAATACGTAACGCACGAGAACCTCCTAATACGGATGGAGGTCCGGGTTTTATAGTTTCGGGTCCTGGTCCTGAACCTCTAGCAATAGTTTCGCGTTCATGCTCGGAATTTCCTAAACAATTACAAAAATTACTTAACATATCTGTTATATTTGTTTTATGTATGATTTGAATTTTAATTTTATTTTTTGTCTGGCGGAGCTTGCGCTCCGCGGCATCAGTCGAGTCTGCTGTCAACAAACAAATAATCATTATGTGTTCCATCCCATAGATGGTTTGTTTTTTTACTGTAATTTGAAAAATTACACAAAAGATTGTACTCATTTTCCTTAAGAAACTTACAAATGTTATCAAAATCGAAATTGTAGACTTCTATTAACATATATTTTGGTCTATATAAATTCAAATTAATTCCTTTTAAAATATTCAATTCATATCCTTCTGTATCTAATGACAAAAAATCAATTTTGATATTTTTTTCTATTATTTTTTCTTCATTTAATATTTTTTCTAATGTAGTTGCGGGTACTTTTTTCAAATGTTTAATGTCTATTTTCCTTCCCTGTTTTCTTACACCATTAACACTACTCATCAAATTTGAATCGAAATCGCCATATATAAACTCATCTAAATATTCATTTGAAACACAAGCATTCCAATAACAATTACTTTTAGGTCTGTTTATTTTACATTTTTCAAAAGCGGATTGAGATGGTTCTATTAATATTCCATTCCAATTTCGGAAGAATTCAAAAAATGCTGTATTACTTTGTTTTAATCCGTCATTTGCACCTAATTCGATATAGAATCCGTTATCCTTATTGAACAATTTATCTAGTCTTAAATCAATTGGATTATTTGAACAGTCTAATAATGAATAACTTTTCATATAATATATACAATATTTTAAATAACCAGGCCTGCGATGCCTAAAATAAGTATATAACCATATTATTGAAATATTATACTAATTACATGATTAAAAAGTTATTTTTACTTTACGCTTTTGCGGGTGCCTTGTTTTTTCCTAATTCATTAAACGGCAAAAAAATATTGTTGAATGGACCAGAAGTGCAGAAGGGGCGTGGTACAGAATTTGATGGAAATGGTTATATTACAAGTGTAGTATTTAAAGATAATAATGCAATTGTATCGGAATTAATTATTCCCGATGATAGAAATCTTGTATTTCCTTTAAGCGACTTTGTAGAAAGAGATTATTTAAGATTACTTTTGAAGTATATATATAGTTTTTTTGTTCGGACGAATATTCAGTCAGGTACTCGAAATACAATTGTGTTAAAATATAAAAACACACTCTATGCTGCTGAAGAAACATGTAAACCTTTGAAATTGTTTTATGATGAAGATTATAACATTTGTATAGCAGGAGAATCACGCTCTAGTAATAGAATGGGAGCACATATGTTAGAGGATAACACAATATTTTCATACAATTTTTTTGAGAAATATCCCATACGAATTAATAATACAAAGTCGATTCCTTGGACTCCTTTCAAATTCAAATACCCAGTGATGATACACGATGGGGTAAAAACATGTGATGACAAATATTATATATTTCCTTTATCAAGTACAGGATTGGGTAAAGTAGATGAATATATTAATAAGAAACGGGGATTACCGTTTGATTCTAAATTAAGAAAGGCAGGTTTTCTAATTTACAATAGAGAGATGAATAATTGTTCAGAAGTTTTTATAGATGAATATGTAGATATGTTTCATATTCCAAAGATAGTGGATTTGGGAAATAATATTCATAAACTCTATCTTACATTTATTTCTAACTTTACAGAATGGATGAATGATAATTCTACAAGATTAGGTATTGATTTAAAAGAAGTAATAATAGATATAAATAATTCAAAAATTTCTGAAATATACAACACAGGAATACATATGGATTTCATAAATGAATATAGTGATGTTCTAATAGGAAGTTCGTTGAGCTTAATAAAACCACAAGCTATATTTTATAATACTTACGATAGAAGTACAAGATATTTGGATATTCCAGGTGAAATTGTTAGAGAAATTGTTCCTTATAATGGAATGTTGTTGTATTTTTCACATGAAAAAAATTTAACAAGAACATTTTTATATGCCGTTACAATGAAAGACGGAACAGAATTGACTAAAATAGAAGTTCCAAACCGTCCTCCCGGAATGCATACCACTATGTATTAAAATAAATATTATAATCGATTAGATAATGGAGAAGCTGGTTGTTTTTGAAAAATTGTTTTTTGATAAACTAATTCTAGTTATTCCTTCCGCCCAATCGTCGTCGCCAGGTCAAAAGAAAACGATATTTGTTAGTTGTTCAATGTTTTTATTAGCTGCAATGTATTATGCATTATGTCTATACCCAGGCATTTTGTCTATATGTTTTTCAATGCATAATATTCATTTAACAATAACAAATTCTCATCTAGATGTCGAGTCTCCAAAAATTATATTGAGTTGGCTTCTTTTTGGTATTGGTGAAAATTTAAGAATTGTATTAGACAGAATGCCACTTATGAGGCTCGCAACCCACGTGGGTTCTATTTATGTTATAGGTATTAGTCCAGACACCAATAAACAGATTTTGTTGAAAATATCAAATAAATCTAAAGAAGCACTGCAACAGCTCTGCGGCACGCCTGTCGCGCCGCCGGCGACGGCGCAGACTGAATCAAAAAAATGATTTGCACTGTATGTAATGATTTACATTACACATGGATTGGAGTGATGCGTTCTCGGGCCTCGAGCACATCGACGAAGAGCTCGATGCGGAACAAAAAAAATATGAAGATGAATTACAAATATTTCCGCCAATTGAATTAAGATTTGCAGCCTTTGATATGTGCAGCTTTGAGAAGATGCAGGTCTGCATTCTTGGACAAGATCCATATCATGGACAAGGACAAGCAATGGGTCTATCGTTTAGTGTACCAACAAATATGAAAATCCCCCCATCCTTGAGAAATATTTTTAAGGAACTGAAAAACGATTTGGGAATTGAGAGAAATAATCCTGACTTAACTGATTGGGCTAAACAAGGTATCTTATTGTTAAACACTTCACTTTCAGTAAGAGAGCATTGTCCTAATAGCCATTCGAAAATATGGAAAGATTTTGGAGATAATATTATTAAGTTTATATCAGATAATAAACAAGACATTATTTTCATACTCTGGGGCAAAGCATCGACATCCAAGAGTGATTTAATAGATAGTAAGAAACATTACATCTTAACCGCATCTCATCCGAGTCCTATGTCTGCTAACAGAGGGGGATTTTTTGGATGCAAACATTTTAGCAAAACAAATGAAATTTTACAAAAATTGGGAAAAAAAGAAATAATTTGGTAGCACGCGGCTTGCCGGCATGGATGATCTGATTGTTATATAAAGAAAAAGGTTTAATATATATATAACAAGTAAAAAACTTGTTCTAATAATATTTTATTTACGCGGTCCAATAGTGTAGTTGGTTATCACTGCAGGTTTTGATGGCTAATAATAGCCACCGCGTTCTGCCGACTTGGGTTCGATTCCCAATTGGACCTTTGCTTCTGTGGCCAAGTGGTAAGGCGCATGCCTAGTAAGCATGAGATCGGCGGTTCGAACCCGTCTAGAAGCTTTTTTAATTTATAGTTTTTTTAAATAATATACTATTTATGAAATGTCTTAATCTAAATCTTGGAAGTGGTGGTTTATGTAATCGATTAAGAACTTTATATTCGCATTATACATATTGTTTAGAAAATGGACTCAATTTAGTTATTTATAATATTCCGACTGATTATTGTGTTGAAGATTTTTCATATTATTTGGTGTTTCCAAATAATATTTCTTTTATTCATGAAGAAAAATATAAAGGAGATTTATTTTGTCGAAGATGGAACAGTGAAAAAAAACTAAAAAACTGTATTATTGGCGGTGGGTTTGTAGGATGTAATTTCTCATCACCCCATTCTAATAATGAAGCAAATCACAAATATGATGGACATAAAAGTAATATTTATTCTGAATTAAAATTTAGTCCTGAAATAACTAAAATGTCTATAGATGAAAAATATATAGCACTTCATATACGTAGGACTGATATTTCTAGCTTAAGCAATACATATCCAATGTTAAACGATTCATATTACATGGATTTTATTGATTCATATGATTCAAATCTAAAAATATATATTGCTACTGATAATAAAGAAACATTAGATATATTTAAAAAGAAATATGGGTCTAGGATTATAAATAATTCGACATTTATTGATAGACAGTTTGGATTACGAAAAACGAGTGTATATGATGTAATTGTTGACTTATTTCTGTGCATCCAATCTACTTTTTTTTTAGGAACAAGACTATCATCTATGACTGATTTGATATATCAATATCGTTATTTTGTACTTAAGAATAATAATGCATCTGAATTAGAAATGGCTACTTCAATAACATACAAATGCTTACATATGACCCCCGACAAAACGCCACCATTGCGCAATTAATTTAATTTATAGTTTTTTTAAATAAAGATTCAGAATGTAATGAAATTTATATATAAAAATATCGATGAAGGTAACATTTTAAAAAACTATCAACAAAATAAAATATATGGAACACAAATAAAACAAATAATAGACCCCACACACGCGTGCGCCGAGCAGAATGGATTGTTTGCTACAAAAGAATGGGAGCCATACGATGTCATTGGTGAGTATACAGGAAAAGTTACAGAAACTTTAAATCAAAGTGATTATTTAATAGCATTCTCAAATATTAGTTATTCTATTTGTTTAGATGCGCAAGACTTTGGTAATGAAACGAGATATATCAATCACTATAAAAATATAAAAAAAATTCCAAATACTAAATTTGTAACAACATACATTAATTGTAAACCAATGATTTTGGTTATTGTAACAGAAAAAATAAAAATTGGTGACGAAATATTGGTAGACTATTGTTATGATTTCTAGCAGTGGGTATCTATAAATTCAAAATCCTTTTGATATATCTTTCTCAAGAAGCGCTTGGCTTCATTCCCAAGTTCCGCGGCCGTGCCGCCCGCCGAACATACATTTTTTAATGGAAGTTGTTTGAATATGGAATCTATTTCATCAAATGGAATAACATAACGCAATTTTTCCTCATTTATCCAGTAATATTGGGGTAGATATGTGTATTTTAATGGTACTTTAACAGAATCTATTTTATGTTCATGATTTGTAATTTCATCGATTATTAGTTTGTTTCCCTTTTCCCATTCCTCTGCCCAATGATTTGGAGTTATAAGTCCAGCGTTTATTATTTTTTGAATTTTTTCAGAATGTGAATATTTTTCCAATGCATAGCCTACGGCGGAACAAAATCGCGAATATGGGTCACGAATTATAATCATTTGATTTTCGAGACTACTTATTTTTGCATCATGACCATGATATTTAATATTTTTATTATTATTACAATATTCTTCTATAGAAGTACCAGCGTTTTTAGCTATATGAATAAAATTTATAACTTCGCCCATAAGTATTAAATATTAATATAATCAATTCATTTTTATAAAGTATAAATCTATTGCGCTTTTATCAAAATAAATGATTGAACGCATCGAGAAAGCGCTTCAACCATATATTGTATCTTTTAGACTGGACGGACTACAATATATAGGAGCAATTTTTGCTCCTTTATATTTTAATTATTGGAAAGACATTGATAATAATGATCATTTGTACGTATTATTATGTAGTATTGGTTTTATTTATGGTATGATATCTAACAATTATTATGATTATGAAACGGATCTTAAATATAATCCTGAGAAGGTGATGTTATCGAAATTTAGTCTTAAAATATGGTCAAAAGTGTTTACCTTACTATATTTTGTATTACATACATATCTTTCTACCAGAACAACATCCATATATTATAAGTATGGTAGTGTTCTCGCATTTTTTCTTGTATCGGCATATACGAAATATCTGAAAAGAATGGTATTTATAAAAAATATTTCAACAGCGATTTACATGTGTTATTTGCCAATTTTTATATTTGTTGCTTCTCACGACGAACAAAAAATGGCTTATTTTACTGCAATACCATTTACATGTTTAATAGTTATTAGAGAAGTTATGCTTGATATTTATGACATAAATGCAGACAAAGGTGCTGGTATAAAAACCTTACCAACACTCTTCGGTGTATCAAATACTCAAAATATATTGAAGTTTATTGTAATATCTTTGTGGATTTTAGGTATTTACATACACTGCACACCAGTACCCAATACATACCCATGTCAAGTTGGATTAATTAGTAATATGGCATCATATTCCTTGTTTAGAATACACTCAATAATAGGAGACAATGATAGAAAATATATGACCAGTGCTCTTTTGTTTTATTATTTTTGGAATATATTATTATATCAACACGCTTCTGTGACGCTTTCAGTCGCGGGAGCATCTATTATATATCTAATAATAAAAAGTGATATAGGATTACATTGGAAAGAGAATAATGTATTTAATAGAAAACTTGTTCATATGGGTATTGGATGCCTTTTAGTATCATTGTCACCGAAAGATGCCAGTGCTATTGTATTATTTTCACTATTAGCTATAATATTTATATTACCTTCACTAAGATTGGGAATAGAAAAATACAATGAGCCATTATCATATGATACTGGAGTTTTATGTTGGTTATTTTTTTCATTTTTATGGTGTGTGATGCATAATAGCGCGACTATTGATTCGTATCATAATTGTTTACCATTTTATATTGCGGACCCAGCTGGTGCTATCGTTGGTAGGACTACTAACCCAAAATTAGTAAAACTAATTTGGAAAAATAAATCATTACAAGGCTCGGCAATGATATGGATAGTATCTTATGTATTGTCAAAATCTATATTACTGCCATTCCTAATAACCAGTGCAGAATTATTTGGAGATGATTATGATAATGGTATCATCGGAACTTTACTAATTGGTGCAGCCACCAAATATAAGGTAGTATAAAAATGAATCGATGTATATGAATTTAATATAGTATAAAAATGAATAATTATAAGTCTTATTGGGATGATATACCAACTGATGTTATTGATATAATAAAAGAATATACGCGTCATCCAATAATTGACGTAATTGATGAATGTGTACAGTGGATGAAAAATGTATTAAGTAAAGACGCAGCGCTTCTGCGTTCTGTCCACGGCGACGATGGGCCTAGGTCCTTTTCATATTATTTAGATGATGTAGATGATGATATAGCCTCTGATGAATATATGTGCACTATAGCCCCGTTTGTGCGGAGCAACCACCCATTGCGCGGTGGGCAGGACGGGCGACCAGCAAACCTCTTCGGTGGCGCGGACGCCGGGTTATGTGAAATATATAAATTTCGAGAAACAAAATATACTAAATTTAGACTAAGGCGATTATTATATAGATCTCTTTATAATACCGATATTTTGATTAGTAAGAAGGAGCGGGTCTCGAAATTGGCCCGTCGTCGTCGTAAAAGAAGGCGTGAATCAGAAAAAAATTATTATGTTTACTATGATAATGATAGATTATTAAATCTCGTTCGACAAGAACGTGAGATAAAATATATGATTAATCATTATTGGTCAACCCAAAAATGGTCATGCTCAAACCGTCGGTGACCGGCGAGAGCAGCGGCGTCTGAATACATATAAAGTATTTCATCGTAATATTTTTTAAGTGTTTCTCTATTTGTATTTTCAAGACTAGGACTTTGTTCGTGTTCTGGTTCTAAAGATATATTTTGGTAAATATTTTTGTAGACTCTTGTCACTTGTCCCTCTTCATTTTGCATTTCTAACATTATGTTTACTGGAAACGAAGTAAAACTTGTTATTATTGATTTGTTATTTTTATTATATCCGGATATTAATATGTATTCGTCAGGATTTTTTATATATTCACCTGGTACAAAAGACCATGCATAATAAAGAGGTAGAGTTGAACAATGGACTACGCTAGCATCTAATAAAACATCCTCTTCTGGTAATGGTAAAATAGGTGTGTTTGAAATATTTTTACAATATGGTGCTCTCGGTTGATGAGTCATAATAACATCAACAAATATAAGTGTTCCCCATTTGTAAACACAACGAATAATATTTGGGTTGATAAAACCCTTAATTTTAACAGTTTGACCATCATAATGATGTAGTGTATTTTGAAGATTTACTGGTATAAAATTTGATTTTGATGAAAGCACACTCCAAAAACCGCCCTCAAAATCCATATATTGTACTTTTCCAATATATTCAATATATTCTTTATCAATTTCGCTACTATCGATAAATTGTTTGGTAGCAGTTTGTAATGCTACTCCACCCCAACCTTCAAGATCGGGGGGTTGTGACTGCAGATTTGAGAGATAATGTGATAGTTCTATTATTTCATTATAATGAACTCCATTATCTTCATTATTCCTATCATCATAATTGCAGTCACCTTCAAAGGTCATTGTATATAATATAATATAAGTTGTTTTTTGAGAATTATCTGGAATTTGTACCGCGAAGGCACACGCAAAGATATTTTGCACCCCAGAATTTTAATAAATGCGGAAAATGTGTTTAAATAATTCTAATTTGTATTAATTAAATATGAAAACATTGGGATTTATTGTATTTTTATTTATTAATAAAACATATGCATTATCAGGCGTAAAATTGCTGTCAAATGAAATTAAATGGAATAAATTCCACGATAAAGTATCAAAAGCAGTTTTAAATCATCCAGTTGTTATTGATAACACTTTTACAAAAAAGTTTTCAAAAGGAGAAGCATCATTGAATAAGCAAAAAGTATTAGTTCAACAATTTAGTGTCTTTAGTCAATTATTCTTGATAGCTCAATTGATGAAGGTCATAAATGCTCCTAACATAAATGAAATGCGTGATGGAAAAGAAATATTATGTAATGAATTAGGTGTTGAATTTAATAATGATTCTATTGAAAAAGGAACTTATCGTCACTCTTCCGCACATTTTGAATGGTTGGTAGATATGGCTGAAGAATTGGGATTATATTATAATGACCTTGGAAAAAGATATCTAGGTAATCCAAATACATTGCATTTTTGTGATGAATTGTCTAGATTATATGGAAGTCCAAACGATAATGTTGCAATTGCCGCATCATATGCTATTGAAAATTGGGCTCAAGCGGGATTTTGGAATGAATTAATAGAAGGATTTGAAATCATTAATAAGAAACGTATTCAAAATAAACAAAAACCATTACCTTTAGCTTTTTGGAAATTTCATGCGAAATTAGAAGAGAAACACGCTGCACATACAGTTGAAGAACTTAAATCTGTATTTTTAGATGATCGAATAACCGATTCAGAAGATTTTATTTTTTATTGTGAAGAAATGTTAGATGCCATTAATATATTCTGGAAAGGAATAGAAAAATGCGACTTGGTTTATTGATTTTTTTTTAATAAAGTTAATTTATTGAAATAATGTTTATTTTTCTTTGCATCTTCATATCCCATTTCCATTAAATATTCCACATATGCATCGTCTGCGCAAAGTGATAAAGATAAAAGTGATGAATGAAGTACAAAACCTATTCCATTTGTATTGAAATCCCTAAATGTATTTAGACCTATGTGAATCCAATTATGTTCTTCGTCAGGATAATTACGAGAATCGGGAAGAATAAATGACATTCCACCATCAACACACTCTTTGTTTCTAAATGTATGAGTTGCATTTCCAAATACAAACGGTATCCAACAAGAAGTTACTACACATTCCATTAAATCACTTACTGAATCCCAATTACTAATGTAATCACCTTTCGAATATATGCCTTTAACTTTTGTAACTAGAATATATGTTTTCTTATTTATGGCTGGCAATTTACCAGATTTCTCTATTATTGACCCAAGTTTTGTTTTTAATCCCTTTAGTCCACTTTCTCCAATCAAAGAATTCGAAAATAATTCACCTAAAATACCATTATTTTTGTTAGAATCTCTGATATTTTTTAAGCAAGGTTTTATAATTTTTTTAAAACTGTTTTTTGTCATTAGTTCCGCAGATAAAGCAACTGCTGCAATACTACCACCAGAAACACCAGCAAATGCCACATCCTTTAGTTCATATGTTTCTTGTAAAAAAATTGCAATTCCTAAATAATATGAATATAAGCCACCCGCACCGTTAAAAAAAATTCCATTTGGAATCATACTAATTAGACAAGAAGTTCCTCATAGTTCGACTTTTAATTTTAATATACCATCTTTTCGAAATCTATTGCCATCCTCTCGAATGGATGTTCATAATATTGATCTTGTATTATTACATCCTTTATTCTTTTAGCGTTCTCTTTATAAATAGCTTTCAACTCATTACCAGACATATCAGCATAAGTATAGTCATCTGTATCGGGATTTGCTCTTACAATTCCTTTACCATGACCAACTTTAACAAAATTATTCTGTTTTATATAATTACTAGCATAATCAGGATATAGTTTCTGAAAAACATGTGTCTTTTCATGAATGAGTAATTCTATTAGCCATTTATAGTTTCCTCTAATTATTCTTTTTGATAATATTATAACATCCCCTCTTGTATGAGGTAACCCATTCTCATATAATTTGCCATTTATTATTCCAAATTTCCAAGGTATCTTATTAAATTTAGAATAGTCAAAATATTTATTTTTCTTTCTGCTTGCAAAAATACGTAAATCAATATAGGCAGTTAGTAAAGACAGTTTTAATATATCATAAAATGATGCATTCGTAACAGACATGGGTATATTTGTGTTTATATATGTATCGATGGAATCAATATTTCTCACTTCTAAGTCTTTTTTAGAGAAAGTATTTAGATATTTTCTATCAGAAAGCAATAATCTTAAACTTTTTTTTGACAAAAAAACAGGTTTATGCGCATATGCGAGCGCCGCCAAAATCAAAAATAATATTACACATATAGTTATATTCATAATTGTAACAATATTATTTGCCCAGCTATTAAAACTGTTACAATCGCTATAAATTCAACCATCTTACATAAATAATACAATTTATTCATCAATTAAAACAAAGTTTCCAAATGAATCTTCATCTCTATTTATATTCAGTATACTGGGTTGGGTAACTACAATTTCTCCAATCCTATCTGAAAGAGGTGTTACTATAAAACGGTTACTACCTAAACTATCACCACATAAGTCGAAACATTTATCATGACATGCATCCGGATCATCGTTTGCACAGGCAGTAATACAATCTACACAAACAACCTTAGTATTATTACACCATGATACCAAATTATAAACGATACTATCTTTAATATGTTGTATCATTTACTTAATTAATTAATAAGTAATATTTTTAAAGTGTGTCTGTCTTAGCGCAGGCGAAATACTTTAACAAAAAGATGTTAGTCCGTCAACGGTTCTTTCACCTTCAAATTCGACAAGATTTAATTTTCCATTTGCTTTTTCTAATTTAACAATTGTTGGGAATCCTCTAGATTGGAAACCAAATTTTGATTTAAAATCATCTGTTACATGAGTCTTTTTAGCTTCTATTGCNTATAGATNTACTTTAGAACCACCAAATTGAGAACCATTCGCTTCGGAATAAAATTCATTCCAAGTTGGAGCTAGTTTCTTGCACCACCCACAAAAATCAGCATGTAATACTACTATTGCCTTTTCTCCATTATTAACATTATTTTCTATTGGCGCACAAGATGATATTTCGCCGTTAAATGTTTCTGAATCGGAATTCGCAAAAGATTCATACATAAAAATTGTAAGAAGACTACCCGATATTACAAAGTAAAGAAATATTATCGCCGCTACAAACAACACTACCATTTTTGGATTGAATTTGCACTCCATATAATATTTATAATATTTTAATTATTTTTCCTTATAATTCTCCGCAACTTTTTCTTTTTACCCCCTCTTAAATTTGATCTTATCTTTCTAACAACAGTCTCTTTATTATGTGTTCCCAATCCTTGTAAACCTTCCATATTACTTATGAGAGTTCTCATATGAATATCATGTGGATCTTTATTATATGCATCGCCTCCCGGAGCGACCCCGCGTTGCGAAAGTTCTCTAAGTCTTGCAGTTAGATCACTATACTCATAGTCTCGAAGGGTTCCATCACGTAATAAGGCAGCGGCGTCTGCATGCAAAAGAACGTCGTCACTATATTCTTCGAAAGAATCATGCGACTTGGACTCATCAACCCCTTCGTTGGCTCGCGTAGATGCTCTATTTCTATATATTCTGTTAATAGCAGGTTCACTAATTTCAGCAAGAAACTCTGATTGATTAAATTCATTTTTTATTGAACCATCATCATTAAAAACCTCAAGTTCACGAGCTAACCACGAAGGATGTTCTTTTGAAACATACACATATAAATAATCAGGCCATGCAGCCCGATCAGGATTCCTTATCCGTATAGTCTTATCGTATAAAAACCATAATGCTCTACCAAGTAAAATGCGAATATCTTCTAAGAAAAATGTTAGTATTGATTTAGATAAAATTAAATCTTCATCAGAAAAAGTAAGAACATCATCACTCTCCGCGTCGCGTTCGCCGCGCGCAGGTATATCAGATATTTGTCTTAAAATTGCTTTTCCAGGAGAAGATTTCCAAAACGTCACCATATCAAATTTTTTAAAATCAGCAATTAAATTACTTATGTCCTCATCGAGTGAAATCCAAATACCATCCGCTTTGTCTCGATTAAAATTTTCATAACCGTTTTCTGGCACAGCATTACGGCGGGCCCGGGCGCCCCTGCGAAGGGCGGCGCGATGACGCTCCTCGTCCTCAGAGGAAGACTCGTCCTCGCTTGTTAAAGTGCCCAAATAAGGCCGACGGCGTGTGCGCTTGGGGTTTTCTTCATATGTTTGTAATATTTTATAATAGAGATACTGCTTTAACATAATAGTCATTTTTCTATAAGAATCTGCTAATGGAGTGCTTGACTTTTCTTGTGAAAAGTTCCGCCATCCATTTGATGCTGCGTCAAAATAATCTTTTTCGATTGCATTTTCAAGAGATTGTTGTCTCATTCTAATTGAATCCGAAACAATACCAGCATTTAATTTCATACTTGAATTTTTCATAGTATCATATATAGCCTGTTTTTTTAACATCGGTTCTTCAAATGCTTTATAGTGCATTGGTATAAATCCTCGTTGTGTATATTTTATAAAACGACGAGTAACTGTTTTAAAACAAGCTGCAAATGTTATGTATTTCCAATTATTTGGAATGTTCAAAATTCTATTTTTAATTGATTCTTCGTGCAAGCTTACTAATTTGTGTTCTTGTTTTAATGTTTGTAAAGAAGTATATACTTTACAAACAGAAAAATCATAATTCTTAGCAATATATTGATGAACATCAACATCTTCTTTTAAAAAAATTAATTGTATTTCTTGTTGTCCTGGTGGTGTTGAGCAAGACATTATACTTCGGCTATTACATAGCCCTGGCTCCAGCATTCGATGATTAAAGGTGTGCCCCGATTGCTTATAGGTGTCGCCATTATATCGTGTTGTCCATCTTTCACTCCAATGTAAATTAGTGTCATCAAATCTTGGGTGTCTTCTTTTAAATTGTGTTATTGTCGTCCAAAGTAAACCGAACATCTCCTTCTTTTCATTTTCTTTTAAATTATCCATATTTGGAAGATGGTCGTCGTCTAAATAGTAACTTTTAATCCGGGCGTTCGTGTAAAGATGGCTAACTCTTTCGTAATATTGACTAAATTCAGTTAAAAACATTTTATCAATATCACTCCAATGCGACGGATTTTTTCCGAAATTCTTTGAGGAATACCAGGCCCGGTAAGCATCATCTAGAAAAGGCTTGTGAGGATACGGCATATCTGGGAGTTCTCCTTTTTTTCGCTCATCCAAGCTATAACGTCCTGTTCTAGATGGTATGTAA
>PBQX02000093.1:0-8026 GCA_002725175.2 Paracoccaceae bacterium
AGGTAATTGTATAAAGAGGGGATGTATGACACGTGGTTATGATAACTATGATAGTAAAGCTAATCAACAAGGTAATTGTATAAAGAAAGGATGTACGACACGTGGTTATGATAACTATGATAGTAAAGCTAATGTTAACGATGGAAGCTGTATAAAGAAGGGATGTATGACACGTGGTTCTGATAATTATGATAGTAAGGCAAATGTTAATGATGGTTCATGTTATATAACAGGATGCATGGATAAAGATGCAGATAATTATAATACGAAAGCTACAAGGCAAGGGCCGTGTACCATAACAGGATGCATGGATAAAGATGCCGAAAATTACAATTCTAGAGCAAACAAAAAAGGCAAATGTACAATAAAAGGATGCATGGATAAAGATGCAGAAAATTACAATCCTAAAGCAAACAAAAAAGGCAACTGTTCAATAAAAGGATGCATGGATAAAGATGCAAAAAATTATATTAGTAAAGCAAATATTGAAGATAATTCTTGCGAATACTTCAGATATGGTTGTATGAAACCAGACGCATCCAATTATGATAAAGATGCTCAGAAATCAGATGGTTATTGTATATATAAAGGATGTACAAATCCATTGGCTACAAACTATGATAAGAAGGCAAATATTGATGATAATAGTTGTAGAATTGTAGGATGTACAGATACAACTGCCAAAAATTATTCAGCAATTGCGAATGTTGATGATGGAACTTGTAAATATGTAAAATATGGTTGTACAGATAAAACCGCGGTTAATTATGATAAAACAGCAGAAAAATCATTAAATTCTAACTGTATATGGCCTCCACCTGCTAGGCCCGTTCTTCCACCGCCACCACCGATACCCAAAAGTCTTGAGTTCAAGAAAGATAATTGTGAAATAAAATATGAAACTGGGTTTTGTGTAATGAATAATGATGTTGCTGCAAAAAACAAACATAAAATAGACGACCTAGATTTTGGATTACAGAGTGCTGATAGAAACATTGAATGTTATCAAAAAGCAAAAGATAAATATGGAAATAATTTAACCGGAGTAGAAATTATTTCGAATAATGAGAATAGTGGCTGTTACGCACACACATCAGATAAGATTTTTAAGGCAAATGCTTTAAAAAATCATATATGTCATATTAGTGAAAAACATTATGTTTCACAATACTGTGATCCAGTATCAGTAGATAAAGGTGATATAGAATGTGAAGCAATCATACAAAGAAAACAACAACTCAATGATGAACAATCGGAGTCAAACGATAGACTAAGACGTGAAAACAAACAACTAAATATACTATTAAAAGGATATCGCGCACGCGCGAAACGGGCGCAACGGGCATTACCAAAATCTGATGTAAGTATTTTAACAAAAAAACTACAAGAACGCTATGTACTTTTGGATGCTAAACGTGCCGAAGATGCCCAAGATTATGATAATCGTGGATGTAGTAATACTAATTCAATGAAACTACAAGAAATAGAAAATGAAAAATATTCACTTCTAAAAGATTATGAGAGGCTAAAACTGGAAAATGAAGATATGAGAAATGAAGCAAATTCACACGAAATTATCAGTTTAGAACATAATTCTGAAACCAAATCGGCTGAATACAGGAAACAAATTCAAAAACAAGAATTACAACATGCCAAGGATAGAGCAAAGATACAACGTTTATTAGACTCAAAACTTGTAAAAGAGAAAAAAGAAGCAGAGAAACAGGAAAATGAACGCAAAAAGAAATATTTAGCTGAACAAAAAAGAAGACTTGCCGAAATTGCTATTATTGAAGAACAAAAAAGACAAAAAGAGGAAGAAATTCAAAATCGAAAAAAACTACTAGCTCAAGAGCGTGTGAAATCACTTCAAGAAGCTGAGAAAATAGCTAAAACAAAGGAACAAAAAGAGGCTTTACAATACGCAAAGCAAAATGCCATTAATTATTTAAAACAACTTGATAATGATCTGAAAGATATGATAAAAAAACATACAAAGGAAAGACTTTCTTTAGAAGCAACAATTGAAGATATAAAGTATAAACAAAATGTATGTAAGGATGATATTAGTCAGGTAGAGGGAGCAAAAGGCAAAGGAGATGATGACTTACAAAAATGTTCATTATTTACTAGACAAATGCAGAGAATTGAACCAGTGTTTTTCTAAAACAATATTATTTATTTTACTTAATAATGGAAATAAGTAAAAATATTTATGAATGCATTTTTTTATTTTCTATAATTCTCATATTAACTATTTATATAAATAGAAACTACTTTTTCGGCATGACACCGCATGCGTCTAGAGAGGATTTTGGAATGATCATCTCTAGTTCTTCATATAGTTCTTCTTCTGATGAATCATCTGATGATGACGCTGACGAATTGTCTGATGACGGTTCTAATGAAACAGATTCATCGGGGTCGACTTCGTCTGACGACGAAAACGACGCCAATTAATGTTTTAACAAACGAAATATTATATATTTTAATTAGTAATGCAGTCAAGTAACAACATTTATATCTGTCTATTCTTATTACTATTATCTATTATTTCATTCATATCATATAAAAGAGGTAGTAAGCCATTGCATAGATTAACAGAAGAATCATTAAAATTATTACGAGGTCGTGATAATAGAAGAAGAAGAGATATCTATAAGTATGGTAGCTTATATGGAAATATAAGAGAAGGCTACTATGGTAAAAAGAAAAAAAAATCGAGTAAGTCATCTAGTAGTTCATCATCTCGTTCTACTCGTTCTAGTTCTACTCGTTCTAGTGGTTCAGGTTCTATAACGGAATATATAAAAGTTAATGGACGCAGAGCTAGAACTGGTGACAGGTGTCCCGCTTTGAGAAAGTCAGAATGTCAAGACTACAATGGTAATAGATCTAATTGTTTGCGGGCGTATAGTTCTGGTCGAAATGGTAATCGTTTTTGCCAATGGAAACCAGATAAAAATATGTGTAAAACAACTGGTGATATATGTAATCCAGCGCCACCGCCTCCACCACCACCACCGCCTCCTCCACCACCTCCGCCTAGAGTAGGATGTATGACACCTGGTTATGATAATTATGATAATCGAGCAAATACACCAGGAAATTGTATAAAAAGAGGTTGTACAAACAAAAATGCCACAAACTACGATCCGAAAGCAAATACAGAAAATAATACTTGTAAAATAAAAGGTTGTACAGATAGCAATGCAACAAATTATAATCCGATTGCAAATGTTGATGATGGAACTTGTATATATCCAGCACCAGTTCTACCTCCAGTGCCTCCACCACCAAAAATTAAAGAATTTGTAAGTAATGACTGTAAAGCAGATTATGAAAAAGGTTTTTGTATTTTAGGTAATGACATTGCTCCAAAAGACAAACATCAAATAGATAATAAAGATGTTGGCATAGAAAGTGCAGATAGAAACATCGAATGTTATAAAAAAGCGAAAGAAACATATGGTGGTCGTTTAACCGGAGTAGAAATAGTTTCAGGTTTGGAAAATGCGGGATGTTATGCTCACACATCTGAAGACATATTTAAAGGCAGTAATACAGGAAATGCATTGTGTCATATTGTTGGTAAACACAAAGCATCACCTTCAGAATCATGCAATCTTTCCGTTGTGAATGATATTATTGAATGTAAAACAATTATAGATAGGAAGAAACGGTTATATAAGGAACAGAAGAAAGTTGCCAATAAAATGGAACAGGAAAACCAACAACTAAGAAAAATCATATTGCATAAAGCAAAGAATGATGATTTTGCTATTACAGAGAAAAAATATGGTATTGATAAGGCGATACTAAAAAAGAATAGAGATGATAAAATAACCTTTTTAAAATCTCAAGAGACAGAAGAATTAAAAAGTTATGAAAACTCTAAATGTGGTGCAGCAGAATCAGTTGAAAGATCAGAATGGATAGTTAAATACTTCATGGCTCTCCGCACTACTACACTACAAGAAATTGAAAATGTTCATTTAAGACAAATTGCTAACAAACTTAAGATAATAAGTTTGCAAGAGGATTCAGTAAAAAAGGATGCTGAATACAAAGCACAATTACGTGAACAGCAATTAGAACATGAACGTAAAAACTCTGAAACAAAAAGATTATTGGACGCTAAATATGAAAATGAAAAAGCAGAAGCAAGACGCCTTGAACTAGAGCGCGAGAAAAAATACAAAGAAGAAGAGCAAAGAAAACTTGAGGAAAAGATGCGTGTTGAAGACGAAAAACGTAAAAAGGAATTAGAAATAAAAAAGAAAGAAGCATTATTAGCACAAGAACGCATTAAAGCCCTTGAAGAAGCTGAAAAATTAGCAAATACATTAGCGCAAAAAGAAGCTTTAAGACAAGCAAAACAAAATGCAATTCAAATATTAAATAATCTAAAGAATGAACTTAAAGACATTACTGCCAGACATATTTCTGAAAAACTTGCCTTAGAAACTGATTTAGCGGGAATTTCATATAGTGTGAAAGCCTGTAATGACGATATACAACAAATAAAAGCTGCAAAAGATAAAACTGACGCTGATTTACAAAAATGTTCTCTTTTTAACAGACAGATGCAAAGAATGGAACCAGTGTTTTTCTAAACTTTTATATATTTTACTTAGTAATGGAATTAAACAATAACGTTTATATGTGCATGTTTCTTCTTGTTATCATTCTATTTATCTTTATGTATAGGCATACTTTAAAGAAAGAATCATTTTCAGACACAGAATATGTACAAGTTTATGGACGAAGAGCTAGAATGGGTGAACCGTGTCCACCATTGAGAAAATCGGAATGCCAACAAAACGATGGTAACAAACATCACTGTTTACAATCATATAGCGCATCTAGTAACCATGGAAATCGTTTTTGCAAATGGGAATCAGATGCAAAAACTTGTAGAGCAACTGATGATAGATGTAGTCCTCGTGAAGAATCACCAGCACAAGAAATAGAAAGCTTTACAAACAGTACGGAATATGTACAAGTTAATGGACGCAGAGCTAGAACTGGCGATCCGTGTCCACCTTTGAGGAGATCTGAATGTCAAGAAAACAATGGTAATAGATCTAATTGTTTACGAAGCTATAGCTCGGGACGAAATGGTAATCGTTTTTGCCAATGGAAACCAGGTAAAAACCAGTGTAAAACAACTGGTGAAATATGTAATGTGCCGCCGCCTCCGCCGCCTCCACCTAGAGTAGGATGTATGATACGTGGTTATGATAACTATGATAGTAAAGCCAATAAACAAGGCAATTGTCTAAAAAAAGGTTGTATGATACGTGGTTATGATAACTATGATAGTAAAGCTAATCAACAAGGGAATTGTATAAAAAAAGGTTGTATGACACGTGGTTATGATAACTATGATAGTAAAGCTAATCAACAAGGGAATTGTATAAAGAAAGGTTGTACGGAACGTGGTTATGATAATTATGATAGTAAAGCTAATGTCAACGATGGAAGCTGTATAAAGAAGGGATGTATGACACGTGGTTATGATAACTATGATAGTAAAGCTAATCGACAAGGGAATTGTATAAAGATTGGATGTATGACACGTGGTTATGATAATTATGATAGTAAAGCTAATCGACAAGGTAATTGTATAAAGAAGGGATGTATGACACGTGGTTATGATAACTATGATAGTAAAGCTAATCGGCAAGGTAATTGTATAAAGAGGGGATGTATGACACGTGGTTATGATAACTATGATAGTAAAGCTAATCAACAAGGTAATTGTATAAAGAGGGGATGTATGACACGTGGTTATGATAACTATGATAGTAAAGCTAATCAACAAGGTAATTGTATAAAGAAAGGATGTACGACACGTGGTTATGATAACTATGATAGTAAAGCTAATGTTAACGATGGAAGCTGTATAAAGAAGGGATGTATGACACGTGGTTCTGATAATTATGATAGTAAGGCAAATGTTAATGATGGTTCATGTTATATAACAGGATGCATGGATAAAGATGCAGATAATTATAATACGAAAGCTACAAGGCAAGGGCCGTGTACCATAACAGGATGCATGGATAAAGATGCCGAAAATTACAATTCTAGAGCAAACAAAAAAGGCAAATGTACAATAAAAGGATGCATGGATAAAGATGCAGAAAATTACAATCCTAAAGCAAACAAAAAAGGCAACTGTTCAATAAAAGGATGCATGGATAAAGATGCAAAAAATTATATTAGTAAAGCAAATATTGAAGATAATTCTTGCGAATACTTCAGATATGGTTGTATGAAACCAGACGCATCCAATTATGATAAAGATGCTCAGAAATCAGATGGTTATTGTATATATAAAGGATGTACAAATCCATTGGCTACAAACTATGATAAGAAGGCAAATATTGATGATAATAGTTGTAGAATTGTAGGATGTACAGATACAACTGCCAAAAATTATTCAGCAATTGCGAATGTTGATGATGGAACTTGTAAATATGTAAAATATGGTTGTACAGATAAAACCGCGGTTAATTATGATAAAACAGCAGAAAAATCATTAAATTCTAACTGTATATGGCCTCCACCTGCTAGGCCCGTTCTTCCACCGCCACCACCGATACCCAAAAGTCTTGAGTTCAAGAAAGATAATTGTGAAATAAAATATGAAACTGGGTTTTGTGTAATGAATAATGATGTTGCTGCAAAAAACAAACATAAAATAGACGACCTAGATTTTGGATTACAGAGTGCTGATAGAAACATTGAATGTTATCAAAAAGCAAAAGATAAATATGGAAATAATTTAACCGGAGTAGAAATTATTTCGAATAATGAGAATAGTGGCTGTTACGCACACACATCAGATAAGATTTTTAAGGCAAATGCTTTAAAAAATCATATATGTCATATTAGTGAAAAACATTATGTTTCACAATACTGTGATCCAGTATCAGTAGATAAAGGTGATATAGAATGTGAAGCAATCATACAAAGAAAACAACAACTCAATGATGAACAATCGGAGTCAAACGATAGACTAAGACGTGAAAACAAACAACTAAATATACTATTAAAAGGATATCGCGCACGCGCGAAACGGGCGCAACGGGCATTACCAAAATCTGATGTAAGTATTTTAACAAAAAAACTACAAGAACGCTATGTACTTTTGGATGCTAAACGTGCCGAAGATGCCCAAGATTATGATAATCGTGGATGTAGTAATACTAATTCAATGAAACTACAAGAAATAGAAAATGAAAAATATTCACTTCTAAAAGATTATGAGAGGCTAAAACTGGAAAATGAAGATATGAGAAATGAAGCAAATTCACACGAAATTATCAGTTTAGAACATAATTCTGAAACCAAATCGGCTGAATACAGGAAACAAATTCAAAAACAAGAATTACAACATGCCAAGGATAGAGCAAAGATACAACGTTTATTAGACTCAAAACTTGTAAAAGAGAAAAGAGAAGCAGAGAAACAGGAAAATAAACGCAAAAAGAAATATTTAGCTGAACAAAAAAGAAGACTTGCCGAAATTGCTATTATTGAAGAACAAAAAAGACAAAAAGAGGAAGAAATTCAAAATCGAAAAAAACTACTAGCTCAAGAGCGTGTGAAATCACTTCAAGAAGCTGAGAAAATAGCTAAAACAAAGGAACAAAAAGAGGCTTTACAATACGCAAAGCAAAATGCCATTAATTATTTAAAACAACTTGATAATGATCTGAAAGATATGATAAAAAAACATACAAAGGAAAGACTTTCTTTAGAAGCAACAATTGAAGATATAAAGTATAAACAAAATGTATGTAAGGATGATATTAGTCAGGTAGAGGGAGCAAAAGGCAAAGGAGATGATGACTTACAAAAATGTTCATTATTTACTAGACAAATGCAGAGAATTGAACCAGTGTTTTTCTAAAACAATATTATTTATTTTACTTAATAATGGAAATAAGTAAAAATATTTATGAATGCATTTTTTTATTTTCTATAATTCTCATATTAACTATTTATATAAATA
>PBQX02000085.1:0-41980 GCA_002725175.2 Paracoccaceae bacterium
TAACATTAACAGATAAAGAATACCAAATTATGAGAAATGCTTCGATTGCATGTCTTAGAAAAATTGGAGTTGAAACCGGTGGTTCTAATGTTCAATTCGCTATAAATCCAAAAAATGGAAGAATGGTAATAATCGAAATGAACCCTAGAGTATCCAGATCTTCAGCGCTTGCATCAAAAGCTACTGGCTTTCCAATAGCAAAAGTGGCAACAAAACTTGCTGGAGTAACTTTTGTGATATCATTAGTTAATTCATCTAAAGTGAACCCAATTGCTAATTTTGTGGCTATCTTTGCAATTGGAAAGCCGGTTGCTTTAGAGGCGAGAGCTGACGATCTTGATACTCTTGGATTCATTTCAATAATTACCATTCTTCCATTCTTAGGATTGATGGCCCACTGAACATTAGATCCTCCTGTCTCTACTCCAATTTCTCTAAGAACTTTCATTGATAAGTTTCGCATCACTTGATATTCACGATCAGTTAAGGTCAATGCAGGTGCAACAGTTATACTATCTCCAGTATGGACTCCCATTGGGTCAACATTTTCTATCGAACAGACTATTATTGTATTATCTGCCCTGTCTCTGACTACCTCCATTTCAAATTCTTTCCAGCCCACTAAGCTTTCATCAATTAAAATTTGTGATACTGGAGAGGCCAACAAACCATGCAAACACATTTCGTCGACCTTTTCTTTGGAATCCACTATTCCACCACCGGTTCCTCCCATAGTAAATGCGGGGCGTATAATTACTGGAAGGCCTATTTCTTCTATAGCCTCTTTGGCTTCAGAAAGATTATTGGCTATTGATGATCTGGGTGATTCTATGCCAATTTTAGTCATTGAATCTCGGAATAATTTTCTATCTTCTGCTTTTTCTATTGATTCTTTAGTGGCTCCAATCAATTCTACATCATATTTAGTTAGTAGGCCTGCTTCATCAAGCTCTAATGCAACATTCAAGGCAGTTTGACCTCCCATTGTAGGAAGAATGGCGTCGGGTTTTTCTTTAATTATGATTTTTTCTACAGTCTTAATGTTTACTGGTTCAATATAAGTAGCGTCAGCAAGGTTTGGATCAGTCATGATTGTAGCAGGGTTAGAGTTAATTAATATGACCCTGAAACCCTCTTCCTTAAGTGCTTTACAAGCTTGGGTGCCTGAATAATCAAATTCGCAGGCCTGACCAATTATAATCGGTCCAGCGCCAATGATCAAAATACTTGAAAGATCTTCCCTTTTTGGCATTCAATGTTTCCTAAAAACTATTATTGATTTTTATATTCATCGTGGGGGTAATCTCAATAGATAATATCTAGTATGCTTAAGTTATTTAGCAATCAAAAACTTATTTTGCTTTTTAATGTTTGCTATCAGACAATCTTTTATATAAATAGCCTTGTAATATAATGAACAATATTTTTTTAGGATTTTATATTTTAAAAGGTAAAAATGATGCACCTTTTTCGAAGCCATAATTGTAACGAATTGAGCCTTAATGAGGTTGGGCAGGAAGTAAGGCTTTCTGGTTGGGTCCATCGGTTGAGGGATCATGGTGGGGTTTTATTTATAGACTTAAGAGATCATTATGGGATGACCCAAATTGTAGCTGACCCTGAGAGTGAAGCTTTTAAGAAGTTAGAGAAAGTAAGAGCGGAATGGGTAATTAAAGTAGACGGTGTGGTAAAGAAAAGAGATGAAGATTTAATAAATAAGACCCTTGCAACCGGAGATATAGAAGTTTATTCCCATAATTTGGAAGTTTTATCTGAAGCTGAAGAGTTGCCGTTACCGGTGTTTGGCGATGTTGAATATCCTGAAGAAACTCGTCTTAAATATAGGTTTTTAGATTTAAGGAGAGAAAAACTTCATCAAAATATTATATTAAGATCTAAAGTCATTTCATCCTTAAGGCATCTTATGACCGAGAAAGGCTTCAATGAATTTCAAACGCCTATCCTTACTGCTTCTAGCCCTGAAGGTGCAAGAGATTTTTTGGTGCCGTCTAGGCTAAACCCAGGAAAATTTTATGCTTTACCTCAGGCACCACAGCAATTTAAACAATTAATCATGGTGGCGGGTTTTGATAGATATTTCCAGATTGCACCTTGTTTTCGAGATGAAGACCCTAGAGCTGACCGTTCTCCAGGAGAATTTTATCAATTAGATGTCGAAATGAGTTTCTCAACACAAGAAGATGTTTTTAATATAATCGAGCCAGTCATAAGAGATTTATTTAAAGAGTTTTCAAATGGAGCGTCAGTAACTGAGGCATTCCCACGTATAAAATATAAAGATGCCCTCTTATGGTATGGCTCTGACAAGCCGGATTTGAGAAATCCACTAAAAATGCAAATAGTATCAGATATATTCGAAGGTGCAGGTTTTGCCTTGTTTGCAAATGTCTTAAAAGAATCTGGGAATCAGATCAGAGCCATTCCCGCACCTAAAGGAGGAAGTAGAGCTTTTTGTGATCGGATGAATGCTTTTGCCCAAAAAGAAGGCCTGCCTGGAATGGGTTATATTTTTTGGAGAAAAGAGGACGGAAAAGTACAAGGTGTGGGCCCTATAGCAAAAAATATTGGTGAAGAGAAAACAGAAGAAATAAGAAAAAGGCTACAATTGGAAGAAGGTGATGCTTGTTTCTTTTTAGGGGGAAAAGCAAGAATATTTGAGCCAGTTGCTGCAAAAGCTCGAAATGAAATTGCAACGGCATTAGATTTATTAATTGCTAACAGTTTTGAATTTTGTTGGATTGTTGACTTTCCGTTATTTGAAGAAGATGAGGAAACAGGCGGTCTCCAGTTTAGCCATAATCCTTTTTCAATGCCGCAAGGAGGCATTGATGCTCTTAATAAAGANGATCCTTTGGAGGTTCTAGGGTTTCAATATGATATAGTTTGTAATGGTGTGGAATTAAGTTCAGGAGCCGTGAGAAATCATATCCCTGAAATAATGTACAAAGCTTTCGAAATAGTGGGAAAGAGTAAAGAGTTTGTAGATGAAAATTTTGGTGGGATGATAAACGCTTTTAAATTTGGAGCACCTCCTCANGCTGGAATTGCTCCAGGGATTGATAGGATAGTAATGTTGTTAGCTAATGCTCAAAACATTAGGGAGGTAATTCTTTTTCCTATGAATCAGGGTGCTGAAGATTTAATGATGGAAGCCCCTGCTAATGTTTCAAACGAGCAACTANGGGAATTGGGATTAAGAATAATTCCTAAGGAATAGGTGTTGCTAATGCTGTCAGACGAAGTAATTAAATTTCTTGAAAGNCGAAGATCTGCTTCTGCAAGTTTTTTGACTTCTCCTGCTCCAACTAAGAGTGAACTTAAAACTATCTTAAAGATGGGTCTTAGAAGTCCCGATCATGGAAGGCTAGAGCCTTGGAGAATAATTGTTTTGTCTCCAAATGCCCTTAAAGAAATCGCATTTCATGTGAGTAGCGTAGGCTTAAAGAATAAGGTGGACCCAGATAAATTAGAGAAATCAAAAAATAGATTTTTAAATTCGCCCTTAGTATTAGTAGTAATATCTTCCCTTAAGGAGAGCAAAATACCTGCGCCTGAACAAATTCTTTCCGCTGGCGCAGTTTGCATGTCCATTCTTAATGCTGCACTCGCTAATGGTTGGGGAGCCTGTTGGTTAACAGGGTGGACCGCACATGATGAGGAATTTAAAAAAACCGCGCTGAACTTATCTGAAAATGAAACAATTGCAGGGTATATTCATATAGGTACAAATACGAAAATGCTTGAAGATAGAGATAGGCCAGATTTGAGTAAGGTGGTTGAATGGCGGTAGCTAATTTAGATTAGTCTAGAATGCCAAAAAAATCAAAATCAGATATCTGAAAAATTCCTGAAACTATAATCGTAAAAGTTAAAATCCAAATAACAAACGATATTAATGTTACAAGTCTAATTTTTTTTCGTAGATCACCATTTTCTGGAGCAGAGGCTGGTGTGCCGGGGATAACTTTCCCAGCTTCCTCTTGGGTCGTAAGGTTAATAGGCAAACAAATAAATAATACCATAAACCAGATTATGGCATAGAGAACCATTGCTGCAGTTATTGTCATTTTGGTTCCCTTATTTTTTCAGTCATACTTCCTCCAATTCAATTAATGTACCATTGAAATCTTTTGGATGAAGAAATAGAACAGGTTTTCCATGTGCTCCAATCTTGGGCTCCTTATTTCCTAGAATTCTAGAGCCTTCTAATTCAAGCTTTTCAGCTGCGTAATATATATCCTCAACTTCGAAACAAACATGATGAATGCCTCCAGCGGGGTTTTTGTCGAGAAAATTTGCTATTGGACTATTGTCACCGAAAGGGAAGATAAGTTCTATCTTGGTATTTGGAAGTTCAACAAAAATTACAGTGACTCCGTGCTCAGGTTGGTCAATTGGTTTTCCTACCTGTGCTCCAAGAGTATTTTTATATTTTTCAGCAGCTTCTAATAGGTTGGGAACCGCAATAGCAATATGATTAAGTTTTCCTATCACCTTTTTCTCCTTAATTCGGAAAATTTCTTATATTTCTTCAGTAAAATATCTTTCCAGTATAGATTTATAAAGATTTTTTAGACTTATAATCTCATCCACCTTAACTCTCTCATTTACTTTGTGCATTGTTTTACCCACCAAACCTAGCTCTAAAACCTCAGAAAATTCTTTAATGAATCTAGCATCTGAAGTTCCTCCAGAGGTAGAAAGAATNGGNTNAATATTTAGTGTATCTTTGATCTCTTTAGTTACCATTTTAACGAAAGGGCTATTCCCATTAATAAAACTTTCCCCAGACACTTTTACATTCATAGAAATATGGGCCTGATGTTTTTTATTTGTCTTTTCAATATGTTTATTTAGCCATGCTATTATAGTTTCTGAAGTATGAAGATCATTAAATCTTATATTTAATGTTGCTTCGCATTTTGCAGGAATGACATTGTTAGCAACATTGCCAACATCAATAGTTGTAAAAGATAAGGTTGATGGCTCAAAATGTTCTGAGCCCTGATCAATTGTCTCACTTAATATTGAGGTTATCAAAGTGTTTATAGAGTTAATCGGATTAGAGGCAAGATGAGGATAAGCGGTATGGCCTTGGGTTCCAAAGCTGGAAAAGAACGCAGTTAATGACCCCCGTCTTCCNATCTTAACCATGTCTCCAAGCGTCTCTTTACTAGTAGGTTCTCCAACTATAAAATGTGGTACCCTTTCATCTTGTTCCAACATCCATTGTAAAATGGCTTTGGTTCCATTTATAGCCTCACCTTCCTCGTCCCCAGTGATTGCTATTACTATGGATCCGTTGGGTTTATTGCCATCTACAAATTCAACTGCAGCTGCAGTGAAGGCTGCTACTGCAGATTTCATATCTACTGCCCCTCTTCCAATAATCTCTCCATCTTTTACAATTCCAGAGAATGGATCAACCTCCCATAGTGTTGTATCTCCTGGAGGAACAACATCGACATGACCATTAAATCCAATAGTTTTCTCCGGGTTCTTAGGTCCCCACCGCGCAAATAAATTTNTTACATTTCCTGAATGAATTTCTCGGCATGAAAAATTGGAGGCAGAAAGAATATTAGTAAGNANCTTAATTGCTCCGTCATCTTCTGGAGTAATCGTTTTTTTCTTTATCAGTTCTGAAGTTATTTTTACTGCAGCGTCCAATTTTTAATCAACCTTAATCTATGTTAAGAACGTAATAATTCATTTATTGATGTTTTTGATCTTGTTTTNTCATCAACCTTTTTAACAATAACTGCACAAGCAAGGCTGACTTCAGGTCTTTCTGTTTGTAAAGCTCCTGGAACAACTACAGAGTAGGGAGGAACCTCTCCATATGAAATTTTACCTGTTTCTCTGTCTAGAATTTTTGTTGATTTTCCTATGAAAACTCCCATACCTAGAACTGCCCCTTCTCTTATTATGCAGCCTTCGACCACTTCTGATCTTGCTCCTATAAAACAGTTGTCTTCAATTATTGTGGGTCCTGCCTGAAGTGGTTCAAGAACTCCACCAATACCTACGCCACCGGATAAATGCACATTTTTACCTATTTGAGCGCATGACCCAACAGTGGCCCATGTGTCAACCATTGTTCCTTCTCCAACATGGGCGCCAAGGTTAACAAATGAAGGCATGAGAACTACGCCTGGTGCAATATAAGCAGATTTCCTGACGATACAATTTGGGACAGCTCTAAAATTTTTTGATTTCCACTCATCTGCTGTCCAGTTTTTGAATTTGCTATCTACTTTATCCCACCATGTAGTTTCTTGTGGACCACCTTCCTGCTCAACCATATTGAATAATCGAAAACTTAAAACAACGGCNTTTTTTACCCACTGATTTACCAGCCAATCTCCATTNTCTTGTCTTACCGCTACCCTTAGCGTACCTTTATCAAGAGCGTTCAACACTTCTTCAACTGCATCGCGCCGTTCACCTGATGTATTCGGAGAGATGGCCTCTCTATCCTCCCAAACTTCATTAATTATTCTTTCTAAATTTGTATTAGCCATTACAAACCTCTTATTTAATTTTTATTTTAAATTCTACCAACTGCGTTATTTGGAATATATTAAAGTTATCATCTGACACAAGGGTAAGCCAGTATTCTCCGTTCTTGTCAAGCCAGATACTCATACCCTCAAGGTTATCAAATTCTCTAAAGCGACTTTCAATTAAAGTTTGTATAAATTCTGCCTTGCCATCTTTTATTCTAAAACGTCTGATACGGCTCTTGAATCCAGCCCATGAATAATTTCGCTCTAAAATAAGCAGCGAGTTATCTGGCGCAAAAATAGCATCTGTGATATAAAAATCATCAACCGTATTTATCAAAAATGACTTTTCCCATTTTTTACCATCGAATACAAATGCCCTTATTTCTTTTGATTCTGCATTTGGCGCTTCTGGTATGGCGTAAATTAATCCTTCATTCGAAATTGCAAGAGATTCTATTCCTTTAGAATAATGAAATTCATCAAAACTTTCATGGCTAGGAAGAAATTTACCTGGTGAATCAAGGCTTTCGTGATACATAATCCTATCGTTTGATTCAAATGATATATAAAAACCACCATCGGCTGTCTTTATCAAGGCTTCACTATCAAGGTTTCTATTTTTTAGAGGTTCACCCTCACTAGATAAAATTGGGTATGGTTTGGATATTATAACTTTATTGATTTTACCTCTAGGATCTCTNGAGACTGAACCANTAAAGTAATTAGCTTTGTCAGTTAACGCANTAAATTTTTGCCCGTCATACCCCATTATTATTGCTGAAATGCCNCCAAAANCTTTCGACTCAGAATGAATGCGGTAAGTTCCAATCGGTTCTAATAGCCATTGATCAGTTTTTGCATTTTCTAGATATGCTAAGGAAAATTTTGTAGATAAAAGGATGCCAAAAAATATAGCTGATAGTGAGAAAAAGATTCTTTTGGTCATTTGTTGTCTCGTAAGTGCCAATATAATTTAATGAAACTATTTTATATAAATAATCTAACTTCTAACCTTCTATCGTTAGAATAAGCGATTAGCTAATATTATGCCAAATTAAATTTTCTTACGCTTTCATTGCACTTGTATATTTTTACAATGNTATTATTTTAAATAAAGAGAATTTTAGGAGGTGCTAGTGGTTTCTTTACTACAGATTGTTGACTTAATTCTAGATATTTTGGTNTTTTTTGTATTTATCCATGTNATTATGAGCTGGCTGATTAGTTTTGGAGTTTTGAATAGCAGACAGCAACTTGTAATTACGATTTGGCGAAGCCTCGAAAGCATTTTAGANCCATTATACTCTCGAATACGAAAGATTATTCCTCCAATTAATGGNGGTTTAGATTTAGCTCCCCTAATTTTACTAGTAGCTNTNTATGCTTTGAGAGTTATTATTCGGAATAACTTTACTTTTTAGTTTTAAGATTTCGCGTCGCTAAAAGTTTTAGCCTTAGAGCATTAATTTTTATAAAGCCTTCTGCATCCTTTTGATTATAAGCTCCAAAGTCTTCCTCAAANGTGACATGTTTTTCTGAATACAAACTGTGTTCTGAAGATCGTGAAACAACACTGCAAGTTCCTTTAAGTAGGCTTACTTTTACTTTTCCCGAAACTTTTTCCTGACTTTTGTCAATTAGAGCTTGGAGCATTTCCCGTTCTGGACTGAACCAGAGCCCATTATATATTAACTCTGCATATTTAGGCATAATCTCATCTTTTAAATGAGAAGCTCCCTTATCAAGTGTTAAACTTTCAATTCCTCTACGAGCACATAACAAGACTGTCCCTCCAGGGGTTTCATAAATACCTCTCGACTTCATTCCAATAAATCTATTTTCAACTAAATCAAGGCGACCTATACCATGTTTTCCCCCTAGTCTATTCAGAGTTTCCAATAAGTATTGAGGGGAGCCTNTCTTTCCATTGATAGCAATAGGATCTCCCCTTAGAAATTCTAATTCCACAGATTCTGGTGTGTTTGGGGCATCTACTGGATTTGTGGTTCTCTGGTATACATGTTCAGGTGCTGGTTTGGAGGGNTCCTCAAGAATTTTCCCTTCAGATGATGTATGTAAAAGATTAGCATCGACTGAAAATGGAGGTTCACCTCTTTTATCTTTTGAGATAGGAATTTGGTTTCTTTCTGCAAACTCGATCAACTTTTTTCTGGAAGTTAAATTCCACTCTCGCCATGGAGCTATAATTCTTATTTTTGGATTCAGCGCATATGCGGATAATTCAAATCTTACTTGGTCGTTACCTTTGCCAGTCGCACCATGNGCAATTGCGTCTGCCCCTGTCTTCTCTGCAATTTCNATCAATCTCTTNGCGATCAAGGGGCGAGCTATCGATGTCCCTAAAAGGTAGGTACCTTCGTAGAGAGTGTTGGCTCTAAACATCGGAAAGACATAATCTGAAACAAATTCTTCTTGAAGATCTTCCATGAAAATNTGATCTTCCGGAACACCTAGTATTTTNGCCTTTTCTTTAGCGGGTTCAAGCTCTTCTCCTTGGCCCAAATCAGCTGTAAATGTGACTACTTCACAATTATATTCTTGGTGGAGCCATTTTAATATAATTGAAGTGTCTAGTCCGCCAGAGTATGCAAGTACTACTTTTTTTGGTTTCAACAATTTTTCTCCGTAAAATATAGCTAAGAGTGATTTAATATCTTTTTCTACATAGATCAAAAGAATTCTGACTTGTGTTTTCTCTAGATAAAGCGTCCCACATCTCTTATTGTAAAAAAAACTTCAGCATTTTAGAGCTATTAGGGAGTTATTATGGATAGTTTTAACTTTAATACAACGCCAGGCATCCGATTTGGGAATCATTCATTTTTGGATAATCTAGAAGAGATAAGAAAATGTCTCGGGGACAGGATTCTTTTTATAACTGATAAGGGAATAATTAATTTGGGGTTGGCAAATAATGCAATATCATCACTAGAAGATGCTTCAGAGTTAGTAGTAATTTTCGATGAAGTTGAGCCAGATCCTTCTCTATCTACCTTAGAAAAAGCTATAGCGATAGGGCAAAGCAGTAAATGTACAGGTGTAATAGGGTATGGTGGTGGGTCATCTATGGACGTTGCGAAGTTAACTTCTNTAATTTTGGGCTCAAGTGAAAATCTCGATTCTGTTTGGGGGGTAGGTGCAGCANGTGGACCAAGATTACCCTTAGTTTTGGTACCCACAACTGCTGGNACTGGCTCAGAGGTTACGCCTGTTTCTATTATTACAGTCGGTGAGAANGAAAAGCGAGGTGTATCTTCTTCAATTATCTTGCCNGATTTAGCTATCTTGGANCCATTATTGACAATAGGTTTGCCACAAAAGATAACAGCTGCAACTGGTGTTGATGCAATGGTACATGCCATCGAAGCTTATTCTTCTAAAAATAAGAATAATAACCCCATTTCTNGAATGTATGCTATTGAGGCTCTAAAGCTCTTAATTGGTTCNATTGATAAAGCAGTTTTTCATGGTGATANTGAGAAGGCNCGTGCGAACATGCTCAAGGGCTCAATGTTTGCTGGGATAGCTTTTGCTAATTCACCTGTGGCGGCAGTTCACGCTCTAGCGTATCCAATAGGTGGAATTTTTCATATACCACATGGGTTATCAAACGCATTAATTCTTCCTTATGTCTTAAGGTTCAATCAGTTAGATCAGAAAGCTGCACATGCTTATGCAGACCTTTGTGATTATATTTGGCCATTAAAGGATCCGAAAAAAGGAATACAATATAAGAGCTCTTTTTTCATAGAAAAACTTGTGGAATTATCAGAAAGGCTCGGCTTAGAAACTCGGCTAAGAGATGTAGGTATTCCTAAAGAATCTTGTGAAAAGATGGCAAAGGAGAGCATGAAGCAGACACGTCTTCTTGTGAATAATCCAAGATGTATTACTGAAAAGGATTCTCTAGATATTTACCTAGCTGCATGGTAAATCCTTCTAAACACAATGTGTGTTTTAGATTGCTAAAATAGGTTGAAATGAGTTTTGAAAAAAGAGTGCTAGCTGCCAGGAAGGAAATGAGAGAGCTTTTCCCTGCTACTCCTTTGCAGCTTAATAGTTATTTATCTCAATTATATGGTGCTGAAGTTTATCTTAAGCGGGAAGATTTGTCGCCAGTACGATCTTACAAGATAAGAGGTGCATTTAATGCAATTAGGATTTCTCTTCGTGAATATCCCCGAGTGAAAGAATTTGTATGTGCATCAGCGGGAAATCACGCCCAGGGCATGGCATATTGCTGTTCATATTTTAAGTTAAAAGGTGTGATCTTTATGCCGGTTACGACACCCCAGCAGAAGATTAACAGAACTAAAGCTTTTGGTGGGAGTAACGTTGAAATTCGTCTATTTGGGGATTATTTTGATCAAACACTTAAGGAGGCAGTTGAGTTTGCAAAACGCAATGAAGGAGTATTTATCCCTCCTTTCGACAATGAGAATGTCATAGAAGGTCAGGCAACAGTGATGAGTGAAGTAACTGATCAAATGCCTGAAGGAAAAAAACCAGATATTGTATTGCTTGCCGTTGGGGGCGGAGGTTTGGCAGCAGGAATGGTTAAATATTCAAAATTAAATTCTATCAGCAATAAATTTGTCTTTGCTGAACCTAAAGGTGCGGCAAGTTTCTATGCGACGCTTTCGAAAGGAAAGATTGTTAAGCTTCGGAAAACAGATAATTTTGTGGATGGAGCTTCGGTAGCTGAGATTGGGAAATTGAATTTTAAAATACTTAAAGGTGTTAATTCAGACGATATTAAAATTATAGAGGAAGACAGAATTTGTGCTACCATGATAGATATGCTGAATAATGAAGGTATAGTTCTCGAACCTGCGGGTGCGTTAGCCATAGATGCCCTTAAAGATTTGCCTCTCAGCGCATTAAAAGGAAAAAAAGTAGTTTGTATTGTTTCAGGAGGAAATTTCGATTTTGAGCGTCTACCTGATGTTAAGGAACGTGCGTTAAGAGTAACAGGTCTAAAAAAGTATGTAATTCTAAGGTTGCCTCAGAGACCTGGTGCATTAAAAGATTTTCTTAATCTTCTTGGGCCTCAAGATGATATTTCAAGATTTGAGTATTTAAAGAAATCGGCTAGGAATTTTGGATCAGTTTTGATCGGAATTGAAACGACCATTCCCAAAAACTTTGATAATCTGTTTTCTCGGATGGCCAAGGAAGGGTTTGCATTCGAGGACATTACTGAAAATCAAGCCTTAAAAGAGTTTGTTATTTAACAGTGAAAGATTTTTTACTTAACTATAATGACCTAAATGAAGCGAGCAGTTTTCGACCAGTTCTAATTGTTCATGGGTTATTTGGATCTTCTCAGAACTGGCAAACTTTTGCAAAAAGGTTAATCCAAAACAATTTTCGAGTTATTACCGTTGATTTGAGAAATCACGGAAATTCTTTCCATCATGATGTGCACAATTATGAAGAAATGGTTTCTGACCTAACTTCTGTTATCGAAAAATTAGGTACTCCAGTAGATATAATTGGTCATTCGATGGGNGGAAAGTCAGCAATGCTTCTTTCATGCCTACATCCAAGTTATGTAAACAAGTTAGTAGTGTTAGATATAGCTCCCGTTAAATACACTCACTCTCAATTAAATAAGGTGCTCGCTTTACTAAATGTGGATCTTTCCAGTTTTACCAAAAGATCAGATGTAGACCGAATGCTTTCCAAGGATATTCCGGATAAAAGAGAGAGGTCATTCTTGATGCTTAACTTGGATAGAAAAGATGAAACACTTAAATGGAAAATTAATTTAAATGCACTCAAACGATGCATGCCTGAAATTATGGATTTTCCTCAAAAAAACCTGAAATTTACTAAGCCTTCATTATTCGTATCTGGAAGTAATTCGAGTTATATAAAGAAAGAATACTTGCGACATATTAAGAATATTTTTCCTAACTATAGGCTTGAGGTTATTAGAAATAGTGGACATTGGATTCATGCAGACAATCCAGAAGATCTGTTTTTAACCCTAAGGGATTTTTTTCTTAACTAAGTTGAAGGTTTTCTATGCCAATGGCGATACCTTGTCCACCACCAATACACATTGTTAATAGCCCAAAACGACTATTTGTCCTTTTAAGTTCATGGATTAGCTTTATACAAAGAATAGTTCCAGTCGCTCCAACAGGGTGGCCAAGTGCTATTGCTCCTCCATTTGGGTTAACTTTCTTATTGTTTAGTTTTAAAGCTAGACTGACAGCGCATGCCTGTGCAGCGAAGGCTTCATTACTTTCGATAACATCAAAATCATCGATATTCTTTTTTAGCTTCTGGCAAAGTTTTTCTACTGCAGGTATAGGGCCTATTCCCATTATTTCTGGCCTAACACCCGAATGAGCGTAACCAAGTATCTTAGCACTAGGATTTGCATTATTTTTCCTTAACCCTTCTTCGGTAGCTAATACCAGTGCGGCCGCACCATCGTTTATTCCTGAAGAATTGCCCGCTGTAACTGTTCCTTCTTTTTTAAATACGGGAGGTAATTCAGTTAAGTCCTCCAGGGAAGTTTCTTTAGGGTGTTCATCAATTTGAAAAATGTCTGATGATTTACCTTTTTTTATTTCAATAGGAATTATTTGATCTCTAAAGTAATTGTCTATTATTGCTTTTGATGCACGTCGTTGGCTTTCAAGGGCAAATTCATCCTGCATTAATCTTGAAATATTTTTTTCTTCCGCAACATTTTCTGCAGTAACACCCATATGCCCAGTCCCAAATGGGCAGTTTAAGGCTCCTAGCATCATATCTTGAGTTTTGGCATCTCCCATTTTTTGACCCCAACGCACTGTATTTAAAATGTAAGGAGAGCGGCTCATGCTTTCAGAGCCTCCAGCCACACCAACACTAGCTTCGTCAAGCATCAAAGATTGGGCAACTGAGACTATTGCCTGTGCGCCTGATCCACAGAGCCGATTGACATTCATGGCAGAAACTGTGCTTGGAATGCCTGCGTGTATTGCTGAAACTCTAGACAGATACATGTCTTTGGGTTCCGTGTTGATGACATGTCCAAAAGCCACATGTTCTACCTCTTCGGCATGAATTTTTGCGCGCTTTAAAGCTTCTTTAGTTACAGCTGTAGCTAACTCTATTGGTGTTTTTGATGCAAGGGATCCTCCAAAGCTTCCTATAGCTGTTCTCGCTCCGTCCACAATAAATACTTCTTTTGCCATAATTTAATTCTCTTTTTAGATTCATGTTGTATAATTATTTAATAGCTGATGAAACTCATGTCCATCAAGAATTTAAATATATGTAGGGGTATTAATTGGAACCCGTAATTCAAGATAAAATTATTAGAGAAATTGAGATTGATTGGCTCAAGAAGAAAAGAAAGACTAGTCGTTATAATCTGAAATCGGACAACAAAGAGATTAAGATACTTTCTATAGGAGAAAAGAATTTCCTAGTCGATAAAGAAGATTCTGATGGGTTAAGAGGTTCAGTTAGTGTCTTTGAAGGAAGTAAGCAAATTTTTGATTGCTTAATTTTTCGCTCAGAAGATTTTGGTGCGGCAGCCTGTTTTGAGTATAAAAGAAAGACTAGAGCAGATAATAAACCTGCTAAAGATTTTGTTCTGGACCCTGATCATCCTATTGGAAGTTTGCCCTCAGTTTAAATATTTTGTGAAATGTTATGGCAAGAATTGTTTTTGTAAATGGCGAGTTTGTTTCGGATGATGAAGCCAAGATTTCGATTTTTGATAGAGGTTTTTTATTTGCAGATGCAGTCTATGAAGTTACATCTATTTTGGATGGTAAGTTAGTAGACTGGCAGGGTCATTTTGAGAGATTAAAAAGATCATTAAGAGAATTAAATATAACCATTGATTTTTCTGAAAAATATTTGCTGGATCTTCATCGTAAGATTATCAATAAAAATAAATTAAATGAGGGAATAGTATACCTCCAAGTTACTAGAGGAGCGGCAGATAGAGATTTTGTTTTTGAGAATACATTAAAGCCTTCCCTTATTATTTTTTCTCAAAGCAAAGAAATTATAAAACCATTATTAGTTAATAAAGGTTTGTTAGTTATGACCTCCCAAGATATTCGATGGCAAAGGCCTGATATTAAGACAACTCAATTGCTGGCGCCATCTCTTTTGAAAATGGAAGCTTTATCCAAATCCATGGATGATGTTTGGATGGTAAAAGATAATCTAATAACTGAAGGAACTAGCAATAATGCTTTTATTGTGGATTCAGTTGGAAAAATTATCACACGCAGTTTGTCTCATGATATTTTGGGAGGAATAACTAGGGCAGTCATTTTAAAAGTTGCCAAAGAAAGCGGGTTAGAAATTGAGGAAAGGTCCTTCACTTTGGAGGAATGCTATTCAGCATCTGAAGCTTTTATCACATCTTCATCTATATTTATAAGATCAGTTGTAAGAATTAATGGAAAATTAATAGGTAAAGGCAAACCAGGAGAGATTGTCGGATCTTTAATATCTGCTCACTTAGAATATTGTAAGAGCCATCTGACCTAAATTATCTTAGGTCTGATGTTTGTCTTTCCAGTCATTATATGGCATTCCGTAAAAGAGTTCTCTTGCTTCATCTTTGCTTAGTTCCATATCTCTATCTATAGACTCTTCCTGATACCAACGTGCTAGACAATTTCTGCAAAATCCTGCCACGTCCATTAAATCCATATTTTGTACTTGGGTATTCTTTGCTAAATAATCCTTTAATCTACGAAATGTAGCTGCCTCTATCTCTGTAATCTTTTCAATATTTTCTTCCATGCTCATAGCCTCCTTTTAATTTAATACATAGGGATGAGTTTCGCTTGGTATGCCCTTATCATAACACTTTGTGTTTTTATAAATTATAACCTATAGCAGTTTTAAAATGATAATTAATTCTTTTAGTACTGTTGTAAATAATCTATTACTTTCAGACATAAAATGAAAGGCATCTGATGTTAAGAACATCTCGCGAACGCAGTGTTAAGATAGTGGCCACACTAGGGCCAGCATCAGATAGTGCTAAAACAATAAGAGAATTATTTATAGCTGGGGCCGATGTGTTTAGACTGAACCTCAGTCACGGAAACCACTCCGAATTAAAGGAAAGNTATCAAATAATNCGTGAATTAGAGAAGGAATTAGGCCGTCCAATAGGNATTTTGGCTGATCTACAGGGACCTAAGCTGCGTTGCGGGGATTTTGAAAATGGTNATGAAGAGCTNNTTGAGGGTAGCANTTTTATATTTGATCTAGAAGAAAAGCTCGGCAATAAGAAACGTGTNATGCTTCCTCATCANGAAATTTTTGAAGTCTTAAAAGTTGGGTCAGTAATTTTAGTTGATGATGGTAAAATAAAATTAGAGGTTATTGAAGCGGCTAGAGATCAAATTAATACAAAGGTTTTGGTTGGCGGNAAAATTTCTAATAAAAAGGGAGTAAACATTCCTGACGTGATTTTGCCCTTTTCTGCCTTATCAACTAAAGATAGAAAAGACTTAGAATACGTGTGCAATCTTGGGGTTGATTGGATAGGGCTGTCGTTTGTTCAAAGATTCGAAGATATACTAGAGGCAAAAAAATTAATTAAAGGACGAGCTTCAATTCTGGCAAAAATAGAAAAGCCAGCAGCAGTTGAAACNTTTGATAAAATTCTTCAGGAAGCAGATGCTATAATGGTTGCTAGGGGTGATTTAGGAGTTGAGTTGCCAATTTATTCCTTACCACCGATCCAAAANAAGTTAATTAAACTTTGTCGGACAGCAGGAAAACCAGTAGTTGTGGCAACGCAAATGCTTGAAAGTATGATAGAATCACCGTCTCCAACTAGAGCAGAAGTTTCAGATGTCGCGCAGGCTATTTATGAAGGTGCTGATGCAGTAATGTTATCAGCAGAATCAGCTGCTGGTAAGCACCCTATAAAGGCAGTAGAGATGATGAACAGCGTAGCAGTTGAGATTGAGAATGATGATAGTTTTAGGCAAATTATAGAGACTTCTAGACCTATTATGGGTACGGATACTTCTAACGCAATTACAGTGGCTGCAAGAGAAGTTTCAGAAAGAACGGATGTAAAAGCTATCTGCTGTTTTACCCATAGTGGAACAACAGCTATATTAACATCCCGTGAGAGGCCTAAGATACCCATAATTGCCTTAACTCCAGAACTGAGTATTGCCAGGAAATTAGCTTTAAACTGGGGCTTGCATTGTATTGTTACTGAGAAAGTAGATCGCTTTAAACAGGCGGTTATAAAAGCTGTCAGGGCTGCAAAAAATGAAGGCTTTGCCTCATTAGATGACAAGATAATTATAACAGCTGGTGTTCCATTTAATATTCCAGGCACTACAAATATACTTAGGGTAGCACCTGTAAATGAGAGTTTAATTCATGCTGGAGAGATAGAATAAAATAACTTTTACTTTAAGTTATTAATNAACTAGCTCTTGCAAAAAGAACAAAGTGGGCGTATACGCATATCCTAAATCTGTGCCGGCCTAAAAAGGGCTGCCGTGTATAGAGTAATATGTTAATTAGGAGAGTGAAATGCCCAAGATGAAGACAAAGTCCGGAGCTAAGAAAAGATTCAAAGTAACGGCGACAGGGCGTGTTAAAGCNGCTCAAGCTGGCAAGAGACACGGCATGATAAAAAGATCCAGTAAATTTATTAGAAACGCGAGGGGCACCAGTACTCTTTCAAANGCCGATGAGAGTATTGTAAAAACTTATATGCCCTATTCCCGATAGCAGTTAGGTAGAAGTCAATGTCTAGAGTAAAATCCGGCGTAGTAACACATGCACGACATCGTAAAATAGTTAAGGCAGCTAAGGGCCACTATGGGGCAAGGAGTAGAAATTTTAGGACAGCTACTCAGTCAGTAGATAAGGCCATGCAGTATGCAACGCGTGATCGTAAAAATAGAAAAAGGACTTTTAGAGCTTTGTGGATTCAAAGAATAAATGCTGGAGTTCGGCTTGTTGATCAAAGCTTAACCTATTCAAAGTTTATTCATGGGTTGTCAAAAAGTGGAATTGAAGTGGATAGAAAAGTGCTTGCAGATCTAGCTGTTAATGAGCCAGAAGCTTTTAAGTCAATAGTTGATCAAGCAAAGGCAGCGGTTACATAAGTATTTTTCTTCTAGCTCACAATAAGAAAAGAACTTTCAGTTTGAATTTTTGAGTCATGACAGATGAAATATCAAAACTAAAGGGCGATGCTCTCTTAAGAATTAGAGATGCCCAAGACGAANNTCAACTTGAAGAGCTAAGAATAGCTTTTCTAGGTAAAAAAGGCTCTGTTTCCCTGAAGATGCGCAGTTTAGGAAATATGAGCAATGATGATAAAGCAAAATTAGGTCCAGTTTTAAATGCATTAAAGAATGATATAAATCAGTCAATTTCAGAGAAAAAAAGAGAACTTCGTAAGCAGGCTATTGATGAAAGGCTTAAAGGAGAATGGATTGATGTTACTCAGCCATCAAAAGAAAGGAAGTGGGGAACCATTCATCCTGTTAGTCAAGTTACAGATGAAGTTGTGGCCATATTTTCTAGTCTAGGGTTTTCAGTTGCTGAAGGTCCTCAAATTGAGAGTGATTGGTATAATTTTGATGCTTTAAATATACCGCCAGAGCATCCTGCNAGACAAGANTTTGATACTTTTTATATAGCTGGAGAACAGAANAGTGATANGGCCTCAAATGTTTTAAGGACCCATACAAGCCCNGTNCAAATTAGGTACATGGAATCTAACCAAATGCCCTGNAGGATAATTGCACCAGGCAGAGTGTATAGATCTGATTATGACCAAACTCATACACCTATGTTCCATCAAGTGGAAGGGCTTGCTATAGACAAAAATNTAACAATGGCTAATTTGAAGTGGGTACTAGAAGAATTTTGNAAGGCGTTTTTTGAGTTGGAGAAGGTNGAACTTAGGTTCCGTTCCAGTCACTTTCCTTTTACTGANCCAAGTGCAGAGGTCGATATAAAATGTTCTTGGGATGATGGTAAGCTTAAAGTTGGAGAGGGTAGTGATTGGNTNGAAATACTTGGCTCTGGGATGGTTCATCCAAAGGTTTTAGAGGCCTCNGGGGTNGATTCAAGAGAATATCAGGGGTTTGCATTTGGTATGGGAATAGACCGAATTGCCATGTTGAAATATGGAATNCCTGATCTGAGGTCGTTTTTTGACAATGATTTACGTTGGCTTCATCACTACGGGTTTAGTACGATTGATGTTCCAGGACTTCATTCTGGAATAAGTGAGACTGCAATAAAATCAACTGAAATTTAAAAGGTATGTATTTCAATGAAGTTTTCTNTTGGCTGGCTTAAAGACCATCTTGAAACAAATGCTAGTGTTGGTGAGATTGCGGATGCCCTGACTGATTTAGGACTGGANGTTGAATCAATTAGCGATCCNTCAGAGACACTCAAGCATTTCAAGGTAGGAGAAATCTTGTCAGCNGAAAAACACCCTCAAGCAGATAAGTTGAAGATTTGTCTGGTGGCAACTTCTGAAGGTGATAGGCAGATCATTTGTGGNGCTCCTAATGCCAGGCCTGGAATAAAAGTAGTAGTTGCTCAGCCAGGCGACTATATTCCAGGATTAGATACAAAAATAAAAGTAGGGAAAATTCGTGGCGTAGAGAGTTTTGGGATGATGTGTTCTGAGAAGGAACTTCAGATTTCAGATGAACATGAAGGTATCATCGAAATTCATGGTGAAGCTAAGGTTGGTCAGTATTATACAGAGCTCACGGATATTAAAGATCCAATAATTCAGATCTCAATAACACCCAATAGACCTGATGCTCTTGGTGTTAGAGGTATAGCCAGAGATCTTCAGGCAAAGGGAATAGGATCTATTATTCATCAAGATATTAAGCCAGTTATTGGAACATTTGACAGTCCAATTAAGGTGACATTAAATTCGAATGTTTCCAAAAAGGATTGCCCNTTATTTATTGGCAGATATTTCAGGAATGTTCACAATGGCTCTTCTCCTAAATGGCTGCAGGATAGATTAAGAGCCATAGGTTTGAGACCAATTTCAACATTAGTAGATATTACAAATTATCTTACTTATGACCAAAATAGACCTCTTCATGTATTTGATGCAAATAAAGTTAAAGGAAACTTGGAGGTAAGGAAAGCTCGAGAAAATGAGAAGATANTTGCTTTAGATGAAAAGGAATATGTTCTNGACCCAACTATGACAGTTATTTCAGATGANGAAGGNGTTGAATCAATTGGAGGAATCATGGGTGCNATNAACTCTGGCTGCACCTATGAAACTACCAATGTTTTCGTGGAGGCTGCATATTTTAATACTATAGCTACAGCTAAAACTGGACGGCGATTAAGGATTGAATCTGATGCCAGATATAGATTTGAAAGAGGTATTGACCCGGACTTTACGGAAACAGGTATGGAGTTGGCTACAANGCTTATACTGGAGTATTGTGGTGGTGAGGCTTCAAANNTGATTGTTTCCGGTGCNCCACCCAACANACCTCCCGCTATTAGCTTGGACCCTGAGAAATTAAATTCAGTTGTAGGNATGACTGTGTCTTCGCGGGAGCAGTGCAGAATCTTAAACGATCTGGGGTTTAAAGTTTCTGGAGATTCACCTTATGAAGTCAGTATTCCTAGCTGGAGGCCAGANATAATGGGTGATATTGATCTTCTTGAAGANATATCTCGAGTNATATCACTAAGAAATTTAGAAGGGAAACCATTTGAAAAAAATGACTTTGGAGTACCNAAACCCATTTTGACAAAAATGCAACGGAGGGTTTCAAGGTTGCGTCGAGCTTTTACTATNGAAGGGTATGACGAATGTATAACTTATAGTTTTCTTGANAAGGCTAGTGCTGAGCTTTTTAGNGAAGGGAAGGCNCNAGCATTTATTTCGAATCCTATAAGNTCGGAAATGACTGATATGAGGCCTTCGATTATTCCTGGNCTTCTAATGGCAGCAAGTAAGAACCAAGATNGAGGAATTTTTGANCTTCGCTTATTTGAAATTGGTAGTAGCTTCAATGGAAATTNGCCTGGCGACGAATTCTTNGAGGCTTCCGGTCTAATTTTAGGTAATATTTTTGGAAGAAACGCGTATGAGCCTTTGCGNGTGGTTGATTTCTTTGATGTCAAAGGCCATTTACTACATGTTTTGGATAAGCTTAATGCTCCAATTAATAGGTTGAGCTTTAAGAGAAACGCNCCCAGCTATTATCATCCTCAGCGTTCTGCAATTATTCAGTTGGGGCCAAAAATAAGAATTGGAGAAATAGGGGAAATCCATCCCAGTATTTTAGAGAGTTTTGGCTTAAAAGGCTCTGCACACGCATTTACTATTTTCCCTGAAAATATCCCTTTCCAAGGATCTAATTCNTCAGCCAGACAAGCCATGAAAATATCTGATTTACCATCTTCTAACCGAGATTTTGCCTTTATAGTAGATGAAAAAATACAAGTTGATGCAGTGATAGCTGCAATATATTCCGTTGATAAAAAGCTGATTGAGGAAGTTTCTCTTTTTGATGTCTTTGAAGGGAGAAAAGCCCATGAGCAATTTGGAAACGGTAAGAAATCAATTGCCTTTTCAGTAAAACTACAACCGNCGTTACAAACTCTTAAAGATTCTGATATCGAAGAATTATCGACAAAAATAATAAAGACAGTTGAAGAAAAAACGGGTGGAAGTCTTCGGAGCTGAAATNCNCAAAAAANATAGCAAAAAAAATTTTAAAATAGGAAAGAAAAATGGATAAGAGCTTATTTGAAAAGGGGNTAAAAATAAGGAAAAGGGTTCTAGGNTCTGATTATGTAGAGAAGAATATAAACGAAGATGATGAGTTCACGTTTCCTTTTCAAGAAGCTATGACNTCTTGGTGCTGGGGTTTTGGTTGGGGAGATAATNCCATCGATCTCAAAACGCGATCTATGATGAATTTGGCAATGATTGGGGCATTGGGCAAAATGACTGAGTGGAGGACTCATTGTCGAGCAGCAATTAATAACGGAGTTACAAAGGAAGAACTGCGTGCCATAATTCATGTGGTGGGAATTTATTGTGGTGTTCCACAAGCAATCGAATGCTTTAGAGCTGCAAAAGAGATTTTAAGTGAGTTTGATTAAGTTAATCCATCTTAAAGAGAATCAAAAAAGCTATTCGTTATGAATAAGCTCATCTGGTGAATAGTATTTTTCGCCTAATGANGAAGCAACTGCTTCATACGCAATTTTTCCTTTGTGAACATTTAAGCCGTTCTTCAGGTGAGGGTTNTCCAGGCATGCTTTTGCCCACCCTTTCTCAGCAATTTGCATAATAAAAGGCATTGTAGCATTATTTAATGCCATTGTAGAAGTTCTTGCTACCGCTCCAGGCATGTTAGCAACACAATAATGTACTATTCCATCAACTTCATAAATTGGGTCGTCATGGGTTGTGGGTTTTGAAGTTTCAAAGCAACCACCTTGATCAATGGCTACGTCCACTAAAACAGCTCCTTTTTTCATTCTTGAGAGTTGACTGCGCTCAATAAGCTTTGGGGCTTTAGCTCCTGGAATTAGAACAGCTCCAATAATCATATCTGCTTNCTTTGAAAGTTCATTGATGGTCTCAATTGATGAATAGGCTGTTTTGATCTGAGGCCCAAAACAATCGTCNATTTCCTTCATTCTTTCTATAGATCTATCCAAAATTGTAACATTTGCTCCCATTCCACAAGCCACTCGGGCAGAGTTTGTGCCAACAACACCTCCTCCTATTACTAAGATATTAGCTGGAAGGACACCTGGAACACCACCCATTAATACTCCCCTACCGCCATTTGCTTTTTGTAATGTCCATGATCCTACCTGAGGGGCTAACTTTCCCGCCACTTCAGACATTGGAGCTAACAAAGGAAGCCCCCCACGTCCATCTGTAACGGTTTCATAGGCAATTGCCGTCACCTTACTATCTATAAGTTCCTTAGANTGCACAGGATCGGGNGCTAGATGTAAATAAGTAAAAAGTATTTGGTCAGATTTTAGAAGTTTTCTTTCCTCCGCTTGAGGTTCTTTAACTTTTATAATCATTTCAGAATTTGAAAAAACTTTTTCTGCATTAGATAGAATTTGAGCACCCGCAGATTCATATTCGCTATCTAGGAACCCAGAACCAATGCCAGAACTTTCCTGAATGAAAACTGAATGGCCCAGTTTAGTTAGTTCTTTCACTGTAGCAGGGATTAATCCTACCCTATACTCTTGATTTTTTATCTCTTTTGGGCACCCTATTTTCATTTTATCCTCAGTGTTATATTTATACTATGGGCAACATTTTATACGATAAATTAAAGAATTTTCTTCCTCATATTAACGTTATTTGCTATTTATTCGAATTATATTCGAAATATTTATGAAAATGAGAAATTTATTATGGAAAAAATTGACACAATAGATCGACGGTTATTGAGGATTCTTCAAAAAAACGGAAGAATCTCTAATTCTGACTTGTCGGATGCTGTTGCATTGTCACCTTCAGCCTGTCATAGAAGACTTAAGAGGCTGTCTGATGAAGGGGTTATCAAATCCTTTTGCGCTATGATAGAACCAAGTGCCATAGCTATAAGATCCACTATATTTGTTGAAATCACTCTTTCTAAGCAAAGCAGTGAAGAATTAGATATATTCGAAAAAGAGGTAAAGAAGATTGATGAAGTTCTTGAATGTCATTTAATGGCTGGTTCAGCGGATTATTTATTAAAAATAGTTGCTAGTGATAACGATGATTTTGAAAGGATTCACCGAAATTTTCTCTCCAAACTTCCAGGAATTGCAAATATGAAATCAAATTTCGCCCTTAGGACCGTTTTTAAGACCACGGCTTTACCAATATAGAAAGGTAACCTTTTAGCGAAAAATTAAACAAATTTTACTTCTAGAATTTCATAAGACTTTGTGCCTCCTGGTGTTTTCACTTCAACTCCGTCACCAGGTTCTTTGCCAATCAAAGCTCTAGCTAAAGGTGCCTGCATGTTCAACAAGTTTTGCTCTATATTAGCTTCTGGCTCCCCAACAATTTGAAATACTTTTTCATCTTCAGTATCTTCATCAATGAGGCGAACTGTGGCTCCAAACTTAATTGATCCTGATAGAGTTTTTGGATCAATAACATTAGCTCTTGAGATTACAGCCTCTAAATCCTTAATCCTACCTTCTATATGACTTTGACTTTCCCGAGCCGCGTGGTACTCGGCGTTTTCGGAAAGGTCACCATGTTCTCTTGCTTCAGCAATAGCACGTATAACAGCCGGGCGCTCTTTGCTTTTCAGCCTTTTCAACTCTTCGTCTAATTTATCAAAACCCTGCTGCGTAAGGGGTATTTTTTCCATTAAATTGGCCTCGATATTCGTTAGGTCATAAAGACATTAAAAAGCATTCGATATTTTATCAAGTCATTTAAGTTGCTTAGTTTGTAACCTATTTTAATGTTTCTATAAATAATAAACTATCAAACTTATCTAAATGTTGCAGTTATCTAAGTTATTTAGTATTTATTTCTCTCATATTTGCTAAGAATATGCTTGCTAACAATTATGTAACTTTTAGTTATTTCATGGGAGATTGGTTTTTTGGATATAGTTAGAGAATCAATGGAATATGATGTAGTAATCGTTGGTGGTGGTCCTTCTGGGCTATCAGCTGCCATAAAGTTAAAGCAACTGAACGCAGATCTTCAGGTAGTTGTTTTAGAAAAGGGGTCAGAAGTAGGGTCACACATTTTGTCTGGGGCAGTAATTGATCCTATAGGATTAAATGAGTTATTTCCTGATTGGAAAGATAGAGGTTCTCCTGTAAATATTGAAGTTACTGAAGACAGATTTCTCATGTTGGGACCTGCGGGATCTTTACGGATGCCAAATTTTCTGATGCCTCCGCTAATGAGTAACCATGGAAATTATATAGTTTCTATGGCGAATGTTTGTAGATGGCTGGCTACAGAAGCAGAAGAGTTAGGTGTAGAAATATTTCCTGGAATGGCTTGTTCGGAACTTGTATTTGGAGAATCTGGTGAAATTAAGGGTGTAGTCGCTGGGGAGTTTGGAAAAGATAAAGACGGTAATGCGACGGATGGTTACGAGCCTGGCATGGAACTCCATGGAAAATATATTTTGTTAGCGGAAGGCGCTAGAGGCTCCTTAACAAAGCAGGTAGTGAATAAATTTAGATTAGATGAAAATAAAGAACCACAAAAGTTTGGTCTCGGGATGAAAGAGATATGGGAAATTACTCCGGATAAGCATAAATTAGGACAAGTTACTCACACTATGGGCTGGCCCCTAGGAAAAAATGCAGGGGGTGGATCTTTTATTTACCATATAGAAAATAATCAGATTTACCTCGGTTTTGTAGTGCATTTGAATTATCAAAACCCTTATTTGTCTCCATATATGGAATTCCAAAAGTTTAAAGGTCACCCAAAAATCTCTGAACTTTTGGAAGGAGGGAAGAGAATTGCGTATGGAGCAAGGGCTATTTCGGAGGGAGGTTGGCAATCAATTCCAAAACTCTCATTTCCGGGAGGGGCCATAATTGGTTGCGCTGCTGGGCTCGTAAATGTGCCTCGGATAAAAGGAAACCATAATGCAATGCTTTCTGGAATTTTGGCTGCTGAGAGCATTGTGAAAGAAATTGCTTCAAAAGGTGGAGAGTTGGTATCATATGATCGTCGTCTTAAATCTAGTGTAATAGCTGCAGATTTAAAGAAAGTGCGAAATGTTAAACCTCTTTGGACTAAGTTTGGTTTGATGGGAGCTCTCATTCTTGGGGCTCTAGACATGTGGGTAGCAAATCTTTTTGGGTTCAATATTTTTGGAACACTAAGTCACGGTAAAAATGATGCGGAATCGACAGGTGAGGCAAAAAATTTCAAGGAAATACTGTATTCCAAACCGGATGGTAAAGTTAGTTTTGATAGGCTAACCAACCTAAGTTTTTCATCAACAAATCACGAGGAGAATCAGCCTTGTCATTTAGATTTAAAGGATGAAAATGTTCCTATTGCCGTTAATCTCCAAAAATTCTCTGAGCCGGCACAACGTTACTGTCCTGCAGGGGTGTACGAAGTTATCCTGGAAAATGAAAAGGACCCTAGGTTTCAAATAAATGCACAAAACTGTCTACACTGCAAAACTTGTGATATCAAAGATCCAAGCCAGAATATAACTTGGAGGACGCCACAGGGAGGCGAGGGTCCAAATTATTCAAATATGTAATTTAGTAGAGTAAGTAAGGATAATAAAAAATTACCTACAAGCATAAAATCAAGTCGATATCTTTATTTAGTTTAATTGTTCTGGCATGTATTTTCAGAGCAACAAGTTTATTTGCTTTTTCTTATAGCAGTTCTGGCCTTTACTTGTCAGCAAACACAGCAAAATTTTCCTCTGATTATAGTGCTGCTTCTTCATTTTACAGAAGTTTGTGGATAAAGGATCCTTTTAATCTAGATTACGCAGTTGATGCACTCATCTTCTCCGTTGCTTCAGGGCAAGTCAAGGAAGCAATAGCAATTGCCAATCGTGCCTTGGAAAACCGATTAGACTCACCGTTATTTGGTTTGGTGCTAATAATAGATAATTTCAAAGAAAGAAAGTTAGGAGAAGTTAAAGTTTTATTAAATAGGCATAAGGAAAATTTACCTAATGTGGCCTTTTGGATTTTTTCTGGATGGGCAAATAGTGAATTAGGGTTGTCTCAACCTCCCCCAGAATTTGAAAAAATAGGTGAAGGGGCCAAGAAAATCGGGTTGAATCGATATAATCAAGCTCTGTACGCTGCTTACAATGGTGATTGGAGTTCGGCCAGCTCTTTTTTGAAAGACGGAGGTCATCTGCTCGCAACGCTAAATAGGGATATACTTTTTACACAAGCAAATATACTTTACTATTCAGGTTATAAAAGGGAAGCTTTAGCTCTATTACAAAAAGGGATAGGCCTTAAGAATATCCAAGAATTTCCTATATTAGAAAAAATAAAAGATTTTGGTCTAGATAAAACTATTTCAATCAATTCCGAAGAACATTTAGATTTTGCTATATCACAAACATTAATTATGCTTAATTCTAGTGATAGCGATGGTGTATCCTTAGGAAGTACTTTCTATTATCAACTAGCAAATTATATCAATAGCGAGAATAATTTCACTAAGTTATCACTCGCTCCTATACTTTTTGAGTTAGGTCAGTATTCCGTTGCAAAAAATCTTCTTAGGTCGGTTAGCATTGAAGATAAGAGTTATGTTGAAGCGCAAATACAGTTAGCTGAAGGGTTGGCCGAATTAGGAGATATTAGTAAAGCAATTTCAATATTAAGAGGTATTGAAAATCAATCGAAGAATAATTTTTTCAGCCATACTTCACTCGGAGATTTATTTCGTTCAGAAAAGAAGTTTTTATCAGCTCTTCAAGAGTATTCATCGGCATTAAATTTTACTGAAGGTTCTGAAAATGAAACCATTTGGGTGACCTATTTCTTTCGGGGCATTTGTTTTCAGGAAATAGGAGAGTGGGACAATGCTAGGAAAGATTATCTTAAAGCTCTTGAGCTTTCACCGGGACAACCTGAAGTGTTAAATTATCTTGGGTATAGTCTTATTGAAAGAAAAGAAAAATTAAGTCAGGCACTGGGCATGATAGAAAAGGCTATTGAGAGAAATCCTCAGAGTGGTTACATTGTCGATTCTTTGGCTTGGGGGCTTTATAAGTTAGGAAGGTATGAGGAAGCACTTCTCCATATGAAAAAAGCTTATGAATTATTGCCCTTTGATCCAATTATTAACGATCACATGGGTGATATTTTATGGAATAATGGGAAAAGGAGAAGTGCCAAACTTTACTGGAAAAGATCACTAAGTTTTAATCCTGAGGAAGAAGAAGTGAGTAAAATAAAGAAGAAAATTAAATTTGGAATGGATTAGGTATATCTTTAATTCTTTATATAAATTTCTTGAAATAATGTGATGCTGGTTATGGAGTATCAATTGGCTAAAGCTAAAGTAAATTTAGCACTACATGTTGTTTCTAGAAGGAAAAATGGGTTTCATGAGTTGGATAGCTTGGTTTGTTTTCCAAACTTTGGTGATAAGATAATTTGTAGGAAGAATTCGGTACCTAATTTGTCGATCTCAGGAAATTTTAAGAGGAATGTACCCAAGGCTAATAATATAATCATAAAAACATTAAGAAAAATTCCCTTGGCAAATAGGAATATGTCAGTTCATTTGGAAAAAAATATTCCGGTATCTGCCGGATTGGGAGGAGGTTCAGCAGATTCAGCGGCAGTAATAAGGGCTTATAAAAATTTGTGGGGAGAGGTTTTGATAGCTGAAAGAGATACTTTCACTCTTGGCGCAGATGTTCCAGTTTGTATAGATTCTTCATTTCAAAGAATGAAAGGTATTGGAGAAGATGTTAAAAAGTTAAAAAGTACATTAAGTTTTTATCTTCTTTTGGTAAATTCGGGAGATTCAATTTCCACTAAAGAGGTGTTTCTTAACCTTAAATTCTCTAACAATCCGAAATTAGAGAATTTAACATCTTTTAGAAATATGAAGGATTTGGTATTGTATTTAAAAAGACAAAGAAATGACCTAGAGACAGCTGCATTTTCAATAAATTCTAATCTGGAAGAGACTAAAGCTTATATTGAAGCACAAAAAGGATGCAAATTAGCTAGGCTTTCGGGGTCAGGAGGTACAATTTTTGGTATTTTTGATAACAAAATTGAAGCGTTTGAGGCTTACCAAAAAGTTAAGCAGGAAAAATTTTTTTGGTGGGTATGTTGTAGCCCTGTGAGCTTAGCTAATTCTAGATACTACATAGCTACATAAATCATTCATAAGGTCTTTAGTTTGAGAATCTGGTATTCCAACTAAACTTTCTTTAGCCATTTCAGACCATTTTAACGCAATATTATATGTTTTTTCCAAAATATCTTTTCCTTTCAAAATTTCCAATGCTAGGTGAAAATCTCTATCATTTTGAACACCTTTCTCAATCGTTCGTTCCCAGAACTTTTTCTCCTGGTTTGATGCGTCTTTAAAAGCAAGAATTAATGGGAGAGTTACCTTTCTTTCTTTAAAATCATTTCCAATGTTTTTTCCTAGAGAGTCACCTGCTCCTCTATAATCAAGCAAATCATCTATAATCTGAAAGCAAATTCCCAAAGCATCACCATAATTATATAATAAGTTAGTTTGCTTTTTTGTTGCCCCTGCGACGTATGAACCCGTCTGACAAGAAGCAGAAAAAAGAGCTGCTGTCTTACCTCGTATTACATCATAGTAAGTTTCCAACGGAGTATTTAAATTTTTTGCTATGCTAAGTTGAAGGACTTCTCCTTCGCTTATTAGGGCAGAGGAGTTTGCAAGTATTGACAAAATTTTAGGGGAGTTAGTCTCTATCATTAATTTAAAAGCTCGAGAAAACAAAAAATCACCAACAAGAATTGAAGATTTATTGTCCCAAAGAACATTCGCTGTGCGTTTGTCGCGTCGCCTATCACTTTTATCTACAACATCATCATGAAGCAAAGTAGCATTGTGAATAAACTCAACTACCGCAGCTAATTTTATGTGTTTGATCCCCTGATAATTAAATAGTTTAGCTGATGCAATGGTTAGCAAAGGCCGTAGTCTCTTCCCACCAGCATTTATTAAATGCCCAGCGACTTTTTCTATAAGGTCTACTTTTTCACTTTTCATTCGTTCACGCATTAATAAGTCAACGTCTGCCATTTCTGATGACAAGGAAAATTGTAGCTTTTCAATTACTGTCTCGGTCAATAAATTATCCTTTTTTATGGACGATTAACTATTTGCCCTATAATTACGATTTATTAAAGTGATATATTGTCCCACCAAGAAATTTTTATTTCTTTAGTAAAAAAGATGGAATTGTATTTTTTGCTTTGCAAGAAAATTTAATTGGTGCAGAGATGGGGATAAATATATTGCAAGGAGCCTAAAGGTTTTGGTTCCTAACTAGTTAAGGCATTAATATCTAAGAATGTTTTTTAATAAATCTGAGAGCTTGAAATATGAGCGATAAAATTCAAACTACTGAAGATCTATTTTTGGGAGGTAAGTTGGCTATATGTCAGCTAAAGAAGGGGTATAGAGCTGGAAATGATCCGGTTTTATTAGCAGCTAGTCTTACGCTGAAAAAATATCAAACGCTTTTAGATTTGGGATGTGGAGTAGGTACTGCTTTCCTATGCGCTTTAGTGAGAGAAAAATCCCTTGAAGTAACGGGGGTAGAATTACAGAAGACATTATCAGATTTGGCAAAAAGCAATTGTAAGAAAAATAAACTCTCTGCAGAAATTATTAATTCCGATATTAATAAGATGTGGAAAGTTATTGGAGATAGAACATTTGATCATGTAATCTTTAATCCACCTTTTATGGATGCCAATAAGGGAACAGTTTCTTTAAGTAGAGAAAAATCTCTAGCCAATTTTTCTTCAGAAGAAGAATTAAAGAATTGGCTTAAAATTGGTATGAAAAGGCTAAAGCCAAAAGGCACAATATCACTTATCTTAAGGGCTGAATCCTTAGGTATAGTATTAAAGACCCTAGAAGAAAAAGTTGGATCAATAAAGATTTTGCCAATTGCGTCCTTTAAGGGGGAACCCTGTTCCCGAATTATTGTAAGTGCTAAATTGGGTTCAAAAGGTAATATATCTCTATTGTCACCTTTAATTATGCATCTTAAATCTCTGGGAGAAGGTAAAAGGTTTGTTTTTACAAAATCAGTGAGAGATATCCTTTATGAAGGAAAGTCAATTGAGGCATCCTTAACTTGATATCAGAAAATATCACGAAATTTTGCCTCAAATAAAATTGATAATGATTTTAACTATATATTGTGCTAGAGTTAGGTTACACCACTTTATTTTGAAGCAAAATTAATTTTGAGGATCAAATGGACAGAGGATCATACTTAAAAGTACTGCAAACAAAGCATAACGAACTTGATAAAAAAATTCTGCAACAGCAAAAAGAAGGTTTTATAGATAATTTGAATATAATTCCTTTGAAAAAGGAAAAATTGAAGCTAAAGGAAGAAATTAACAGATATTATAGAATAAAGGCCTAGATTATCTTAGTAGCAAGCTAATAAGTGACGACGCCAAACTTTTATTATAAAACTCGCACTCTATATCTTTAAGAGCCGAGTTTATCAAAGGGCTTGGAATTGGATTGTCACTCCTTAAAATAGATAGGTCCTTAAAGTACGTTTTTGAAAATTCAGGATGTGACTGTATGGTCAGAATTGTAGGTTGTGTGTCTTTACCGTACGAAAGCATCGCATATGGACAAAAATCGTTTCCAGCTATTAATGTACAGTTCTCAGAAATTTTTGTTACTTGATCTTGATGGAAGGCAAATCCCTTATAAAAAGAAAGTGGAGTGCTTTTTTTATTTTCTCGTATTTCCTTGAGCCAAGACACTTCGCGGCTGATAGTATATGTTTGGACTCCAACACCCCAACCCTTTTTAGATTTTCTTACTTCTCCTCCCATAGCTTCAGATATTATTTGATGCCCAAAGCATATCCCAAGCATTGGGATGGAATTCTTGTAACTTTCGACAATAAAATTTTTTAACGGATTAATCCACGGAAGGTTTTCATATACGCCATGCTTTGAGCCACTGATAATCCAAATATCCGCCTCACTGGGATCTGGCAGCGTTTCATTTTTATAAATTAGAACGCTTAATGAATTTGATGGTGCGAAAGCAGTTTTGATCCAAGTAAGAACCATATCTGAGTAGGTTCCATGCTTTTCCAATAAAGGTTCCGCTACATTTCCTGCTTCAATAACACCAATTTTTGTCATAAAATCCTTCACACTAAACTATGAACTGTTCAATATTTTTTTAAACAATTAAATAAAATCACCTGGAAGCTCTATTCGATTAGTGGCTAGCTGAGAAACAGCAAATTTTTGCCGTTTTAAGCCTTCTATTAGCGAAACTCTTCAGGAGTCCTTGTCCATTTTCCTTACTCCTTACTTTATAGCTTCTATACACATTGACACACCCATTCCTCCACCAATACATAGTGTTGCCAATCCCTTGTTTACTTTTCTGTGGTGTAATTCATAAATAAGTGTGTTCAATATTCTACATCCAGATGCTCCAATAGGATGACCTATAGCTATTGCCCCTCCATTAACGTTTACGATTGATGGGTCCCAACCCATTTCTCTTGTAACTGCTAGAGATTGAGCTGCAAAGGCTTCATTGGATTCGATTAAATCTAAGTCTGACACTTCCCAACCTGCTTTATCTAATGCTTTCTTAGAAGCTGAGACTGGCCCAATTCCCATATATTTTGGGTCCACCCCTGCTGTAGAAAATGACACAATTCTTGCCAAAGGCGTTAATCCCCTTTTTTCTGCTTGCTGTGAAGACATTAATAAAACCATTGCGGCACCATCATTCACTCCCGAAGCATTTCCTGCAGTAACTGTACCACCTTCTTTAAAAGCTGGTCGAAGTTTTTCGATATTTTCCATGGTTATCCCATGTCTTATGTATTCATCCTTCTCTATGAATTTTTTACCTTCGCGGCTCTCTATCGTAATAGGTGAGATTTCATCCTTAAATTTACCGTCGGTTTGTGATTTATCAGCCTTTACTTGACTTTGGTATGCGAATTCATCTTGCTCTCGCCGACTTATTTGCCACTTTTCAGCAATGTTCTCTGCAGTCATTCCCATATGATAGCCATAAAATGCATCCCAAAGGCCATCTTTAATCATAGTATCTATAAATTCTGTATCTCCCATTTTTTTTCCTTTACGGAATAAAATTGCATGGGGTGATTTACTCATGCTTTCCTGACCCCCAGCTATGATAATATTAGATTCATCAGATTCTATTTGTTGGACGCCTAAAGAAACGGCCCTAAGTCCTGAGCCACATACTTGATTTATATTCCAGGCAGAACTTTCAATTGGGAGTCCTGCTGCAATATGTGTTTGGCGAGCAGGGTTTTGACCTTGTGAGGCCGTTAATACTTGGCCCAGTATTGTCTCGGTGACGTCACTATTTTTTATGCCTGAAGTTTGTAAAATATCTAATATTACCTGCGCACCGATCTCATGAGCACTTAGCGAAGACAGCGCTCCATTAAAATTTCCAATCGGTGATCTTTTTGCTCCCACAATAACTACGCTAGTCATTTCCCCTCCTACAAAAAATTTATCCTTTTTGAAAAAGCTAGGTGAAAAAAAATTATCACGACTAGTAATTTAAATAAAGTTAAATTCTGTGAATGCTGTCCAATAAACTCTACTGATCATATAGATACAGTAATTCTTTAAAAAATTTAACACTTTCATCACTGGACCAATTTATGTCACCTATAATTCTTCCGATCTCTCTTCCGTTAGGACTTATGATAAGAGTAGTGGGTAAGCCAAGTACTCCTAAAGAGGCACTTAGTTCACCATAAGGGTCTCTATAGCTCTTTAGCTTGAATAGCTGGCCTTCCAATATAAAATTTTCAATCTTCGCCACACTATTTCTTCCTGCGGCGATCATAATTATTTCAAAGCTATCATCATTAATTAAGTTCTTAAGTGTTTTTAGGGAAGGTATCTCCCGTATACACGGAGAACACCACGTAGCCCAGAAATTAATTATTCTTAATTTCCCATCAGTCAGGTTTAGTCCAAAATCGGCATCTTGCATATCTTTAAGGTTAAAAGATTTTCTTACTACACTATCTTTGGTAATTATTAGCTTTTTTAATTCTCCTTCTTGTAAATCTGCAAAATTGCCTTTTGAAAAAAAAGAATCTGGATAGACAATGTTTGCACTGAAGACTAGTAAAGAGTATACCAACACTAAATTTACAAAATTTATTTTCATTTTGATTGTTCTTAAAATAATTAAATTTAGGCTGAACCACCAATGACAAAGAATAAAGAAAAAGAAAAGAAAAAAGATAACGGTGAAGTGAATTCAATTTGGGGAGGGCGATTTTCCTCAAAGTCCAATGATTTAATGGATGCAATAAATGTATCTATAGATTTTGATAAGCGGTTAGCTTTTGAGGATTTAAGAGGATCCAGAGCCCATGTAAAAATGCTAGGCAAGGCTGATATTATTTCTCAAGATGAAGTGGAAAAAATTTTAGGTGGGTTGACAGAGGTCGAAACAGAACTTCTTGATGGAAAATTCAATTTCTCTCGTGAATTAGAGGACATTCATATGAATGTAGAAGGAAGGCTGAGGGAAATTATAGGAGAGACGGCAGGAAAAATACATACTGCGCGCTCTAGAAATGATCAGGTTTCTACAGACCTTAGGCTATGGGTAAGAGGGGCTTCAGAGAACCTCCAAAAAGAGATAATTAAGCTGATGAAATCGATTTTGGGAAAGGCTGAAGAAAATGCAGATACTATAATGCCAGGTTTTACTCATCTTCAGGTGGCACAGCCAATTACAATGGGACATTATTTCTTGTCCTATATAGAGATGTTGGGTCGTGATATTGACAGATTCGAAGATGCACAAAAGCGGGCAAATGAATGCCCTCTTGGTTCTTGTGCTTTAGCTGGAACATCATTTGAAATAGACCGAGAGTTTACGGCAAAAGAATTAGGATTTTCTAGACCTATGCGAAACAGTTTGGATGCAGTTTCAGATAGAGATTTTGTAATTGAATTTATTTCCTGTCTCTCCTTGACCGCCACCCATTTAAGTCGATTCGCAGAAGATCTTACAATCTGGACTTCTGATCAGTTCGATTTTGTTAGATTGCCTGAGGCCTTTACTTCCGGTTCTTCAATAATGCCACAAAAAAGAAATCCAGATGCTGCCGAGTTGATTAGAGGGAAGGTTGGACGTGTTAACGGTGCACTGATTTCTATGCTTACCGTAATGAAAGGTTTGCCATTAAGTTATTCAAAAGATATGCAGGAAGATAAAGAGCAGCTTTTTGATGCCTTTGATACGGTACTTTTAATGATTAAAGTTATGACTGGAATAATTTCAGATATTACGCCTAATAAGAAAAACCTATTAAGTGCAGCATCTATGGGATATTCAACAGCGACAGATTTGGCCGATTGGCTAACAAAAGAGCTAAATATTCCGTTTAGAGATTCCCACAAAATTACAGGAAGAATAGTAAGTTATGCTGAAAGAAATAATCTCAAATTGAACGAAGTTCCGATAGAGTTTATGCACAAGCTGGATGGAAGCATAACTAAAGATATTTATAAGGTAATGGAGGTTAAATATTCGGTTGGGTCTCGAAAAAGCTTTGGAGGAACATCCCCAAGGGAAGTATTGAAAAGATGTGCTGACTGGAGGATAAAACTTCATGGCTAGGAAACTCATTTTTTTGATCTTTTCTATAATGATCATTGTTCCTTTAATATCATGCGGTATTAAGAGTGATCCCGTTACCCCAAAAGAAGAGAAAAATTTTGATTCCTAATATGAGAGCAAAATGAAAGAATTTTATTATAAAAAAGGAAATCTCTTTGCTGAAGAAGTTAAGATAAAAGATATCGCAAATCATATTAAGACACCATTTTATGTTTATTCCAAGCTAGCTATGGAAAAAAGATTTGATCAGTTAAAGAACTGTTTAGGTGGATTACGGCACAGAATTTTTTATTCTGTTAAAGCAAATTCCAATGTTTCTGTCCTTAAGGTTTTTGGTTCCTTAGGTTCGGGAATGGATGTAGTTTCTCTTGGGGAATACGATAGGGCCAAAGCTGCTGGGATAGCAGGAAAGGATATTGTCTTTTCAGGTGTAGGGAAAACAAAATCTGAGATTCAGAGCGTAATAATTGGGGGAATCAGGCAGTTCAATATTGAGAGTGAGCCCGAGCTGAACCTTATTAATCAAGTCGCCACAGAAATGGGTAAAGTGATTGACGTGTCAATTAGAGTAAATCCTGAAGTGGATGCTAAGACACATAGAAAGATTACCACTGGTACAAAGAGTGATAAATTCGGCGTCTCCTTTGAAAATGTTAAAATGATGTTTGAAAAAGGAATAGAAATGAAAGGAGTTTCTTTTGTCGGTTTAGATATGCATATTGGTAGCCAAATCTCTACACTAAATGCATTTCGGTTGAGCTTTAGCCGACTTAGAAAAATGACTTTAGAATTGAGACGAAGTGGTTATGCCTTATCTAGACTAGATGTTGGAGGGGGAATAGGAATAGAGCATAATTTAAATGGAGACAGCAGCATACCGATCGATAGCTATTCAGCACTACTGAAAGAATATTTTGATGATCTAGATTGTGAAATAGAGTTGGAACCAGGAAGATCATTGGTAGGTAATGCAGGTATATTAGTTGCCTCAGTTATATATCCTAAGCTAGGTGATGAAAATAATTTTCTTATAATTGATGCTGCGATGAATGATTTTTTAAGACCAGCCTTGTACGATGCCCGTCATCAGCTGTTAGCCGTAAAAAAATCTTCCAAGAAAGAAAATGGTTTATTTGATATCGTTGGCCCTGTTTGTGAGAGCAGTGATACTTTTGAGCGCTCTGTAAATTTACCTCCAATGCAGAGTGGAGATTTGGTGGCTTTCTCGTCTGCCGGAGCATATGGTGCGGTTATGGCTTCAGAATATAACACCAGGCCATTAATTCCAGAGGTTCTTGTCTCAGATAGTCTGTACGCAATAATTAGGGAGAGGCCATCTATTTCAGAAATAATTCTGCGAGATAAAATCCCAGAGTGGCTATAGTTTTCTAATAAAAAACTTAGTTAGAAAACTGATTGTCCTAAAATTTTTCCTATATAAAAATTAGAGATATCTAAAATTTTTTCTATAAGGAGAATTGTTGGCTCCAAAAAAGGAAATAATTGGACAATATATTCTGACCATAATGCCCCTATTGTAAGGAGTAAAAAAATAGAAACAAAGGCTAATGAAATATAAAGAAACTTTTTATACTTACTAAATAATCTTTGTTTTTTCTGTATCGGTTCTTGATAAGTGGTTTGATTTTTTTCAACACCTTTGAGCCTTTGGATTAACTCAGGGTTAATTAAATCCTCATCCTCAATAGAAGGAGAACTGCTTGATTGGTCATTTTCTTTAATTTCACCGTTAGTTTCAGTATTTTGGTTATTCAAGTCTCTTGTTTCTACTTTTGTAAGTATTTCAAAGGACTTTTTCTCACTAGAGTTTGTTTTATTATTCTCCTTTTTGTGGGGAATCCATTCAAAGTCCCTTTCTGAACTCTGGTAGGTTTCAACGTTAATATCATCCTTCTCATCGGAGCTCTCGACACCTTTTTGAACAAGAATTTCCTGTTTTGCTAGGGTTGAGATTGATACATCTTGGCTTTCTGAATCTGAAAAATTATGAGATTTTTGCCCACCTAAGATACTGGGTTCTACAATTTCATTTTCAAAATTGATTTCCGATAACGGCTCTTTCTTATCTAAGGCAGATGGAAGTTCCGTCCATTTACTCCCACATTCAGAACATTCAAATTCAATACCTGATTTGGGTATTGCAATATCCTGAGCATTGTATTCTGATTCACAATCTTTACACTTTATTAACATGATTGGTAAATTAATCCATATTAGAGAATATCGCAAACCCTACAATGCAAATAAAAATTTCCTTTTTTTGTAGTGTAGATTTTATTACTAATTTATAAAACATTAACGGCAAAAGAATTAGGGATAACATGAGAATCATATATTTTTTTCGGGCTTTAATAAGTGATTTTTTGATATATCTTTTAATGCTGGTTCTTGGCATAATTTTTTCACCTTTTGCGGCCTATTCGAGAGAAATGGCCTGCAAATCAGTAAGGTGCTACTGTATATGCTGCTTTTGGGTATTAAAATATATTGCTAAAATAAATGTTGAGTTTCGAGGAATTCCACCTGAAAAAAATGTACTAGTATGTGCAAAACACATGTCTTTTTTAGATATACTAATGTTAGCTTATATTCTTCCAAAACCCCGGTTTGTCATGAAAAAAGAATTAAGATGGGCTCCAATTTTGGGTTTTTACGCCATGAGGCTGGGTTGCTCTCCTGTTGCTAGAGGAAAAAAAGGGGGCGCTATTGGAGGTCTGAAGAGGAGTATAAATAGAAAAAAAGAACTAGGCGACGGTCAAACTGTAATTTATCCTCAGGGAACCAGAGTTTTGCCAGGGGTAAAAGCTCCTTATAAAGTAGGTGCGGGTATCATATATAGAGATCAGAAACTCCCTTGCGTTCTTGTTGCCACAAATACTGGGATGTTTTGGGGCAGGAGAAGTGTGTTCCGCTATCCTGGTACAGCTATAATAAATTTTATTGGAGAAATACCACCTGGGTTAAGTCTCCAGGATTTTATGAGGAAAGTCGAATCAAACATTGAAAGAGAGTCTGACAGTTTAATGAGTGTGAATTAATTAAATATTATTACCATTATATAGACAGGCTACCCATTTCTAAGAATTTCTCTCTTCTATTTTTTTTCAGTTCTTTCCCACTAAACTTCTCGAGCTTTTCTAGATTTTCTAGTAAAGCATTTCTCACATTTTCAAGGGTTTTTTTTGGATCCCTTTGGGCTCCTCCAGTAGGCTCCTCAATAATTTGATCAACTACCCCAAGGGTTTTTAAATCTTTGGAAGTTAATTTCAAAGCCTCAGCTGCCTCTCTCATTCTATTAGGATCTTTCCACAAGATAGAGGCACACCCTTCAGGAGATATTACAGAATAAATTGAATGTTCAAGCATAATGACCGAATTTGCAGTAGCTAAAGCTACTGCGCCTCCTGAACCACCTTCACCAATTATGACAGATATGAAAGGTACTTCTAAATTTAAGCATTGTTCCGTAGATCGGGCTATTGCCTCTGCCTGTCCCCTCTCTTCCGCTCCTTTTCCTGGATAAGCTCCGGGAGTGTCTATTAAAGTGATAACGGGTATTTTAAATTTATCAGCAAGGTTCATAAGTCGTATAGCTTTTCTATACCCTTCAGGTCTTGCCATTCCAAAGTTACGTCTTATCCTTGATTTGGTATCATTTCCCTTTTCATGTCCGATAACTACGACAGAAAAGTTATCTAATCTTGCTAATCCTCCAATTATAGCGTTATCTTCAGCAAAATTTCTGTCTCCAGAAAGAGAAACAAACTCTGAAAAAATATTATTAACATAATCTAAACAATGAGGTCTATCTTGATGCCTGGCAACTAGACACTTTTGCCATGGCGATAAATTTTTATAAAGATCATCTAATAAAAGCTTAGCTTTATCGTCTAGCAGTTTAGCTTCATTGTTTGTATCCAAATTACTGTTTCTTTCTGAAATAGAACGTAATTCTGAGGCTTTACTTTCTATTTCGGCAAGCTCTTTTTCAAACTCTAGATATGTTGGCATGTGTAGCTACTCTATTTTTTTTCAATTTTTTTTGCTTGATCAAGAATTACTTTTGCTTGTTTTATGGAAGCAATGTCAATTAACCTACCTTTATATACTGCTGCCCCTTGACCGCTTTTTTCTGCTTTATCCATTGCTTCGAGAATTTGAGTTGCTTCTTCAATTTGAGAGTGGGAGGGTGAAAAAACAGAATTTGCCAGGGCAATTTGCTTAGGATGTATTGCCCATTTTCCAACCATGCCAAGAGTAGCAGACCGTCGTGCTTGGGCAATAAAGCCAACATCATCAGAAAAATCACCGAATGGGCCATCAACAGGTAGAAGGCCATTTGCTCTACAAGCGGCTACTATTTTTACCGTAGGAAAATGCCAAGGATCGGAAAAATTTTTTATATCATTGGACCCACTTTCTTCAAAACTAGGAACCATATAATAATTTGGTTGGGTGCCTCCGATACCAGTGGTTTGCATGCCCATCGATGCAGCATAATCAGCCGCCCCTAAGCTTATAGCTTTTAATCTTTTGGAGGATTTTGCGATACTATCCACATTAGCTATTCCTGCAGCGGTTTCAATAATCACTTCAAATGTAAGAGATTTTTTCCATCTATTTTGTTTCTCGAGAGCTGTAACAAGTGCATCAACTGCATAAATATCGGAGGAACAGCCTGCTTTTGGTATCATTATGCAATCAAGACGTTCTGTATTTTCTTTCAGTAGATCAATAATATCTTGATGCCAAAATTTTGTATCTAAACCATTTATCCTAACGGATAGTGTTTTGTGGCCCCAGTCAATTCCTGTAATAGCTTCTACAATATTAGCTCTTGCTTTATCTTTGTCATTAGGTGAAACACTATCTTCTAAATCTAAGTTTATAACGTCTGCTTCCGACGATGCCATCTTTTCAAAAAGTTCTGGTCTGGAACCAGGTCCAAATAATTGGCACCTATTTAGTCTTTCTGGGGGATCAGGTTGTAGTAAAAAGCTCATATTTAAGTTTCCAAATGATAAACGAAAAAAAGAATTAACTTTCAGGGGTTATAACTAGATTAAGAGAATGTATTTTGCAATCTCTCAATAGCATCTTCAACTATAGCTTTTCTACAGGCAAAATTTATTCGTACATACATTTCCCCTCCAGATCCAAAAGAGGATCCAATATTTGCTGCTATTTTGGCTTCTTTGAATAGCAATCTGTAAAACTCTGTTGGCGATAAGCCCGTTTTCTCAAAATTTATCCAAGCTAAATATGTTGACTGTAGAGGCATTGATTCAAAGCCTTTTATAGATTTAATTCCTTGCTCAAAGCAGAATTTATTCTTTTCCAGGTAATTTACTAACTGAAAAAGCCATTCTTCTCCATAAAGGTATGCAGCTTCGGCCATTTTCATCCCAATCCTATTGGGCATTTTCCCAGTAGCTTCATGGGCTAAATCGAATTTATTGCGCAGATCCGGATCAGGAATAATCACACTGCCCATTTCCCCACCTGACAAATTGAATGGCTTTGTAGTAGAGACCATAACTACAGCCCTATTTTTTGCCGAAGGTACTGCAGCTAATAGAGTATTGTGCTTAAAGTTAGGGTAAGTTAAATCAGCATGAATTTCATCACACAATAAAACCAAGTTATGCGCTTCACAAAATGTAACCAGATCTTCAAGCTCATTTTTCTTCCAAATTCTACCTCCTGGATTGTGTGGCGAACAAAAAAGCATTATTTTTTCATTTCCTGATAGAGACTTACCTAAATTATCCAAGTCGAATTTATATATACCATTCTCTATCTGAAGTTTGGCTTCCTTAACCTTTCTGTTGTTTGCTTTAATTATACGTGCAAAAGAGTGATAAACAGGGGAAAATACTATAACCTCATCACCTGGTTCAGAATATGCTCTCAGAGAAATCCCGATGGCTGCTCCAAGACCGTGTGTTTCCGCTGACCAAGAATCTTCTATTTCCCAATTGTGTTTTTTTGACATCCAGGATCGAAGGGCAGTTTTATATCCACTGTCATCTCCAAAATAGCCGTGAATACCATGTTCACTCATATTTTTTATGCATAAATTTACCGCTTCTGGTGCTTTGAAATCCATATCAGCAACCCACATTGCCAAACCATCTTTTGGGCTAACTCCATAAAGTTTTTCCATAGCATCCCATTTTATCGAGTTGGAGTTAATTCGATTTATTGGTTCGTCAAAATCGATAAGCATTAATCTTCCTTTAAATGAATTAGATTATATCATCTAATACTAAAGTTTTCTTGCAAGATAAAGTAGTTTGAAATAAATCAGGAAGAATGACACTGAGAACAATTTTGACAATTCCAGATCCGCGTCTCAAGAAAGTTTGCGCGCCGGTAATTGTTTTTGATGAAACTTTGAGAATTCTGTCTGATGACTTGCTCGAAACAATGTATGCAGCACCAGGAATAGGTCTGGCTGCATCTCAAATAGGAGTATTACTACGGGTGCTTGTCATGGATTGTGACAAACAGAGTGAAAGTCCTAATCCGAAGGTTTTGGTTAATCCGGAAATAACTTGGTATTCGTCTGAAAAAAGAGTTTATGAAGAGGGATGTTTGTCGATCCCAGAAACTTTTGCAGAAGTTTCTAGGTCTGAAAAGGTAAAAGTTTCTTACAAGGGGTTGACTGGAGAAGATAATGAAGAAATCTTTACAGACTTATGGTCAACATGCGTACAACATGAAATTGACCATTTGGACGGTAAACTCTTTATAGACTATTTAGGAGCAGTTAAGAGAGGTTTAATAGTAAATAAGATGAAGAAACTAAAGCGAGAAAAAATTAAAGACCAAAAGCAAAATAAAAAAACTAAAGGCTCCCCATAGTGCGATTAGTTTTTATGGGCAGTTCTTCCTTTTGTTTGCCAATTTTAGAGGGATTATTTGAATCCGAAAATGATATCTTAGCTGTTTATACACAGCCACCAAAACCTGCTGGTAGGGGAAAAAAATTCTTGGAGGTGCCAGT
>PBQX02000013.1:0-6750 GCA_002725175.2 Paracoccaceae bacterium
TTACCCTGGTCAAATTTTTAATCTCCCCGAAGGTTAAAGACTAAGAAATAACTTTTGAAAAGCTAATGACCTTCATTTCTGCTACATATAGACCTAGCGTTAAATCAAANACCTCTAATTTTACTATCATTTCAAATGTCATGCCTTATATCTGGTCAGATAGTGGGNTNAAGGGGCGGGTAGTAATTTCAATATTACTACTGATTTTAGCTAAAATTGCTGTTGTATCAACACCCTTGATTTTNATGCTAGTAGTGGATTCCTTGGCTAAGTCTACTGTAGAGAAATCTGATATTTTCTTTTTAAGTTTGGGCGCTACTAGTCTGATAATTGGGTTTGGAACCATGCGATTATTAGGCATAGGCTTTGATCAGCTAAAGGACGCACTTTTTGCTAAAGTTGCCCAAGGAGCATTAAGGAGNTTGGCCTTGAAAACATTTCGTCATNTTCATCTTCTTTCCTTAAGGTTTCATCTTGAAAANAAGACAGGAGGATTAAGCCGTATAGTCGACAGAGGTGTGAAAGGCGTAGAGTTTCTTTTGAGGTTTTTAATTTTCTCAATTTTTCCGTTAATATTTGAGTTATTTTTGGTGTCTGTAATTCTTCTTCAGCGTTTTGGCTTTGAGTACGTTTTGGTAGTAATAATTGCTATTACAATCTTTATTGGTTTTACGTTTAGAACTACTGAATGGAGAGATANAATNCGNGCCTCAATGAATCTTGANGATACTAAGGCTAATCAAATAGCGGTTGAAAGTATAATAAATTANGAAACAGTAAAATATTTTAGTGCCGAAAAGAGAGAAGCTNTGAAATATAATGGTGTGATGCAAAACTATGAGAAAGCCGCCATTAAATCAGCATCTTCACTTGCATTCTTAAATTCTGGGCAGGCTTTGTTAATTACTTTTGGCACGGTGGTAGTTTTGATAATTGCNTCAATTGATTTGCAATCNGGCGTAATATCAATTGGAGAATTCGTTGGATTGAATGTAATAATGATGCAATTATTTATGCCGTTAAACTTTTTAGGAACTGTTTATCGCGAGATAAGGCAAGCCTTGGTAGATATGGGGGAGATGTTTGATTTATTAGACCATGANATAGAGATAAAGGATCTTCCAAATTCAAAAAATANTGACCTTTCTAATGGTGAAATACATTTTAAGGATGTTAATTTTTCCTACGACCCCAGCCGTAAAATTTTAAATGATTTAAATTTAAAAATTGATGCTGGAAGCGTTGTCGCGGTGGTTGGAGCTTCAGGTTCAGGCAAATCTACTTTAGCTAGGNTAATTTGTCGGTTTTATGATGTTTCAAGTGGCCAAATATTAATCGACGGNACTGATATAAAGAATATTAAGCAAGTGCATTTAAGNGATCAGATAGGTGTTGTTCCACAGGACACCATTCTATTTAATGAAAGTATTTTTTATAATATAGCCTATGGAAAGCCAGAAGCANAGATGGATGAAATAATTAATGTTGCTAAAGCATCTAAACTCCACGATTTTATCATGACTTTAGAAAAAGGCTATGAGACCATAGTAGGGGAAAGAGGGTTAAAACTTTCCGGCGGTGAAAAGCAAAGAATTGGTATTGCACGTACTATTTTAAAGGACCCTCCTATATTAATATTTGATGAAGCTACGTCNTCNCTAGATACTAAAACAGAACAAGAAATTCAAAATAGTCTTAATAAGATCTCCAAAGGAAGAACCGTGTTAATGATCGCTCACAGATTATCAACGGTAGTTGATGCTGATAAGATTTTAGTAATGAAAAATGGTGCAATAGTAGAAGCTGGTAGCCACAAAAAGCTAATTTCTATTAAAGGAATCTATGCATCTATGTGGGAAAGACAAAATAGGTAAAAGTTAAGAATATATCTAATCAAAAGATTTTTTTTNGTAAATTTCGTTTGACTATTTGATTTTTACAAATAGAAATGGNTTGTTGGAATTGAGTTTGAAATGGCTAACCCTGAATCATTTTTAGAAGAAGTAGCGGAGGAAGTCCGAAGAGANCGGCTTTTTAAGTTCTTTAAGAAAAATGGATGGATAATCGCTTTTGTTNTNTTAGNANCTCTATGCGCATCTATTGCATATGAATGGAGGAAGAATTCTGAAATTTCCAGGGCTAAATCAAATGGTGATNTATTAACACTAGCACTAGAAAAATCTCANAAAGGNAATTTGGAGGAATTGNTTGNCTTGCTTTCTGATAACTCGCCTTATTTAAGACCTAGCAGTGATTTAATGGCTGTCACAAAATTATATTATGCTGAATTGCTTTATAACATTGATAATGACTCAAGTGAATCGATGAGTGTTCTTAAAGAAATTTTCTCTAATGAAAGTATTTCAACGACCTTACGTCAGTTGGCAAAAATTAAATATCTGCTTCTGTTCTCTGGAGANAATAAGGNAAAACAAGATTTAATTGATGAATTGTCATCTCCAGGTAACCATTATAGATTTTTAGCTCAAGAGCATAAAGTGCAAACNTATTTGNCCAGTGGCATGTCCGATGAAGCTAACAGACAGATTGATATATTGTTAAACGATCTTGAGGTTTCTGAGCAGCAGAAAAGACGGCTTATGGATCTTAAGTTAGCTATAAGGTAAAACCAATCGTAGGTAAATCTAGCTATGATCAAAATTAAAATTTCAGAAAAGATCTTTTATCTAGTGATCTTGCAGGTTGTTGCATTACTTTTGAGTTCTTGCGCTGAAGATAAGGGTCTCGTGGGGGATAGAATACCAATAGTTAATGACTTATCCCAAGAAAATGTGAATTCTCCTGGTAAAAAAATTAAACTAACCTCTCCAGAATTTTTAAAGGCATGGCCTCAGCTTTTATCTGGTCCATCTCGAGCCGTTATTAATGTTAAGCTTACTAATAATTTAGAAGATTTTGATTCCTATAGNATTATTAAAGCTGTNTCTCGAGATAATNTTTTNGCACCTATTATAGTTTCTGACACTATTTATTATTTGGATTCCAGAGGNACAGTTCATGCTCAAACTACAGGCGGAAAGCACCTTTGGTCANCTAATATTAANGGGAATAGTAAAAGGCNACGCCAGACATTNCCTGGGGGCTTGGCNTACAGTGAAGGCCTTATTTATATTACTAGCAGTACGGGTAAATTGTCGACTTTGGATGCAAAAGATGGGGAATTTTTATGGGAATATGATTTTGATCANCCATTCAGATCTTTCCCCTTAATTTATCGGAAAAATATTTATGTTGTCACTGGCGATGATTTAGGAGTTGCATTTTCACGTGAAGGTAAACTTATTTGGTCTTTTGCCGGAGACACTCANGCTAATTCAATATCCTATTCAGCATCGCCATCAGCTTATAAAGGAAAAGTATTTTTTCCTTTTTCGTCTGGTGCCTTGTATGCGGTTGATTCAATTAACGGAAGTGTATTTTGGAAGAAAACTTTTAGTTCAGCTGCAATTGGAGNGGGGTCCTCTTTAATTACAGATTTTGGTAGNAGTCCTATATTATTAAAGACTGGTGTTCTTGCGTCTTCTTTTGCTGGGCAAACAATTCTAATCANTTTTGACGGCAATATAATTTGGGCAAGTGATATAGGNACCTCAACTTCTCCACTTATTGTNGGNTCTGATGCGTTTTTTATAGATAAGAATGGTTTTCTGATAAGGCTTTCGCTTTCAAACGGAAAAATTATTTGGTCTCGAAAATTATTAGAGAAGAGCAAAGGTACAAAATTTTTTGATCCTATCTTGGTGAATGGAAATATTTTGNTNACGAAAAATGATCGAATCGTTAGTATATATTCTCCTTTTGATGGTGCCTTAGTTAAATCCAAGAAATTAAAAGGGAAGGTGTCTGCATCGCCAATTTCATATAAAGGAGAGGTGTATTTCCCGCTTGCAAATGGTAAAGTCCAAGTATTTTAGTGCACTGAATAGTTCTAGTGATCGAAGGTTAATTGATTAATAATATTGTAATAATTGGTCGGCCCAATGTTGGGAAATCCACTTTGTTTAACCGCTTGGCAGGTAAAAAACTCGCTATAGTAGGAGATGAGGTTGGAGTAACTCGAGATATCAGAGAAGTTGGAACAAAAATTTCTTTTTATGACTTTAAAATTTTTGATACNGCAGGGATTGATCCTTTTTCAAAGATNAAATTAAAGAGAGACATGANTTCNAACTCNATCTCAAAGGTNTGCGAAGGTAATNTAGTTATTTTTCTTCTNGATGGCCGTTCTGGNATTTTAAAAGATGATTTTGAGGTNTCTGACAAATTAAGNAAAAATAATAGTCAGGTAATTCTAGCTATTAACAAATGCGANGGTAACTATAAAAAAGAAGTTTTTTCAGATTCGTTTTCTCTGGGCTTTGGAGAGCCAATTCTCATTTCGGCTGAGCATGGACTTGGGCTAGATGAACTTAAGGAAGCTATTCTTGGCAGATCTCAGCTAAACATAGATATAAAACAAGTTTCTTTAGAGGTTGATGGTAACTCAACTACTGAGAGTAATAAGGTTAAGCTTCCTCTTAATATGTCAATTGTTGGGCGGCCTAATTCGGGAAAATCTACGTTATTTAACCTATTGTTGGACGAAGACAGGTCTTTGACTGGGGCTGAAAGTGGATTAACAAGAGATGCGGTTAGTGTCGTTACAACATGGAATGGGGATAAGGTAAAGCTTTTTGATACTGCAGGAATTAGACGGAAAAATAAAGTGAGTACAAGGCTTGAAAAGCTATCTGTTAAGGATAGTTTAAGGGCGGTTAATTTTTCTGAAGTAGTAATTATTCTGCTTGATTTGGTTAATGCATTTGATACTCAGGATTTAAAAATTGCTGAGCTGGTAGGGCGGGAAGGTAGGTTGCCAGTTTTTGCAGTAAACAAGTGGGATTTGGAAAAGGAAAAGTCTAAAAAAATCAAGATTTTACAGGAAAATCTTGAAAAGTTTTTACCACAATTTTCCGGAGCAGAATTAGTGCCAGTTTCAGCAAAAACTGGTTATGGAATAAAAAAATTAAATAAAATTATAAAAAAATATCATAATATTTGGCAAAAAAGAATTTCAACTTCTGAGCTAAACTTGTGGCTGGCAGATCAAATTAGTCATCACCCACCTCCTATAATTAAGGGAAGAAGAATAAAAATTCGCTATGTTACGCAAGCAAAATCAAGACCTCCTACGTTCATTTTTTTTGGAACTCGTTCTAATGAAATTCCGAAAAGTTACGAGAGATTTTTGATTAATAGCCTTAGGTCAAATTTTGAAATTATAGGTGTCCCAATAAGGGTGATATTCAGGTCTGCCGAAAACCCATACTCTTCCTAAATTAATTTTCTTAAAGCTTTTGCCTGAGAAAGGCAGGAGAATAATTTTTTCTCTGACTCCCCTGGAAAAAATTTTCTCCTAAGCTTTGTAGGCATGGGTTTAGGTGAAAATAAGGATATTGTAGGACCTAATCTACTGTTTTCTCTTTTGTAACATAAAACAATATCTCTGATAGCAGCCTTTGATGCAGAATATGTAGAAAGAAATTTTTTAGATATTGTATCATCTATAAAAATGGCCTTTCCATTTCCAGAAGCCTTAAGTAAGCCATCCGTATGAGCAATTATATATTTAGTAGACAGGACGTTATTTAAAAAGACATCAGAGAAATCTCTATCAAACATAATATTAGCAGGGGCCATTCCTGAGCTTTGAGCAGCACAATGTATAAGCACATTTAGATAGCCCCATCTTTTAAAGATTAATTCTGATAAGTCTTTTACTTGTTTTTGATCTTTTAAATCAGTCATAATAAGGTCAAATGATGGGTTGGAATTTTTTAGTAAAGATTTTTTTAAATCTTCTAAACCTTGGAGATTTTTTGAAACACCTATGACATGAAAGCTTTCTGAACTTAAGAGGTTGCTAAGAGCAAAACCTAACCCACTAGCAGCACCAGTTACTAAAGCTATTTTTTTCTCTCGTTTCTGTTTCATTATTATGTAAGTTTAAGCTATTTGTGGCCGAATTTAAATAAGGCAGGTAAACTTTTAATCACTATTAAGATTTTAGACAATTTAGCCATCTGTGAACCCTTAATCTTTACTTATAATAGTGATAATTGCTGGCCAAGCCTACTATGATATATATAATTATATCTGGAGTGGTTTTTAAGAGTTCAAAATGGAAAAATATCAAAATTTTGATGATAGGCTAAGAGAGGAATGTGGAGTATTTGGTGTCTTTGGGCATCCCGATGCTGCAGCTTTGACAGCTCTTGGTTTGCACGCTTTGCAGCATAGAGGGCAAGAATCAGCTGGAATAGTTAGCTACGATAATTCTTATTTTCATGCCGAAAGACGCATGGGATTAGTAAGTGATAATTTTACAGATGAAAAGGTTCTTGAGGGACTTTCTGGGTCTTCAGCAGTTGGGCATGTAAGGTATTCAACTACTGGTAGCTCTATTTTAAAGAACGTTCAGCCTCTGTTTGCTGATTTGTCAGGGGGAGGTTTGGCATTGGCTCATAATGGAAATTTAACCAATGGGCTCACCCTTCGTGAAGAGCTTGTGGAAAATGGATCTATTTTTCAATCTACATCTGATACCGAAACTATCTTGCAGTTGATAGCAAAGTCAAAAGAGAAGAATATAACTTCATGTTTCATAGATGCTTTGTATCAAGTAGAAGGCGCTTATGCTCTTGTAGCCTTGACAACAAAAAAATTAATTGGAGTTAGAGATCCTATTGG
>PBQX02000049.1:0-26226 GCA_002725175.2 Paracoccaceae bacterium
ACCCCATTCATAAATCCCAGAAGAATTACTGCATTTTCAAGGCTAAAGTTAATTTGGAAATTTCCTAAAGCTGCAATGAGGGCAAGAGAAAATGCGGACCCTATGCAGCCAAAAATTACCCAATTTTTTAATTTACCAAGCTTTAAACCAGAAGCCAAAATTCCTACTGTAAGCATCCCAACAAATATCCCAAAGTTTTGTTTTCCAGAAAGGCTAGTTGATTCTCCAACAGAATAATTAAATACCAATCCAGCATAAGGTTCTAGGATTAATTCTTGCATAAAGAACGCTGTCATTGACAAGAAGACAAAGATGGTAAAATTTCTAGCCCTGCTTTCTGACCAAACTTCCTTAAGGCCTTCGATTAGTTTCGGTTGAGATATTTTTTTATTAATTTTTGATAATTTTTTTTCAATCCCATAAACCCCCAAGTTTGTAAGAAAAAAGTAAAAAATACACAGGCAGGATACAATAGTTAATAATCGTTTTGGGGAAAATGGATCTAGGATTTTTCCTAAGATTACGGCGGTGATTGCAATACCGAAAATCATCATTAGCCATGTTATTGTTGCTGCTGCTGCTCTTCTTCTTTCTGCAGTTCCTGTGGCTAATAATGCTAATAGGCACGTGCCAGCTGCGCCTACACCTAGCCCAATGAGCGCATAAGCCAATATTGAAGTTGCGTAGGCTAAAAAAACATGCTTGCTGAACAGTACAACTCCTAAACATGCGAGAATTGTCCCTAAGCAGAGAGTTATTACTCCGCCAATGATCCACTTAGTTCTTTTTCCTCCATTGTCAGAAAAATGACCCCAACTCGGCCTGGTGATTTGGACGCCATAATGAAATGCTACCAATAAACCAGGGATAGTTGCTGCTAAGGCATACTCGACTACCATAAGCCTATTAAGAGTTGAGGTGGTTATTACCACTAATGCTCCTAAGGTCATTTGTACTAAGCCAAGTCTAAAAATTGAAACCCAAGTTAAATGCATTGTGTTACCTTGTAAAAAATTCTCCACATCTTTGTCATCTAAATAAGTCCCCTCAAAGCTATGGCTGCGATCATCATTCCAATCACGTATAAAGTCACTCCAGTGGCATTATACCAGGGGGCCATTTTTTCAGGATTTTTGATTAACTTTCGCATAAGAATAATTTGGGAAATTACCAATAGCCCTATCAGAATAGCTTCTATAAATTCTCCAAAAAAATAAAGAAGAGAAATAACAATTAGCTGAGGTATTGTCATAACTGCGCAGGCTACTTTAGAGGCTTTCTCAGGGCCCATAGTTACTGGCAGGGAGTTCACCCCGGTGATGGTATCACCCTTTAATGCCTTGAAGTCATTCAGGGTCATTATGCCAAAGGCGCCAAAGGCATAAAGGGCTGCAAATAACAGAATTTTTATATCTGGAAGCCCTTGGGAAATAACCGCAGCCCCAGTAAACCAAGGTAACCCTTCATAGCAAATAGCAACAATTGAAGGACCTAATATACCCGATTTCTTTAATCTTATAGGCTCAACAGAGTATACCCACGCGCAAAATATTGCAACGATGGTAGCAATTAATACCCACTCCCCTAAACTCCAGCCAATTAATAGTCCTCCGAAACTTAATATAATAGCTAAGGAAAATGCCCACGTGCTAGATATTCGACCTGAGGGTATTGGGCGTGAAGGCTCATTTATAGCGTCTACGACCCTATCTCCCCAGTCATTTATGGCCTGGCTCATTCCGCAAATAACGGGGCCCGCTAATAAAATTCCTAAAAGCACTATTGGCAGATGCTCTAGAAAGATAAACCCAGCGGATACTGCACCGCATAAAAATGCCCACATAGGTGGAAACCAAGTTATTGGCTTTAGTAGCTCTACAGAAACACTCAAATTGGCCAATTTTCTTATGTGTACACTTTGATTGACAATCATAGTTTGATATTTGTCGACAAATGGAAATTTCGCAAGAGAAAAATCAACATATTTTTCTAAAATTCAGCGTAATTTTTTATTTTGTTGTTTATAGTTTGGCTTAAAAGAAAAAAGAGGCTTATTTCTTTAGTAACCCATATTTTCTTAGCTTTATGTACAGACTTTGTCTCGATAGGCTCAACATTTCAGCGGCAGCCACTCTATTATTTCTAGTTAATTCAAGTGCTGTCTTGATGCATATACGTTCAACGACGTCGCTCGTGTCTGAGACCAAATCTTTCAATGGGGCAGACCCAACCAACTTCATAGAATTCTCTAAAGCCTTATCTGATATCGTATCTCCAGGTTTTTCTGTGACCATTCCTTTATTAGAAGTTCTTAAAATAAATCCGAGAAAACTATTGCCTTGTATTTTCATTTTGGAGGCTGAGATTTCAACATTAACATTTGTGCCATGCGCACATCTCAATTTTGTAAAATAAGAGCCTACAATATCTTCAGATTTTAATGTCTCAATTAAAACCCTTAGATCGACTGTTCCTCTTTCCAGAAAGTCTTCAAAAGATTTGCCTTCCAAGTTTGAAAAATTAAGAATGTTGCAGGTATTTAAAAATCGTTCATTTGCATGATAAATTATGCCATCTTCGGTGGTTATAACTATAGAATCTGGACATTTTTCATAAAATTCTTTTAAGAGAGGGTGGGGGTCAACAGCTTCAGAAGAGCCACTTACTTCCAGCTCAACTTTACATATAGCTAACAGGTCTGCACCTGATCTAAAAAAAGTGGGTCTAATCGCTACCCTTTGGCCGCCTATAGATTTCAGAGAGTTTGCAGAAGAAAAATTTTCAGCATTAAGTCTTAAATACTCAGTCAGTTCCTCTGGAGAGATCTCTGGAAAGAAGTTAGAGAATTGGAGAGCTTTAAGGTTATCTGATTTAATGGAAAAATATTTTTTTGCAGCCTCGTTGTAGTCTTGTATTTTTAAAGAAGCAGTGTCTATTACTAATAAAGCATCATTAGAGGATTCCAGTATTACTCTATACCGCACATCAAAGGCCCTGTAGGTTTCATATTCTCTTTCTAGTCGAATTTGAGTTTCGACTAACTGTTTTTGAATATCGGTAACTGTTTTGAGGCTTTTCCCAATTAATAGACTTTGATTAGGTTGCCCAGTTTCATGAGCATGGTAACTTACGGCAAATTCAGTTTGATTATCGGATTTATGGTTTAATTCCAAAGCCTCTTTTTTTTCATTGAGTGTCTTTGAAGATACATCAATATACGAGAAAATCTTTCTGATGCTTTCAGGAGCTAAAATCTCTCTCAAATTTTTCCCCCTCCAAAGGGAGATTCTATCAAATGTCTGGGAAGATGAATCAAGAATTTGTCCTTTGTTATCAATTAAAAGGCAAATATCAGAGGCTTTTAAAAGAGCAGAAGCTACCACTCCGCCAAACAATTTTGAAATGCTAAAATGATCTTTTGTATTTATTTCCTGAGACATGCGTAAGTGCTATTTTGCTCAAAGTTTTTCAAGAACATTTTTGTTCGGAATGAGTAAGTTATTCTTCGGCGTCAGCTCGCACATTTCTAGAATTTCTTCTGGTTTTGAATTTATTGCATCCAGGCCAGGTATTCTAGGACAATTACCAGTCCAGTTTTCGATCTCACCGCCTAGAATAATAGGGCAGTTGACGGGCGTTATGGTTCTAATTAAGGCAATCAGTTTTTTCACTTCATCTATTAAAGTAAAGTCAGCCAAAGATATTCCAATGAGGGAAAAGCTATTAACTTCTAGTAGCTTTTCAATTTCTTTGACCGAGGGATTAACTAATAGTAGAGGGTTACATCCAAGATTTTTGAATATTCTGTGTGCTATTAAGCTTCCAAAAGTATGTGTCTCTTTCGGAGGAGTAAGTAGCAATATATTTGGAACGTTTTCGTAGGTCATCATATTTTCTAAGTACAAATGATCATACTTCTTCAAAAGAATTTGAAGATTCGCAATTCCTACTGATACTTTGCCAAAGGACAGAAGGTCTTGAGCCCATTGATTTCCTAAAAACCTAGCAGTATCGGGAAAAAATTTCTCGTACAAGTGTTTGATTGATTTTTTGGAATTAAAAACTTTAGCCAGAAATTCAATTTGTTCATCATGGGAACCGTCAACGAGCTTGGTAGAAAATTCAATGACACTTTTTTGAGATAAATAGGATTTAAATTCGATTACATTTTTAGTTAATTCATTCAAAGCGAAATCGGCAATACTAGCAGTGTATTTGCTTTGTTTATTATTCGATATATTGGATTTCATTTTGCCAAAGCCGTATTTGCCACTTTCAGCCCATAAGATGTTGATATGCTTGTCAGTTTAACCATCTAATGATCATTTTTATTACCATTTGCATCACTGTGAAACATTAAGATTAAAATGTCAAAGAAAATTGACAAAATACCATATTTTACTGAATAAAACATCATTTGGAGTGGAATCTCCGCAAATTAGGCCTTAATTGTAAATTTTTGTTGACACTTTTGTAGTCATGAATAGATTTAATACATAAGTATTTAGGGAGAGCTGCATGACCGGTAAATCTGACAGCGGCATAGCAAATCATCAGATATACACTGATGAACAGAGGGAGCGTAGAGATAATACGATATGGACAACCGTACAAGGGATTTTGGCGCCCTTGCAGTTCATAATTTTTGGGATATCATTGGTATTACTCGTGCGATATTTGCAGTTTGGTGTGGGCTACGAGGCCGCTACTTTATCAGTATTGGCAAAGACCGCGATTCTTTACACAATCATGATAACTGGAGCTATTTGGGAAAAAGTGGTGTTTGGACAATATTTGCTTGCCCCTTCATTTTTCTGGGAAGATGTTTTTAGTTTTTTTGTAATTGCAGCGCATACGGTATACGTAGTAGCTCTATATTGTAATTTTTTCGAGCCCACTTCTTTAGTCTATATAGCTTTGTTGGCTTATTTTCTTTATGTAATCAATGCTTTTCAGTTTATTTGGAAATTTAGGCTAGCTCGCCTTAAATTAGATCGCGCGCAGGTTGTCGCATGAATGATTTATCAAATACGCCTAGTTTTAAAAGTTGCTCTGAACAGCCTATACTTAAAGAGCGAGGACAAAGGGAGGTATTCTGTGGGCTTACAGGAATAATTTGGCTCCATAGAAAAATTCAAGATGCCTTCTTTTTAGTCGTCGGGTCTCGAACATGTGCCCATCTTCTGCAATCAGCAGCTGGTGTGATGATTTTTGCTGAACCAAGGTTTGGGACTGCAATCCTAGAAGAAAAGGATTTAGCTGGAATGGCTGATGCGCATGAAGAGCTTGACCGAGAAGTTGACGTATTATTATCTAGGAGATCAGATATAAGACAGCTATTCCTAGTAGGCTCTTGTCCATCAGAGGTCATAAAGCTAGATCTCTCTAGGGCAGCTGAGAGGTTAACTAAGAAATATGCTCCTAAGGTAAGGGTCTTAAATTACTCGGGTTCTGGAATTGAGACAACTTTTACCCAGGGAGAGGATGCTTGCTTGGCATCTATGGTTCCAGTGCTAGATTCAACAGATGAAGATCAATTGTTATTAGTTGGTTCTTTGCCAGATGTTGTTGAAGACCAATTTCTTAAAACATTCGAACTTTTTGGACTTAAGAATGTAAAAACATTGCCGGCCCGATCCAAGAATTTAGAACCTAAAATTGGTAAGGGTACGAAATTTATTCTCGCTCAGCCATTTTTAGGGGATACAGTCGAAGAGTTATCAAAAAAAGGTGCTGAGCAAATTTTAGCTCCATTTCCTTTTGGTGCTGTTGGTACCACTGCTTGGCTTAAGGCAGTGGCAGAGGAGTTCAACGTTCGTGAAGATATTTTTGAAAGTGTGATAGCGGCGCCCAGAGCTAGGGCGGAAAAAGCTATTGAAATAGCAAGAAAGCATCTTGAAGGAAAATCGATCTTTTTCTTTCCTGATAGCCAGTTGGAAATCCCATTGGCTCGTTTTTTAACTCAAGAATGTGGCATGAAAGCAATTGAAATCGGGAGTCCTTACATTCATAAAGGAATTGTTGGCCCGGATTTGGATATGCTGGAAATTGGACCTACTCTGTCCGAAGGTCAAGATGTAGACAAACAATTAGATCGATGTCGTGAATCTAACCCTGATTTAACTGTGTGTGGCTTAGGATTGGCCAATCCTTTGGAGAAAGAAGGTCTTACAACTAAATGGGCGATAGAGTTAGTGTTTTCACCGATACACGGCTATGACCAAGCAGGAGATCTAGCGGGACTTTTTTCTAGGCCCATTAGGCGAGGAGAGGCCTTAAAGTTTTGAAGCTTACTGTATGGACATATGAAGGACCGCCTCACGTTGGAGCTATGAGAGTGGCGACGGCTATGAAAGGCTTGCATTATATTTTACATGCTCCACAGGGTGACACCTATGCTGATCTGTTGTTTACAATGATTGAGAGACGTGGAGAGAGGCCTCCTGTCACTTATACTACATTTCAGGCCCGAGATTTGGGCGAGGATACGGCTAATCTCTTTAAATCAGCTTGTCAGGAGGCAGTTGAAAGATTTAAGCCTGAGGCTATTATAGTAGGAGCATCCTGTACCGCAGAGCTTATTCAGGATGACCCTGGGGGTTTGGCTGAAGCACTTGGTGTGGATATTCCTGTCATTCCACTGGAACTACCTTCTTACCAAAGAAAAGAGAATTTTGGAGCTGATGAGACTTTTTATCAGATAGTAAAAAAATTGGCCAAAAAGTCAGAAAAACTATCAGAACCAAGTTGCAATATTCTAGGACCTACAAGTTTGGGCTTTAGGCATCGGGACGATGTAAAGGAAGTATCTGAAATTTTAAACCGCTTAGGTATTAAGGTAAATGTTGTAGCTCCATTAGGAGCAACTCCTTCTGATATTCAGAAATTAGGAGACGCTCATTTTAATGTTCTATTGTATCCGGAGTCAGGGGAAAGTGCCGCAAGGTGGCTAGAACAGGAATTTGAGCAGCCTTATACCAAAACTGTTCCTATAGGCGTAGGCGCGACCAAAAGTTTCATTAGTGAAGTAAAGGAAATTATAGGATCTAATGAAACTAATGTTGGAGATGAGAATTTAAGGTTTGATTGGTGGTCAAAATCCGTTGATTCAACTTATTTTACAGGCAAAAGAGTTTTTATATTTGGTGACGCAACTCACGTTAAATGTGCAGCCCAAATTGCAAAAGATGAAATGGCTTTCGAAGTTGTTGGTATGGGTTGCTACAATAGAGAGTTTGCTAGATCAGTTAGAGCGCTAGGTCGTGATTTAGATATTCCTGTTCTTATTTCCGATGATTATTTGGAAGTTGAAAAACTAATAGAAGAACTTCAGCCCGAACTTATTTTAGGTACACAGATGGAGCGGCATATAGGAAAAAGATTAGGTATACCTTGCGCAGTTATTTCTGCACCATTTCATGTTCAGGATCATCCCGCTAGATATAGCCCCCAGATGGGTTGGGAAGGAAGTAATGTAATATTTGATACATGGGTTCATCCTTTAGTTATGGGCTTAGAGGAACATTTGCTACATATGTTTAGAGAGGATTTTGAATTTAATGACCAAGCCGGCCCTAGCCATTTAAGTTCCCATGGAAATGTAAAATCAGAAAATGAATCTGATATTTCTAATGGAGAAAGCAAAATTAATGAAAGTGAAGGAGAAGTTGCCTGGTTAAATGATGCTGAGGCTGAATTAAAAAAGATACCTTTTTTCGTTCGAGGAAAGGCACGCAGAAATACAGAAAAATTTGCTTTGGAAAAAGGCTTAACCCAAATTTCCTCTGAAACATTATATGAGGCTAAGGCACATTATGCTCGATAGTTTAGTACAAAAAAGCATTATCAATGAGAATTACAATTTCGTAATTATTACACTAGATTCTCATGCTGCTGGCCCTGCAAAAAGAATATTGCCAAATTTAAAAGATGAATTTCCCAATTTATCAATAAAAATACATGCTGCAGCAGATTGGGCTGAAAATCCCAAATTACTTGAGAAAGCAAAAAATGATGTGGCATCAGCAAATATGTTAATAGTGAACCTGCTGTTTTTAGAAGAGCATATAAACGCTATATTACCATCTTTGATGGATCGAAAAAGCTCATGTGATGCCATAGTCGGGTGTGTAGCATCCAGGGAAGTAGTCCAGTTAACCCAGCTTGGAAATTTAGATATGGCCAAACCTTCGACGGGAGTAATGGGCTTACTAAAGAAATTGAGAGGAAACAATAATAATAAAGCTTCAGGCGGTGAGAAGCAAATGGCACTATTAAGACGGTTGCCAAAAATTCTGAAATTTCTACCTGGTAAAGCTCAAGATTTGCGAGCATATTTTCTGACTATGCAATATTGGCTTGGCGGATCTGATGAAAATATGGAGTCAATGGTTCGTTTCTTAATAAATAAATATGGGAAGATAGAAAGCGAGAGTTTGGTAGAGGCCTCAGAACCCGTTCAATATGCTGATACGGGACTCTACCATCCTGAATTGAAGGAAAGAATAACAACAGATTTAAAAATGTTACCTAGGCCCCAAGAAGTGAAAGGCGTTGTAGGTCTATTACTAATGAGATCCTACATTTTATCTGGAGATACAAAGCATTATGATGCAGTTATCAGAGCTTTGGAAGAAAAAGGTTTTTTTGTAATTCCGGCCTTTGCTGCAGGTCTTGATGGGAGACCCGCTATAGAATCATACTTTATTGAGAAGGATATTACTCAAATAGATTGTTTGCTTTCTTTGACGGGATTTTCTCTTGTGGGTGGTCCTGCCTATAATGATAGCAGTGCTGCTGAAGATGTACTTAGAAAATTAGATGTCAATTATATAGCTGCCCACGCATTAGAGTTTCAAAGTATAGAGCAGTGGAAATCAAATGAAGGTGGATTGGGTCCAGTTGAAACCACAATGTTAGTTGCCCTTCCTGAAATAGACGGAGCTACTAGTCCTTATGTTTTTGGAGGGCGAGCAGGAGTTGAAAATGGAAATGAAAATAGAGAAATGGTTCCGTGCTTCGAAAGGATCAATCGTTTAGCTGACAAAGTTTCAAAAGTTATAAAATTGAAGCGGGAAGAAAGAAAAGACAAGAAAATCGCAGTGGTCATTTATGGATTTCCCCCAAATTCTGGTGCAATTGGCACGGCCGCTCATCTCAGTGTTTTTGAGAGCCTTTATAATACCTTAGATAAAATGGGCGATGCAGGATATACAATTAATAAACCCAATAGTGTTGATGACCTTAGGAATATAATCCTTGAAGGAAATTCAAAAAAGTATGGACAGGAAGCAAATGTTTTTTGCAAGGTTTCTGCTGAAGACATAATTTCAAATGAAAAATATCTGGATGAGATAGAAAGTGTTTGGGGTCCTGCTCCTGGAAAACATCAGGCAGATGGGTCGGGAGTATATATTTTAGGTCAAGAGTTCGGTAATGTTTTTGTAGGCGTTCAGCCTACTTTTGGATATGAAGGCGACCCTATGCGCTTGCTATTTGATAAGGGTTTTGCTCCCACGCATGCCTTTTCAAGCTTTTATAGATGGATAAGAGAAATTTATAAGGCTGACGCTGTTTTACACTTTGGCATGCATGGTGCGCTCGAATTTATGCCTGGGAAAAAAGCAGGAATGGATGAAAACTGTTGGCCCGATAGATTAATTGGAGATTTGCCAAATATCTACTTGTATGCAGCAAACAATCCTTCCGAAGGATCTTTGGCAAAAAGACGATCAGGTGCGGTAATTATAACTCACTTAACACCAGCTTTATCTCAATCAGGTCTCTACAAAGGTCTTCTTGAATTAAAAGAAAGCCTTAATAGGTGGAGGGCAGGGGAGTATAATGAAAGTGATAAGGAAGAGTTGGAAACGTTAATTAGGGATCAGTCTGAAGCCGTAAATATCAATAGCTCTGGTACATTTGATGATATTTGGAAAATTCTGCTAGAGACAGAGGAGGCCCTAATCCCGGATGGACTTCATATAATTGGAAAAAATCTATCAAAGGATAAACAGAAGGACTATTTATCTTTGATAGATTTGGGTGCAGAAAGTACAAACTGGACTGGCAGAAAAATAGCGGAAGACGCATTGGCTAAGGATAATGAAATACCTGCTATCCTTAGTGCTTTGGATGGAAANTTTATAAGTCCTGTTCCAGGTGGTGATTTGATAAGCTCACCAAGTATTCTNCCTACGGGCAGAAACATGCACGCTTTTGATCCNTTTAGGATGCCAACNACTTTTGCTATGGCTCAAGGTAGGCGNCAAGCTGATGCTTTATTAGAGACCCACAAGGAAATGCCAAAGACGATAGCGATGGTATTGTGGGGTTCTGACAATATAAAAACGGATGGGTGTGCTATAGCTCAGGCTTTAGCACTAATTGGAGCTAAGCCACGCTTTGATAGTTATGGAAGGTTGTCNGGTGCNGACTTNATTCCTCTTGAAGAGCTTAATAGNCCAAGAATTGATGTATTAATGACCCTTTCGGGAATTTTCAGAGATTTACTTCCTCTACAAATTAAATTACTCGCAGANGCTGCATTTCAGGCAGCGACTGCAAATGANCCTCTTGAGAAGAACTTTGTCAAAGCTCATGTTNATGAGAGAGTTAAGGAAACAGGATGTTCTGTCGAAGAAGCATCACTNAGAGTTTTTTCCAATGCCGAAGGNGCTTACGGTTCTAATGTTAATCAACTTATAGATAGCTCTTCATGGTCTTCAGAGGATGAATTGGGAGATACTTTTGAGTCTCGAAAGAGTTATGCCTATGGCCGTGACGGAAANGGGCAAAAAAATTCTGAATTGTTAAANGCNAATCTGAAAAATGTGGAGCTTACTTACCAAAATTTGGAAAGTATTGAGCTTGGTGTCACGACTGTNGANCACTACTTTGATACTCTTGGTGGAATTAGTCGTGCTGCAAAAAAAGCTAGAGGTTCATCTGAAGAGATACCTGTTTATATAGGGGATCAGACAAGAGGAGANACTAAAGTTAGAACACTTTCTGATCAGATTGCCTTGGAAACAAGGTCTAGATCTCTCAACCCTAAATGGTATGAAGCNTTGCTTTNANATGGNCATGAGGGAGTTAGACAGATAGAAGCTCAAATAACCAACACTTTAGGGTGGTCTGCGACTACNGGNCAAGTTGAGNCTTGGGTTTATGGNAAATTGTCNGAAACATTCGTTTTGGATGAAAATATGAGAAATAGGCTAGCGGAACTAAACCCGGAAGCTAGTTTAAAGGTNGCTAATAGGTTGNTGGAAGCACATGAGAGAGATTACTGGCAACCAGATGAAGATACGCTTGAGGCTCTTAGGCAAGGAGCAGACGAATTAGAAGATCGCCTTGAAGGCATTAATGTAGCAGCAGAATAAGGATTTTAGGGGAGGAAACAAATATGAGTCCATTAGATAGTAAATCAAATATTCCTAACTTGAAAGGAGAAGATGGTGAAGGTTCGCTTCAGGTGAAACTGGANCCTTCAGATAAAATTGAAGGAGCAAAGGTATTNGCTGTTTACGGAAAGGGAGGAATAGGAAAATCAACAACTTCTTCGAATTTATCTGCAGCTTTTACAAAGTTAGGAAAGAAAGTTTTGCAGATTGGCTGTGATCCAAAACANGATAGCACCTTTACNCTAACTGGAAGGTTGGTGCCGACAGTTATAGATACTTTGAAGGAGGTNGATTTTCACGCAGAGGAATTGAGNCCTGAAGATTTTGTTTATGAAGGTTATAATGGTGTTAAATGTGTTGAAGCGGGAGGNCCTCCTGCAGGTACTGGTTGTGGAGGNTATGTTGTAGGTCAGACTGTTAAGTTACTTAAGCANCATCATCTCTTGGAAGAAACAGATGTAGTACTTTTTGATGTTTTGGGCGATGTNGTTTGTGGTGGCTTTGCGGCTCCTTTGCAGCATGCCGATAGGGCANTGGTCGTTACTGCGAATGATTTNGATTCTATTTACGCGATGAATCGAATAATAGCTGCNGTGCAAGCNAAGTCTAAGAACTATGCTGTGCGATTAGCAGGGTGTATCGCTAATAGATCCAGAGAAACTGATGAGGTTGATAAGTACTGTAAAGTGGTAGGATTTAACCGATTGGCACACCTGCCTGATCTTGATGCAATACGACGCTCTCGNTTAAAGAAAAAAACCTTATTTGAGATGGACCCTGATGAAGATGTAATTTCGGTTCAAAAAGAGTACGTGCGACTGGCTGAGACGCTGTGGAATGGAACTGAACCTTTTGCGCCTATNCCAATGGAAGATAGAGATATTTTTGAATTACTTGGATTTGATTAATGGAAGTTAGTTATTTACAAAAGAAAAAAGTTTTAGAAGCCTATTTTGATAGAACGGCATTTGCAGCATGGGATAGACTGACCTCAGAGCTGCCTGTTTCTTGGGTTAGAGAAANGGTGCGNGAAGGAAGGNNTAATACGAAAANTGCGATGCTGTCAATTTTACCTGAGAACTTAAGTGGGTTCCGAGTTCTTGATGCTGGCTGCGGTACTGGGCAATTAGCATTTGATTTAGCTAGTAGAGGCGCGAATGTAATAGGTGTAGACGTTTCTGAAAAATTAATAGCNTTAGCTAGTGAGCGTTGCCCTAAAGAGTTGGTGNATAAAATTTCNTTTTATCAGGGTGATATGCTTGACCCACAATTTGGAAGCTTTGATTTCATTTTATTGATGGATAGCTTAATTCATTATCAACAGGATGATATATTGAAGGTGCTTAATCAACTTTCTGGTCGAGTAGGAAAAAAGATTGGTTTNACCATTGTTCCAAAGACNGTAACTCTTTCTGCAAAACTANTANTAGGNCAAATATTTCCAAAGGGNGATAAATCCCCAGATGTGATTCCCGTCAATCAAAAGAGTTTAATAAAAAAGTCATCAGATTTTCCGAATTTATTTTCAGAAAAATTTCAAAAGATCTGTTCAGTTAGGACTGGATTTTATGCAGCAGACGTCTTGGAGTTTAGTAAATGATTTCAAGCCCATCGGAAAAGCTGACTTATTATGCGAGAAGCATGTTGCCGTTTTCGGATGCGGCTTCGCCGAATTTACCTCTTAGTCGCTTATTTAGACTCTCACTCTTTCAAGTATCTGTGGGTATGGCCACGGTGCTTCTTCTGGGAACTTTGAATAGGGTAATGATAGTAGAATTGGGTATATCAGCATTTCTGGTTGCTTTAATGATAGCTTTGCCAGTGGTAACCGCTCCTTTGAGAGCTCTCATGGGTTATAGGTCAGACAATTATCGGTCAGCAATTGGATGGAAAAGAATTCCATTCATTTGGTTTGGATCTTTGTGGCAATTTGCTGGATTGGCAATAATGCCTATGTCGCTAATTGTTTTGTCTGGAAATGTTCAATCTGGACCTTTGTGGTTAGGTTATGTTTGGGCTGGTTTGGCCTTTCTTATGACCGGATTTGGAATGCACATGACTCAAACTGCAGGTTTGGCTCTTGCTGCTGATAGAGCTAGCGAGGAGACTAGGCCTAGGGTAGTGGCGCTATTATATGTGATGTTCCTAGTTGGTATGGGTGTGTCCGCAATAATAATAGGATTTCTTTTAAAAGATTTCTCTAACTTACGATTAATTCAAGTAATTCAAGGAACTGCAGTCGTAACGCTTTTACTTAATCTCTTGGCTTTATGGAAGCAGGAATCTCTATCACCTATGACAAAAGAAGAGCGTCAGGCTCCAAGACCATCGTTTAAAAAAGCGTGGGCGGATTTCAATTCGGGTGGTGCTGCTGGACAGTTATTAGCTGTAGTTGCTTTGGGTACTTTGGCTTTTTCTATGCAAGATGTGCTCTTAGAACCATACGGAGGGGAAATTCTCGGCCTTTCTGTTGCATCAACAACAATGTTAACTGCAAGTTGGGCTCTTGGTGCTCTAGTAGGATTCTTTTATGCAGCAATAGCAATGAGACGGAATAAGAAGCCTGTAATTCTCGCGGCTATCGCTGCTGGTTTTGGGATTGTGGGTTTTTCTGGTGTAATTTTTGCGGATCCTTTTGGGATAATTAGTTTATTTTATATATCGACAACATTTATAGGTTTTGGTGCAGGTTTATTTGCTGTATCAACTTTAACCATAGCAATGGCTCTTCCTTTAGCTTTAGGGGCGGGAAGAGGCTTAGCTTTGGGAGCATGGGGGGCTGCGCAGGCAACCGCTGGAGGGTTAGGAGTGGCCCTTGGTGGGGGTTTGCGTGATTTTGTAAATAGTATTGCTCTTGACGGAACTTTAGGAGCAACATTAGCACACTCTAACACAGGCTATTCATTTGTTTATCATACTGAGATAGCTCTGTTGTTTTTAACTTTATTGGCCATCGGTCCTTTGACTCGGTTGGCCTTCAACAAAAAAAGCGATGATCAAGGAAAGCTAACGAAATTGGGGTTAGCGGAATTGCCTTCGTGAACGCTTTAGATAGGAGAAATTAATATGTCACAATCATTTTTTGGTAATTTCGATTTAGCCCAACTTGCACTATACTTATTTTGGTTGTTCTTCGCAGGGCTAGTGATTTACTTGCAGCGAGAGAACATGAGAGAGGGGTACCCCTTAGAAGCTGAGCACGGCGGGGAGGCCCCCAATCAAGGCCCATTCCCAGTACCTGATTCAAAGACTTTTCACTTGCCGCATGGCCGTGGAAGTGTATCAGTCCCAAGCTTGGATGATGGAGATAAAAGGGAAATAGCTCTTGAAGCATCAGATGCTCATGCCGGTGCTCCATTTGTTCCGACAGGAGATCCTATGGTTGATGGCGTTGGCCCTGCTAGCTGGGCAGAGAGAAGAGACGAGCCAGAGCTTTCTGGACATGGTTCTCCTAAGATTGTTCCAATGAGTTCTCTTGAAAGCTTTTCAGTTTCTTCAGGCCGTGATCCAAGGGGAATGGAAGTGCGTGCTGCAGATGGTGGCGCCGTAGGAAAAGTTAGCGATATGTGGGTTGATGAGCCAGAACAATTGGTGAGATATTTAGAGGTCACCCTTAGAGATAAAACTACACGGCTTATTCCGGCTCCTTTAGCTCGAATAAAATCTGATGGTGTGAGCGTCCATTCTCTTTATGCAAAGAATTTTGGCAAGATACCTCAAACAAAATCAGCTGAATCCGTGACTATGCTAGAAGAAGATCAAATATGCGGTTATTTCGGAGGGGGTAAACTTTATGCTGCTCCTAATCGATCAGAGCCAGGATTTTTGAGGTAAATATAAGCATGAGTGATGACTTTAATTTCGAACCTATTTTAGGACTGCCAGAGGACCTTCCTTTAGGGGAAGAGATTCTCTGGCAGGGAAATCCTAATAGGTTTCGCTTAGCTTGGAATTCATTTGGGGTAATGTGGATTTCAATATATGTGTTTTTAGCAATGCTAATTCACATTTATCAGGGGTTTCTGTCGTCATCTAGTGAATTACTTTTACCCATAATTTTCTTCTATTTTTTAATATGGCTGTTAACTTCAGGGTTGATGGCGTTTTTAGCAAATTTGCAAGGAAAATCAAGTATTTATACTATCACCAATAAAAGAGTTGTTATGAGGATAGGAGTTGCACTTCCTATAACTTTTAACATTCCATTCACACAAATTTCCTCTGTGGATCTAAAGTCCTACGGTAGAACGGGTTCGCTAGCTTTATCATTGTCTGGTAGTAACAAAATCTCTTATGCAAATTGTTGGCCGCATGTGAGGCCATGGCATTTTTCTAAACCAGCTCCATCGTTATTATTTCTAGAAAATGTAGAAGAGATATCTCAAATTCTTAGGAGTGCTATGGAAAATGAATTGGCTTTTGGTAGAATGTCTAAAAAGAATCTTAACTTAAATGAAAATGTAGAAAATTTGATGAGCCAAGGAAATACATCTGTTGTTTGATGTTGATAAAGAAAATAAAAATCATGGTGTAGAGCTGAACTTGTCAGACGTTGGAAAAGATAATATAAAACGATACAAGGATCTATTTTTATAAGGGGGAAAAATGGGGATTTTTTTACGTACAGTTGAAAAGGTGCCGTGCACTGTGGAGGTCTCACACAAGTTTGAAAGTTTACATGCGCACGTAAAGTTTAACAATGGAGCGGTAGTCCATCCAGGAGATGAGGTTCTTGTAAGTGGAGAGCCAATATCTGCCCCTTACGGTGAAGTTGTCATTGAAGATAGAGAAGCAACTATAAAACGAGCTACGGCAATAGAAAGACTTTGGACTAGATTAACTGGTGATTTTGAGTTTATGGAACTATGTGAATTTTCATTTTCAGAGGAGACAACATTATGAACGTACAAACTTCAGTAAAGTCTTCGCGGGAGACAAATGAGGTCACCGAAACTACGGAGATGGCTAAAGAAACAACTTTGTTGAGCCCTAGATTCTATACAACAGATTTTGACGAATTAGACCGAGTAGATGTGACCCCTATTAGGGAGTCTTGGGACGAAATAATGGAGGAGCTGAGATCAGATCCTAATAAAGATCATTTCAAGAAAAACGATGATTGGGATGCTGTAGATTTTGAAGCCATCGAGCCAGAGCTTCGGAAAGAATTAATAGACTTTCTTGTAAGTTCTTTGACTGCTGAATTTTCCGGTTGCGTGCTTTATAAAGAAATGAAGAGGCGTGGATCAAACAAAGAGATATGCGAGCTTTTTTCTCACATGTCTAGAGATGAAGCTAGGCATGCTGGTTTTTTAAATGATGCATTAAGAGAAGCTGGGCTGGCTGTAAATTTAGGGTTTCTAACTCGAAAGAAGAAATATACTTACTTTAAACCAAAGTTCATTTATTATGCTACGTACCTTTCTGAGAAAATCGGTTATGCACGTTACATAACGATTTTTAGGCATCTGGAGAAAAATCCAGATAATAGAATTCATCCTATCTTTAAGTGGTTTAAGGAATGGTGCAATGATGAGTTTCGTCATGGGGAAGCATTTGCTTTGCTAATGAAGACTGATCCAAAATTAACCTCTGGAATTAATAAACTTTGGATTAGGTTTTTCTTAGTAGCAGTTTATGCAACAATGCATGTAAGAGATCATGCAAGACCTGCATTTCATAAGGCACTAGGTATTGATATTGACTGGTACGATGACCGAGTTTACCGAGTATGTAATGAGATTTCCAGGCAAGTATTTCCTATAGAAATTGACCTGGATAATCCAAAATGGAAGAGAAATTTAGGACGAATTAGAGAGGCCTTTTTTGCTCTGGATAAGGCAAATAAAAGAGGTGGGTTCATAGGTTCTATAATGAAGGTAGCGCCAGGTATTAAAGCTTTATCGGCATTTATTAGCTTGTATTTGATGCCTATGAAGAAAAATCAGGTTCCAGACAATCCACGCCTAGAGCCGACTTTTTAGGAGAGAAAAGTGGTNGAAATACTTACCCCCATTGTATTTTCAATTTTTATTTGGTGGTTTTCTACTGGATTGCTTTTGTTTTTGGTAAGGCTGATAGATAGATGGGAAAAGTTTCCGTCCAAGCCTAAATTTTCTCAATACTGTTCTGTTATTGCTTCCATGCCTATATTTATTCTTGGCTTATATTTATACCATAATACCTTAGGTGTGGTGACAAATGGTTCAATATATACCTCCTTTATTTCGGCACTTATTATCTGGGGGTGGTTGGAGTTTGCATTTCTTTGTGGGGTATTGACTGGCCCAAATACGGCGACTTGTAGTAAGTCAGATCTTGGATGGATTCGTTTTCAGAAATCGCTTGCAACTATCTTGTATTCCGAGATNGCAATTATTCTTACCTATATTTGGTTAATATTTTTTGGTTTAGGAGCTGACAATTATTTCGGACTTCTAACTTTTAGTGTGCTGTATTTTGCTAGGTTAAGTGCAAAATTGAATTTATATTTTGGAGTACCTTATATTAATTTTGAATTTCTTCCTGGTCCTTTGCAGCATTTTGGGAGCTATTTTCGTGTCAGGAAGGTAACTGCNATGTTCCCTATATCAATTACTTTGATAACTTGCGCTGCTTTTTTCTTTTTAGAACATTTGTTTCATAGTGCTAGTGGTGAATTTTCTAATCAAGTCGGGTTTGCCTTGGTTTTGTCGTTAACTCTTTTGGCACTATTAGAGCACTGGTTTATGGTGGTTCCACTACCAGATTCGAAATTGTGGATGTGGATGTTGCCTGGNAATACTGAATTTAATGCGAAAAGAAGTAGGCAACATGTAACTTGATACACATTGGAGTAGGTTAAAGATGAATTATGATGAATGGTTTGAAGGCCAGCTAGAAGAGCTGAAGAGGGAAGGAAACTATCGGGTTTTCGCTGACTTGGAACGCTATAAGGGTAATTTCCCAAGTGCAAGAAGTCATAAAGACGGTAAGCAATCTGATGTTACTGTCTGGTGTTCTAATGATTATTTGGGAATGGGGCAAAATNCAAAAGTTCTAAAAGCTATGCATGACGCTCTAGAAGAGTGTGGAGCAGGTGCTGGAGGAACTAGAAATATATCAGGTACAAATCACTACCATGTTTTACTTGAGGAGGAACTTGCTGATTTACATANGAAAGATTCAGCCCTTTTGTTTACGTCTGGTTACGTATCAAATTGGGCAGCTTTATCTACACTGGGAGCTAGGCTACCCAATTGTGTTATTCTTTCTGATTCGATGAATCATGCATCAATGATAGAAGGCATAAGACATTCAAGAGCAGAGAAAAANCTTTGGAATCATAATGATGTCTCTGACTTAGAAAGAAAGTTGGCAGAGTGTGATGCAAATGCTCCTAAGATTGTGGCATTCGAAAGTGTCTATTCTATGGATGGTGATATAGCTCCAATTTCCGACATTTGTGATGTTGCGGAAAAATATGGAGCGATGACTTATCTAGATGAGGTTCATGCTGTAGGTCTTTATGGCAAGAGAGGAGGCGGAATTTCTGAAAGAGATGGTGTTGCTGACCGTGTGACCTTAATTGAAGGAACGCTGGGAAAGGCATATGGGGTATTGGGCGGATATATTACTGGNTCGAAGGGCCTTTGTGATTTCATTAGATCTTTTGCAAGTGGTTTTATTTTTACAACAGCTCTTCCTCCTGCAGCTGCAGCTGGAGCATTGGCTTCAATAAANCACCTTAAGGAAAGTGAGATTGAAAGGGCTGCCCAAAAGAGGCAAGTTAATCTATTAAGAGGGAAATTGGATGCGGCTGGTATTCCACATCTTGAAAATCCGAGCCACATAGTNCCTGTCATGATCAAAGATCCCATAAAGTGNAAAAGAATAAGTGATTGGCTTCTAGAAGATTATGGCATTTATGTCCAACCTATAAACTANCCAACAGTGCCAAAAGGAACTGAAAGGTTAAGAATAACACCATCACCGGTTCACTCAGATGCTGATATTGATTATCTTGTTANGTCAATTGCAGAACTATGGTCTCAGTGTGCATTGGCTCGTGTAGTAGCATAAATCAAATCATATTTATAACTGCTTCAGATTAGACCTAAAAATTTTTTAACTCTAGGGTCCAATAGATTTTCGACAATTAGATCAGCGTCAGAAAAATTGTCACCGCGTGTAAATTCAGAAGGTGCCAAAATAGTAGAAATAGATGCTGCCTTTGCTGATTTTAATCCAATTTTGCTATCTTCAATAGCAACCACATTTTCTGGCCTAACTTTCAAATCTTGCAGCGCTATATTATACAAATCAGGTGCCGGTTTATTGTTTACATTCAATTTTGGAGTAGAAATGACTGAAAAAAGGTTTTGAGCCTCATTTCCCCAAATTANAGAAAATAATTTCATGGCATTATCCATTGAGGTACTTGTTGCAACTCCAATTTTTATTTTGCTTTTTTTTAAAGCATCAACCAATTCAAATACCCCAGGGCGCACATAAAAAGATTTGCTCAATAGTTTTTCCTGATAGATTTTTGTTTTTTGTTTGACTAATTCCCTAATCAAATCATTTGAAAAGTTTGATTTAGTTTTCGAATTAAAGTATCTGATACGGTTTTCACTTCCTGCAATTTCTAAGAGCGCTTTATAAGTGGGCTTANTCCAATTCCATGCAACCTTAAATTCTTTAAATGCCTCATTAAATGCCTGAAGATGTATTCCTTCNGTTTCAGCTATTGTTCCGTCAACATCAAAAATACACGCTTTTATAATTCTCTGTATCATGAAAAAAGTTTAACTCCCATTATTATCAGTGAAAAATGTTATTCANNTGATAGTTAGAAGATTTATCAGATTATTTGTGATCTTAATAAGGGTAATTGCTTAAAAAATAAAAAAAATATAAGCTAGCAATTGACTAATCAATAGGATTACTTATGGTCAATTATATAAAAACAATAATGGGATAATTGTTATGAAAAAAGTATTTATAGCGGCGCTTTTAGCATCAGCAGCATTAATCGGTGGATGTGCTGACGTAGGAACAGTATCTGCGGATGCAGTATCTTGCAGCAAAACAAGCGGTTGCAGCTAGAAAAAGTTTAAAGAGGAGTTCGAAATTCTTGAACTCCTCATTTAAACCTTCCAACGATTGTGAAGCCAGTGCCATTGAGTAGGATTAGTTCNTACTCGTGCCTCTAGGCTATCATTGATACTTTGGATGATTTTTCTAGGGCTATCATTACTGATTGGATCTTCGAAGACAACGCGTATAGATACTCCGTCTTGTTCACGTATTCCGTAACAAGGAACAATGGATGCATTATATTTTAAGGCTAATTCAGCAATAGCCATTGATGTTTTAGCCTTCAATCCAAAAAATTTGAAATCGTCGCCGTCACTCACTGCTTGATCTANCAGTAGTGCCAAGATTCCCCCTGCTTTTAAATGTTTTATCATTCGTTTTGTTCCAGCCAAACCTGCAGGGAAAATCGGTTCTCCTCCTAACCTTATATTTTTTAAGTACATTGACTCGAAAAAAGGGTTTTTGTTTTTTCTATAAATGGCTCCAGTTTCGAAACCATTTTTTTTCAACATTATTCGTACTGCTTCCCATTGACCAAAATGCCCTGAAACCAGAATTACAGGCTTATTATTTTTCTTGGCANTTAATAAACATTCCGGGATATCATTTTCATACTTTATTTTATTTTTTGCGGTGATGAATTCTTTATTAAAAATTAATTCCGTAAGTGCNCTACCGACTGAATTTCCAACACTTTTTATAAACTCTTCCTTATCGGTAACTTTAAATGTGCCCTCAACAAGTTTCAGATTTGATAAAATTCTATTTCTTAACTTTTTAGAATTTGACACTATAAAACCGAACCAGTAACCACCAAGCTTGACTTTTTTTTCAAATGATAAAAATTGTGTCAAAAACACAAAAATGTGAAGAGGGAGTATTTCGATAAAATACTGTGTGTACTTAATCATAACTTAAAAAAATTAGTAAATTTATTTAATTGGGTTAATAACCATTACCATTTGCCGCCCTTCTACTTTAGGTATTTCATCTACTTTACCTAATTCCGAAATATCTTCTACTACCCTTTCTAAGAGATTTTGACCCAACTCGACGTGAGCCATCTCTCGGCCTCTAAACCTAAGAGTTACTTTTACTTTATCTCCATTTTCAAGAAACTTTTTTACAGATCGCATTTTTATTTCATAATCATGTGTATCTGTGTTTGGTCGAAACTTAATTTCCTTAACTTCTATTATTTTTTGTTTTTTTCTAGCTTCTGCCTCTTTTTTTTGCTGCTCATACTTGTATTTTCCAAAGTCCATAATCTTGCAAACTGGAGGGCTTGCGTTTGGTGATATCTCTACCAGATCTAGGCCAGCGTCTGTGGCCATCTCTAGAGCTCTCTCCGAAGTAACTAATCCTTCATTTTCACCTTCTGCTCCGATTAAACGAATTTCTTCATTGTCTATTGTTTCATTTACTCTTGGCCCACTGCTTCGCGCTGGGGCTGGCGCGTTTTGAGGTCTCCGAACTATGATAATACTCCTTTATTTTTATACTTTATATAGTTGTGGTAACGCAATTGGTTGTTCAATGTCAATAAATTAAGATTATTAGATCAACATAAAGAATAAAAAGCTGATTTTATACGCTGTCTGGAGGCAAAGCCTCTGAATGTAGGAGCTCAATAGCTTCATCTAATAGCATTGATTGGGTTTCTTTTGTTCCCAATCTTCTGACATTAACAGTACCTTCATTCACTTCACGCTCCCCAATTGATAAAATAACTGGAACCTTTGCCAATGAATGCTCTCTTATCTTATAATTTATTTTCTCATTACGTATATCGGATGCTACGCGAATGCCTTTCTCTTTTAATAGGTTAACTACTTTGATTACATAGGGGTCGGCATCGCTTGTAATAGATGCTACTGTGACTTGTGTCGGAGCTAACCATAATGGGAACTTCCCTGAATGTTCTTCAATTAATATACCAATAAACCTTTCAAAGGAGCCCAGAATTGCTCTATGCAAAATCACTGGGCGGTTTTTCTGCCCAGATTCATCTATATAATTTGCATTTAATTTTTCTGGCAGTACAAAGTCTACTTGAAGGGTGCCACATTGCCATTCTCTCCCAATTGCATCTGTAAGAATAAATTCTAATTTAGGCCCATAAAAAGCGCCTTCTCCTGGATTCAAATCAAACCCGTAACCTGCTTGAGTAGTAGCCTCTTTTAAGGCGAGCTCTGCTTTATCCCAAACTTTATCTGTACCGGACCTTTTTTCCGGTCTATCTGAGAATTTTATCTTTATATCAGAAAAACCGAGATCTTTATAAATTGAGGATAATAAGTCTATAAAAACTTTTGTTTCACTCCTTATTTGCTCTTCAGTACAAAAAATATGGGCATCATCCTGAACAAAACCTCTTACTCTCATGATGCCGTGCATTGCCCCCGAAGGTTCATATCTGTGGCAGCTGCCAAATTCAGCTAATCTAAGAGGTAAATCTCTATAGGATTTAACACCTTGATTATAAATTTGAACATGACAAGGGCAGTTCATAGGTTTAAGCGCATTTATGCGTTTCTCTCGGGCACCGTCCTCGTCAACTTCAACTATAAACATATTTTCTTGGTATTTATCCCAATGCCCGGATTCCTCCCACAGTTTCCTATCAACTACTTGAGGAGTATTGACTTCTAGGTAATCTTCTCGGCTTAATCGCCGTTCCATGTAGTTCTTTAGCTCCTTATATACCGTCCATCCTTTTGGATGCCAAAAAACCATCCCAGGTGCCTCCTCTTGAAGGTGGAAAAGGCGCATTTCTTTCCCTAAGACACGGTGATCACGTTTTTTTGCCTCCTCAAGAAAGTTAAGATATTTTTTCAAATCCTCTTTATTGGCAAAAGCCACTCCATAAATCCTTTGGAGCATTTTATTCTTGCTGTCCCCTCTCCAATATGCACCAGCAACGCTCATTAATTTGAAACAATCTCCAGGAACTTGTCCAGTATGAGCTAAGTGGGGTCCTCTACAAAGATCCTGCCAATCTCCATGCCAGTACATTCGAATTTCTTCCCCTTTAGGTATTGCTTCAACTAATTCTACCTTGTATTCCTCATTATTCTTTTCATAGAATTTAATTGCTTCTTCACGTCCCCAAACTTCGGTTCTGACTGGATCATGACGGTTAATTATTTCTCGCATCTTTTTTTCGATTAAAGAAAGGTCATCATGAGTAAAGGGATCTTCTCTATCAAAATCATAATACCAGCCATTTTCTATTACTGGTCCTATAGTGACTTTGGTTTCGGGCCATAACTCTTGAACTGCCCTTGCCATTATATGAGCACAATCGTGTCTTATTAATTCTAGGGCTTGATTTTTATCTTTGCTAGTAATTATGCTTAGAGTGCATCCTTCTTTTATTTCAGAAGAAATGTCAGCTAGGGTTCCATTAATCTCACAAGCGATAGCTGATTTTGCTAGAGATTTACTAATTTCAGACGCGATACTTAACGCGGTGACACCTTTGCTATATTCTCTAGTACTATTATCTGGAAACTTAATTAATATTTTTTCAGACAATCTAATAACCTCTTATTTACCAATTATAATTAGACTATATTGATTTAATTTCTTTTAGCTAACGTTTTATTGTAAAGGTCAAAAAGCGCCGATTCTACCGCTTGGCAACTATACTTTTCTCTAACGTAGGTTTTTGCATCTTCTTCCATAATTTTAGACTTATTATTTTCAAATAAGAGAAACTCTCTAATTTTCTGGGCAAAAACGGTAAAGTTAAAAGGCTCTACTAAATTTCCTGATAATGACTCTGGAAATGCTTCAATATTTGCTCCATGTTTCCATGCTATACATAATCTACCTTGTTCAGCACATTTTTGAAGAATAGTAGAGTTTTCAGTAGGGGATGGTGATAAATCCAAATATAAGCTTGCAATGCTAACTGCAGCTTCAAAATCTGTACATTCTCTAACAGGATTTATAAAATTAAGCAGTCCTAAGTGGGTTATAGTTTCTTGAAACTTATCCCGCATTAAGTTCTCCTTTTTACCATCTAAAATAACCAGCTGAACACTTTGATCCGCCGGAAAATTTTTCAATGTTTTTCCTAATTCAATTACATGATTTTCCCAAATTTTGTTGCCGTAAAATTCTGTCGTCAAGAGAATTAAACTTGGCTGGTCTAAGATCCCCCAAGATGTTGCTAAGGATATAATCCGTTCGTGGGGAACGGGCCCTTTAGAAATAGTGAGTTCCTGAGGTACAACTGAAATATTTTCAATTAAAGGTGAGTAATTTTGGAGGAAGTAACCTCTTAATTCATTAGAAATTGTTGATATATTTATCCCATTATATAAAAACTTGCTTTTACCAAGAATTCTTCTAGAAAATGTTTCCTTTTCAGGTTTAGAGAAAAACGTATTGCACTGATAGAATCTATTTTTTTTACAAATAGCTTGGATTTCTTTCGATAGTTCGAACTCATGGTTATGGATTAATATTCTAACCTTTGGATCATTGTTGGATGGCATTACAGATTTTATCTCCGCTAAAAGGCTTTTTTTATTTTTAGCATCAGCTTGAAGAGCAATAATTTCGGACCCACTTCGCTTTAAACTTCCTGCCAGCACACTTTTGGGGAGTATGACGGTATTACCAAACCCAGAATTAATTATCATATTCGAAATAGATTTTACAAAGTTAACCTTATCAGAATCATAAATGTCTGATAAAATGTGCATCACTTGTGGGTTTTTTTGTTCTTTTTGTGAAAGCATTTTAGGTGTTGGTTAAGAATTTTATTAAATCTAATAATAACAGAGAGATCGCATTTGTTCGATCTTTTTATGATGGTAAGCTAAAAAAATTGCCAGGAGTTGTTTTTCTTAGTGGATTTCGATCTGATATGGAAGGAACTAAGGCACTTGCCCTTGAAAAATTTTTTATATCTGAAAAAAGAGATTTTTTGCGATTTGACTACTCTGGGCATGGTGCTTCCTCTGGAAATTTTTCCGATCTTTGTTTGAGTGATTGGCTTGAAGATAGTATCGCTGTGATTGAGCAGCTTACAGAAGGACCTCAGATTTTGGTTGGCTCATCAATGGGAGGTTGGATTTCACTTTTATTAGCAGAAAAAATTCCCCAAAAAATAAAAGGAATAGTTGGTATAGCCACTGCTCCTGATTTTACCGAGGATGGTTTTTGGAGAAATTTTTCGATCAATCAAAGGAAAGAGCTTAATGAAATAGGATATGTAGATTTGCCAACTGCATATGATAATGAACCCTATAGAATCACGAAAAAACTGATTGAAGATGGGCGAAAACACTTAATCTTTGGGAAAAAAAAGCTATATGATTTTCCTGTACGACTTCTTCAAGGTACGAATGATGCAGATGTAAAAATTGAGGTGCCATTGAAACTTCTAGAGGAAATATCATGTCCAGACTTGAGATTAACACTATTAAAGGGTGCTGATCACAGCTTTTCTTCAAAAAATTGCTTGGAAATCATTACTGATTCAATTTTAGCAGTCAGTAAATAGAATTATTAACCAAAGAAAATTCCAGCTATCAATAATATAAAACCGAAAAAGGCACAAGATATAGAAATCATGTGAAATTTGGAAATAGTTAACAGTTTATTATTTAACTCGTTTTGATCAAATTTATCCCTACCACTATCTAAGCGGCGAATTCTAAGGCTTGCCAATATAACCCAGAAAAGACCCGATAAACCAAGAGCTAAAAGAAATATTCCAGCAGTCCAA
>PBQX02000003.1:0-5311 GCA_002725175.2 Paracoccaceae bacterium
GATTTCCTAGTTGCAATATTTGGTAAATTTTCATGCACTTCTTGTTTGATTTTCTTTATTTCAGAGAAAGTTTTATTTGGGATTTTTGAGGCAAGTACCCTTTCCAATTCAGCCTTTTTCTTCTTTGGAAGGCTGTCGAAATTCATTTTCCACGTCCCAAAATGCACTTTACCTTTCGATCCAATTTTTTTCCACTGATCTTGTATGTCTTCCGGAATATTAAAGCTTTCTTTATTCCAGCCATAGATTTTTTTCACAGCTAGAATTTCTTCTTCTCCTAATGGGGACCCGTGAGCTGCCGCAGAATCTTGTTTTTTTGGCGATCCAAATCCGATGTGTGTTTTGCATGAAATAATAGAGGGCTTAGTTTGATTCTTAGCTGCAATTATTGCTAGATCAATGCTCTTTGGGTCATGGCCGTCGCATTCAAAAACCGCCCAACCAGAGGCCAAAAAGCGAGTCTTTTGGTCTGTGATACATGATTTTGACAATTCTCCGTCTATGGTGATTCCATTATTATCCCAAAAAACAATAAGTTTATTGAGCCTTAATTTTCCAGCTAAACTAATTGCTTCTTGGCTTATTCCCTCCATTAAGCATCCATCACCTGCTACTACATAAGTGTAGTGATTAAAAATATTTTTTCCCCATTTTGAAGATAGAGAGCTTTCAGCAATTGCTAAGCCTACCGCTGTGCTTAACCCTTGGCCAAGTGGGCCTGTAGTTGTTTCTATTCCAGCTAAATGGCCATATTCTGGGTGGCCAGCTGTTTTAGAGTTTAACTGTCTAAAATTCTTTAGATCTTTTAGTTGAATATCCTCGTATCCCGTTAAGAAAAGAAGGGCATATAAAAGCATGGAGCCATGTCCCGCAGATAGTACAAACCTATCCCTATCTGGCCAGTTTGGATTTCTAGCACTAAACTTAAGATGCTTTTCGAACAATACTGTAGCTACATCTGCCATGCCCATTGGCATTCCCGGATGTCCTGAGTTTGCGGCTTGTACGGCATCGATAGCCAAAACTCGCAGCGCAGCAGCTCTGCGGAAATGTTCTGGATGATTTGCTTTTAGGGCGGTTATTTCCAAATTTTTCTCCAAAACCTTTCTTGAATGTAATCTAATACAGAACTTCTTTAGAAATACTAAGTATATAGTTAATGATGCGTTTTTTACTATTCATTTTATAGATTGGCAATTATTTATTTGAAGTTAATAGATGTTTGTTGTTTTATGTTCTTTGAGAACAGTAAAAGTTTTAATTAAATGTCAAAAATTGAAATACTTAAAAATCGTATTGATACATCGCTTACTAAGTTGAATGATATTTTGAATGATTACGAAAAAATTGTGATAAACAAAAAGGAACTGACACAGAAAATTAATTCATTAAAGTCTGAACATCTTAATGATTTAAATGAATTAAACTCACTTATGGCCGAAGTAGATAATTTGGTTAAGGAAAGAGAAAATGATTGAAGTTGAAATAACTATCGGGGGCCATAAATTTAGAATAGCCTGCGCTAAGGGAGAGGAAGATCAACTTGATACTGCAGCTAAGCTACTTGATCGAGAAGCCTTGGCACTACAGTCCGTAAATGGAAGAGTGCCAGAGACCAAAATGTTGCTGATGGCAGGGCTTATGCTTGGGGATAAAATTAAATCACTTGAGTGGGAAAAGGCTTCTGTACAAAAAGATTTAAGCGATTATAAGAAAGAAATTGAAAACCTTAAAATTCAAGTAGATAATTTTCAAAATCAAACAGCTCTAGACTTTGAAGATGATAATAAGAAACATTTGGCCAATGGTGATGAAAATGAAATTTTATTACTATTAAAAAATACTGCAGATACATTAGACAATGTTTTATCTAAGTTCTCTGACCTAAAGGATAAGCATTCGACTGATTCTTCGAAAGTGATTGAGGCAGTGGAGGGAGCTTTTAAATAAAAACTCTACACTTATTTAGCTATTTGCATCTCGCACTTCACTTGCCTTTGATTCACTAAAGTTTATTTCTTTATCATTAAGTAATTGATCAAATTCACTACTAAGGACCATTTCTGTAATAATATCACACCCACCTATAAATTCACCTTTTATGTAAAGTTGAGGTATGGTAGGCCACTCAGAATAATCTTTAATTCCTTGACGAATTTCTTCATCTTCTAGGACATTAACATCTTGAAAGTTTATGTCTAAATAATTCAAAACACCCGCTACCTTGCTGGAAAAGCCACATTGTGGCATAGACGAGGTTCCTTTCATAAACAATACCACGTCATCTTTAGATATTATGGTATCTATTTTAGTCTTAATATTTTCCATTTTCTTCCCTCATTTATTTGCTTGGAACTTTCGTTGTTAAAGCAAGAGCATGTAACTCTCCTGAAGATCCAGCCATTTTCCCCTTTAAAGCAGAGTAAACTAGTTGATGTTGCTCTACTCTATTTAGGCCTTCAAATTCTGCTGCTTCAATATTCGCTGCGAAGTGCACTCCATCGCCAGACACATCCACTCTAGCCTCAGGCATTGCAGTCTTTATAAGAGCTTCAATTTCGCTTGTACTTATTGGCAAATATCTNGATCCTTATNAAATTTTTAATATANTTGCAGGATAAATTAANATTTATATTTTTCAATNTAAAAGCTCATTNAGGCCACTAAAGTATAATTCTTTTAAAGATTTTAAACTAATATGCTCTNNCCCTGCAATGAAGGNTTCACCTCCAGNAANACCAACTTCTTCCAAATCAATTCTCATTTCTCTAGCAGTTTCATTAAGAGTTTTAATATTATCGCCTTTAACCGATATGATGTATCTTCCTTGAGATTCAGAAAAATACCAATGGGGCTCAGCATCTTTTATTTTTGCACCAATATTGGAATGNGCACACATCTCAAANATGGCAACTATTAAACCTCCATCGGAAATATCATGTGCTGCTTCGATTATACCTCTTTTATTTAACTCTAAAANAAACATGCCANTGTNAAATTCTTCNTCTAGNTTTACTATNGGGGCATCGCCTTCTTCTATTGAAAAGACATCATAGAGAAGAGCCGTTCTTCCTAAGTGAGAAGAATTATTTCCNACTAGAAATAGGGTTTCTTTTTCTTTGATCTGTATATGGATAACATCCTTTATATTTTCTATTATTCCGACGGCTCCTATGGTAGGTGTGGGCATTATTGAATTGCCTGCAGTTTCATTGTAAAGGCTAACATTTCCAGAAACTACGGGCATNTTAAGCTTAAGAGAGGCCTCCGATATTCCTTTGATACTTTCTATAAATTGTCCCATGATTTCAGGTTTCTCNGGATTTCCGAAATTTAAATTATCAGTTATACCTATTGGCAAGCCCCCAGTTGAAATTATATTTCTAAATGACTCTGCCACGGCTTGTTTGGCTCCTTCAAAAGGGTTTACTTCACAGTATCTNGGGGTAACATCCGCAGTTATTGATAAGCATTTTTGTGAATTAGTAATCCCAATTACTCCAGCGTCNCCCCCAGGTCTTACTACTGTGTTCCCTTGGACCATATGGTCATATTGCGAAAATAATGCTTGTCTAGAGCAATANTTTTCTGATGAAATAATTTTTTTTAGGCATTCTAAAACTTTTACCTGAGGNATTTTTGATAACCGCCTTGGCTTAGGAGTTTNTACCCATTGCCNGTCATACTCTGGAGATTTGCTTGAGAGAGCCCCTAATGGAATATTAGATATTATGTCTCCATTCATAANTATCCTAAAAATATCTTCCTTCAATGTTTTGCCAATTACTTCAAAATCCAGATCCCATTTTTTAAAAATAGATTCAGCAAATTCTACCCGATTAGGGTGAACAATCATTAACATTCTCTCCTGACTTTCGGACAACATTAATTCGTAACTAGACATATTTTTTTCTCTTTTTGGCACTTTATCTAAATTTATTTCCATGCCTAAATTGCCTTTATCTGCCATTTCAACAGAAGAGCATGTTAAGCCAGCAGCACCCATATCTTGTATAGAAATAATTGAGTCAGTTTCCATAAGTTCCAAGCATGCTTCCATTAAACATTTTTGCATATAAGGATCGCCCACTTGCACTGTNGGTCTCATTTTTTCAGTTTTAATCCCAAACTCCTCTGAAGCCATTGAAGCTCCTCCAACGCCATCTCTTCCTGTTTTAGCTCCAACGTATACTACAGGTAAATTATNTNCTGTAGCTTTTGAATAAAAAATTTTATTCTTTTTAACAATTCCNACAGCAAATGCATTAACTAGAATATTATTATTATACTTCTTATNAAATCTTAATTCTCCNCCTATATTAGGAACACCAAAGCAATTTCCATAGTGGCTAATTCCTTTAACTACGTTGTTTATCAGAAATGGTGTTTTTTCATTTGCAGGTTCACCAAAAGATAAACTATTCAAGACTGCCACCGGTTTTGCTCCCATAGTAAATATATCTCTTAATATNCCACCAACACCAGTAGCTGCACCTTGAAATGGTTCAATATAACTTGGATGGTTGTGGCTCTCCATTTTGAAGACAGCTGCCTCACCATCACCTATATCAATTATTCCTGCATTTTCACCTGGNCCACATATNACNNTATTNCCTTNTGNAGGTANNTGTCTTAACCATTTTTTTGANGATTTNTANGANCAATGTTCGTTCCACATCGCTGAGAATATACCTAATTCAGTTAAATTGGGTGGATGTCCTAATATTTCTAGTATTTTAGAATATTCTGTTTCAGATATACCATGATCTTTGATTAGTTTGGGGGTCATTCTAATTTATTCGCCTATTGTCTCATCAGGTTTATTCTTGGCCAATGATGAATTCACAACCTCTCTTCGGATTTGCGCACTCAATTTATCTGTTATTCCCAACAATTTTATTACCAATCTCATAAAATTATTTTCTTCATTTGATCTTTTATTATCTGCCATAATGATTTGCCATAAGTCCCTTACCACTCCAGACCTTTCCTCGTAGGGAATTGTATTTTTTATTTCTCGTGTAATTTGCATTGTGTCTGACATGTCCCTTTCTAAATACTTAGCCTCCTCTATTATTTTTTTAGCCTCCTTTCTTTCAACCTTATAACGATTTTCTAGAATTGTTATAATCAACTCATGCTCTTCACTTGAGTAATCATTATCTGTGTTTGCTAGCTGGATAAAAAGTGTTGCTAATGCTAAGCCGTGATTGATCTCAGGCTTTTTACCATTTGCAGTCAACTTCTTTAGGATTCGAAAAAACATTTTATATTATACTAATCGTGATTGACTTAAGGCTGCTTTTACAAA
>PBQX02000060.1:0-6133 GCA_002725175.2 Paracoccaceae bacterium
CTAAAAAAAGGTACAGTTATCTATCTTGAAACTTCTATCCAAACTCAACTAGAAAGAACCTTAAATGATAACAAGAGGCCCTTACTTAAAGAATCAGAAAATGTTGAGCAAACTCTTAGAGAATTAAAAGGAATTAGAGACCCTCTTTATGAAGAATGTGCAAACATAACTATAAATGAAGGTAAAAATAGTCATAATGCAGTAGTTGATGAAATCATAGATCAATTGAATTTAAAATGAACAAAATTAAGGTAGAAACAACTAACAACCCTTACGAAGTGGTTGTTGGATCTAACCTGATAAACCAAAAGAACTTAAAAGCGTTAGAAGATAAAGAAGTACTTCTAATCATAGATGAGAATATACCAACAAAATTTAAAGTTTTAATTGCGGATGCGCTATCAAGCTTATCATCTAATTTTCAATCTTTAGAAATTCGTGCTTCAGAAGAAAATAAGAGCGGAAGGACTCTAGATAGCATTCATTCTAAGCTTATTGATGCAAGGTTTAGCAGAGATTGTGTTCTGGTGGGATTTGGTGGAGGAATAACGTGCGATATAGCAGGTTTTGCTGCTGCAACCTATCAAAGAGGAGTAAATTTTATTCTATTTCCAAGTACCTTGCTCTCGCAAGTGGATGCGTCTGTTGGTGGCAAAACGGCAATAAATCACCCTCAAGGTAAAAATATGATCGGTGCATTTCATCAACCTATTAAGGTTTTTGCTGATGTAGACCTTTTGAGCTCTCTTCCTAAGATTGAAATAAGCAATGGTCTTTCTGAGGTTATCAAACACGCCTTAATCAGTGACAAGAAATACTTTGATTGGTTAGAAGAAAATATGGAAAGCATTATTTCTTTAAAACCTGAAGCATTGGGTTACGCTATTACTAGGTCTGTAGAAATAAAGGCAGAAATTGTCTCTAAGGATGAAAGAGAGAAAGGCATTAGGAAATTTTTAAATTTTGGTCACACCTTTGGTCACGCTATAGAGTTGTATGGGGAGCTTAAAGAGTTCAGCCATGGGCAATCTGTTGCTATGGGAATGCTTATGGCTATGGAATTATCTAAACTAACTGAAGGATTCTCTGAAGAAGATCTAAAAAGGTCTAAAAACCTAATCAGCAAAGCAAACCCTGATTTAAATTTAAAAAATACTTTTGATGAGAAGAAACTCTTGGAAAACATGTCTGTTGATAAGAAAAGAGAGGGAAATAAACTCAATTTTGTTCTTTTAGAAAAAATAGGACGAGCTAAGGTCAAAGCAGATATTGATGAGTCTAAAATAACAAAAGCCATACAGTCATTGGTTTAGACCTTCAAAAACAAACCAAAAAAAGGTACAATTCAACACCTGCGCAACTCATAAAAATTTTTAATAAATTTTTGATCAGCTTTCGACTGCTGAGAGTTTTCAACCCAAAAAAATAATGGAATTTAAAGCCAATAANCACATATACGGTCTACCNGANAANAAAGGTNTATANGATCCTCAGTTTGAAAAGGATTCTTGNGGAGTAGGACTTGTTGCCAATATTAAAGGGNTTCCATCTAGAGAAATTATGGATGACGCCTTTCTNGTCAATTCCAAAATGGATCATAGAGGCGGTTGTGGATTTGAAGAAAATACTGGAGANGGAGCAGGAATCTTAATAGCTAGTCCTGATAGCTTCTTTCAGTTAGAAGCAAAGAAACTTGATATCAAACTCCCANAAAANGGTCAGTATGCGGTAGGCAATATTTTCTTACCTANCTTAAAGAAAGAAAGAAANAAATGTATTGAGGTTATAGAGAGAATAACGAAACAAGAGAATCAAGTGCCGCTTGGATGGAGAGAAGTTCCTGTAGACCCCGAAGGAGCGAATGTAGGACCAGCTTCTAAAGATGCTCAACCATTTATAGCCCAATATTTCATAGGCTCTGCAGAGGATATAGATGAAAATGAATTTGATAGAAGGCTTTTTCTAATAAGGAAGCAATTTACTCANTTATTACGCAATGATAAAAGTTTAGANCAATCAAAACTNCTATACGCCTGCAGCCTCTCTTCATCAATAATTGTCTACAAAGGCATGCTGACACCTTCCCAGCTATTTCCTTTCTATCCAGATCTAGAAAATAAAGATTTTAAGACTCACCTGGCAATGGTTCACTCTAGATTTAGCACAAACACCTTCCCTTCTTGGGATAGNGCNCAACCAAATAGNTANATGTGTCATAACGGNGANATAAATACCCTNAGAGGGAATATGAATGCCATGAAAGCTAGGCAAGGAACNGTTCAAAGNGAATTATTTAAAGAAGAGTTACAAAAACTATTCCCAATNACNGAATTAGACTGCACTGACTCAGGTAGTTTTGATAANGTATTAGANTTCCTNATTTTATCTGGAAGAAGTCTACAAGAATCGNTCATGATGATGATTCCTGAAGCNTGGCAGTCAGANGAAAACATGTCCNCAGAGAAGAAAGAATTCTATGAATATTCTTCTTCTATGATGGANCCATGGGATGGCCCAGCTTCAATTGTGTTTACTGACGGAAAGAAAGTGGGAGCTGTATTAGATAGAAATGGATTAAGGCCTAGCAGATTTTATTTAACCGATGATGACAAAGTGATTATGGCTTCAGAAGTTGGAGTTCTNCCCGTGGATCCTGAAACCGTTATAACTAANGGCAGNTTNCAACCTGGAAAGATGTTCTTGATAGATTTTGANAAAGGAGAAATGATTCCTGATGAAGAAATAAAACAGGATATATGCNGCTCTAACCCTTATGAAGATTGGAATAAAAATATAAAGGATCTTCCTGAAATAGAAGAAAAAGACCCAAAAGAAGAAATCTCTGAAAAGGAATTAATAGCTAAATTACAATCTTTTGGTTACACGACTGAGACGATGCAATTCATGCTCCTTCCACTTGTTTCTGAACTAAGGGACCCTCTTGGATCAATGGGAAATGATGCTGCTTTAGCATGCCTTTCTGACAAACCAAGGCTATTGTTTGATTATTTTAAACAACTATTTGCACAAGTAACTAACCCTGCTATCGATTCAATAAGAGAAGAAGTAATCATGTCTCTTGAATGTCTAATTGGGCCTGAAGGTAATCTAGTTGAGAATAACCCAAAAAATTCTGAAAGATTACGACTAAAAACTCCAATTATTTCTAATTCTGAACTAAGAGCAATTAAAAAAATTGATTCCAATAAGTGGAAAACTAAAGAAATCGACCTCGTCTATCAAAAGTCTTTAGGTGTTCAAGGTATGCTTAAGCATCTAGAAAAAATCTGTAAAGAAACAGACGAAGCTATTGAAGATGGTTTCTCTTTCATAGTTTTATCAGATAAAAATGTTAACGAGAAAGAGATTGCTGTAAGTTCATTCTTAGCCTGCTCTTCAGTCCATCATCATCTTGTACAAAACCAGAATAGAACAAGAATCGGTATTATTGTTGAATCTGGTGAAGCAAGAGAAGTGCATCACCATTGTCTTCTTTTTGGATACGGGGCTGATGCCATAAATCCCTACCTTGCTTATGAATCTATTTGGAAAGCTAAAAAAGATGGCCTTTTGGATGACAAGAAACTACAAAGCTATAACGATATTGTAGAGGCTTATAAAAAAGGATCTAAAAAAGGAATTCTGAAAGTAATGGCAAAGATGGGAATTTCAACCCTTCAATCTTATAAAGGAGCCCAAATTTTTGAAGCAGTTGGGTTATCTGATCAGATTATAAGCAAGTGTTTTGTTGGAACTGCGAGCAGAGTTGGAGGAATAGACTTCGAAGCTCTTTTTATGGAGCAAAAAAGACGTCATGATCTTGGCTACCCCAAAGATGAATCCGGGAAAATCTTATCATTGCCTAACCCGGGAGACTTTCATTGGAGAAATGGCGGGGATTCGCATATGTGGGATCCGAATACTATTTCTTCTCTTCAACTTGCTTCAAGAACTAATAACGAAGATGCGTATTGGGATTTTGCAAAATACGCTAACGAACACACAACAAAGCAAAGCACTCTTAGAGGTTTACTGAAAATTAGATCCTCTAAAACTCCTATAGATTTAAGTGAGGTTGAAAGCGAGCAAGAAATTGTCAAGAGATTTGCAACAGGAGCTATGAGTTTAGGCTCAATCTCAACTGAATCTCATGAATCTTTAGCAATCGCAATGAATGAATTGGGAGGAAAGTCTAATACAGGAGAAGGTGGTGAAGACCCCATACGTTTCAAACCTAATCCAGAAGGTGTTTCTAAACGGTCTGCAATAAAACAAGTAGCCTCTGGAAGATTTGGCGTAACCATGTGGTATCTAACTAATGCGGACGAATTACAGATTAAAATTGCTCAAGGTGCGAAGCCTGGAGAAGGTGGTGAATTACCTGGAAAAAAAGTTGACGAATATATAGCAAAAATCAGACACTCAACTCCTGGAGTAGGCTTGATTAGCCCCCCTCCTCACCATGATATTTACTCGATAGAAGATATAGCCCAATTAATTCATGATCTCAAAAACTCAAATAGAGACTCTAGAATTAGTGTGAAACTTGTATCAGAAGTTGGCGTAGGGACAATTGCTGCTGGTGTGGTTAAAGCTAAAACAGATCATCTAGTTATAGCTGGTCACGACGGAGGTACTGGAGCGTCACCTTTAACTTCTATAAAACATGCCGGCCTTCCTTGGGAACTAGGAGTTGCAGAGACACACCAAACCCTGGTCATGAATAATTTAAGATCAAGAGTGGTGTTGCAAACAGATGGGCAATTGAAAACAGGAAGAGATGTTGCTATAGCAGCGCTCTTAGGAGCTGAAGAATTTGGTTTTGCTACAGCTCCACTAATAACCCTGGGCTGCATAATGATGAGAAAGTGTCATCTAAATACTTGTCCAGTTGGTATAGCAACTCAAGATCAAGAATTAAGAAAGAAATTCAAAGGGAAACCTGAACATGTTGTTAATTATCTATTCATGGTTGCAAAAGATCTAAGAATAATCATGGCAGACTTAGGTTTTAAAACAGTTAATGAAATGATAGGAAGAGTAGATTGCCTAGATACAGACATTGCAATAGATCATTGGAAAAGAAGTGGCTTAGATTTCTCTGGCATACTAAAACCTGCCGAAAAGATATTTGAAAATACTGAAGTATTCCATTCTCAAAATCAGGACCACGGCCTAGATAAAGCTTTGGATAATGAAATAATCAAAAAAAGTCAGAATGCCATCCAAAGTGGTCAAAAAGTTAACTTTGAGTTACCTATTGTTAATACGAATAGAACCGTAGGAACAATGCTCTCAAATGAAGTAGCTAAAATATGGGAAGCTGAAGGATTGCCTGAAGATACTATCAATATAAAACTAAACGGCTCTGCAGGACAAAGCCTTGCTGCTTGGCTAGTTAAAGGAATTACACTGACCTTAGAAGGAGATGCTAATGATTATGTTGCTAAAGGACTTTCAGGTGGTAAGTTAATTATTTACCCCCCTAAATCAAGCAAATTCAAATCCGAAGAAAACATGCTTCTTGGTAATGTAGCTTTATACGGTGCTACAAGTGGAGAAGCATATTTTAGAGGCGTTGCTGCAGAAAGATTTTGTGTTAGAAATAGTGGAGCTTCTGTCGTTGTTGAGGGAATTGGAGATCATGGCTGCGAATACATGACAGGAGGCAAGGCTATTATTTTAGGAAACACAGGTAGGAACTTTGGCGCTGGGATGAGTGGAGGAGTCGCTTATGTTTATGATTTAAATGGAGACTTTGAAACTAAATGTAACAAGGAAACCTTCGAATTAGAAAAACTATCTAAAGATGACTTAGAAGATTTAAAACAATTTATTACAAAACATAGAGATCTAACTGGTTCAGAGGTAGCTAAATCTATTTTAGATTCTTGGGATAACGAAATAACAAAATTTGTAAAGGTTATGCCTACTGATTACAAGAGAGTTTTAAATGAGATGAAAGAAGGAAAGAAGGCAAGTAATGGGTAAAACAACTGGGTTTAAAGAATTCTCTAGAGCAGTAGAGCCTTATCGACCTGCCAAAGAAAGGCTCCTAGATTTTAGAGAAATTTACACTGACCATGACGATAAAAAATTAAACGTACAGGCAGCAAGATGCATGGATTGTGGA
>PBQX02000017.1:0-8958 GCA_002725175.2 Paracoccaceae bacterium
GATATGGCAAATAATTATTTTTCCCTCGTTACTATCATACGCCCAATGATGAATTGCATAAATGGACCCATTAGCATCAGAAAAGGTTCCAAATGTATTTGGATTACTCCCAAAAGAATTATTCTCCCAATAACTATTTGTTATTGTTCCATCTGTTGCAACAATGAAATTGCCGTCTGAACTATCATAACCCAAGTAATTCACATCTTCTGGAACGGCATAATATGCTAATTCTGAAATTAATAGTCCAGTTTTTTCATTTGTTGATACAACCCATAAACGATAATACCTATATGCACCCGGATTCTGTATTCTGTATTCATTATAGGGTATGTCATTTAGATTACCACCATTATTTGTGTGACCAATATCATCATTATTAATGCCAGTTCTAATATCAAGAATTGTCCAATTCACATCATCATTAGAACCCTCTATTCTCCAATCACGCGGTAACTGTTCTGCACGCGCAATTCCATCTGATGCACTTGTGCCGCCACGAGCCCATAAACGATAAAATCCAATATTCTTTCTATTGTTTCCTACATCAAATTTAATCCATTCATTCTCACCATAATCGGCTCCACCATGTTCATTATGCGTTTGCCATCTGTTTTCTCGTGTTACATTGTTATCAAAAGCAACAAATGCACCGTGAACTGAATATTCATTACTTGCACTTGCAATCCCTTGAGCACCACCAGTTCCATTCAAGCCACCTGCTCCAATATGGGGTTGTGAATTATCAAATATAGTACCAAAGTCTTTTGGTAGTTTTGTATATGGAACGCGGAATCCATCTAATCGAGCAAATTCTATTTTTGAAATTCTTTTATTCATTTTGATTTTCAAATGACGTTGGTAAAATAGTAATGGATTAATCTGCGCCCATGACACAGTAAATGGAGAACCATAACCTTGAACAACCCCTTGGTCGTTCGCCTGTCCGCTACCATATATATAGCCTTGGAAAGCCTGGTGGAAACCATATAGGTCCTTAGTCACATCTTTCGTACGATTATCCATACCCTGAGATGAACCCCAATTTTTATGAGGTTCTGAATCAATACCAATCGAGACCATAGTGTAATTATGCGGAATAAAAAATTCAATTTCATCTTTTAGAATTGGTGTATTTGAACCAAAACTATAGGAGGATGTATTCCATTGACTCGTGCCGCTAGCAGTAGATCCACCAACAATACCACCATACTTCATAAAATGATTCTGAGTGCCTGTTTGTGCAATACTACGGCACGAAAGACCGTCGCTATTGTTATTGGTTAATCTATGAGAATATATATCAAAAATCCTTGGATACATACTCTTTATTTCAGATAAGTTTAACGCTTTGTTTACTACTCTTATATCATATATTTGACTTCCATCTGTATTGTACTCAAAGCCGTGGTGCGGAGAATATCTTGACCTACCAATTATAAATTTTCCTACCATATCTTTTAGAGTATATCTCTGACCAGTGCTACTATTAACGCTTGGTAAAAATCTCGCATAGAACTTTAATTCATCGTTTAGATAAATCTGCATACGAACATAACCATCCGATTCAACTTTAAATGTAAAGACAAGATGTTGTTCGCCATCGCCTAGAACAATCTGATTTGGATCCCATGATGAATTGCCGGAGTAAGTGTTGTTTCCTTGATGTGTACCAATCCACGGAGTTCCGTCCGAACCCCTATATCCAAATAAATAATTAGCTGAATAACCATTAGTAGCATAATTTCCCTCAAGAGTGTCTAAATAGAGGGGGGCTATCATATTTACGTAGTATTTGCCATACATATAACCATGCAATTGTATCTTCATCCCATCATTGTTGAAAGCTGAGCTTGCAGAGTAAAACTGTACCCCTCCGTATGAAAAATCTGCGCGATCGTCGCAATAATTTAGATAAGATATACTAAATTCAGTATCACTAGCATTCAAATAATTATCTATTACGATAATCCCGCTTGAACCATTGTGTAGACTCCATCGACATAAATCAGCATTATAAGTACAATTGGGAGCGACCCAAATATTACCCTGATTGATTCTGAATCGAGCTTGCTCATTAGTGATGGAAGTGGAATTGAAATCAGAATCATCAGCACCCTTCACCCCACGCGAACCATAATTGAACGCATACTGGTCATTGTTGAAAAATTTCGCATGAAGCCAATTATGAACAGTTGTTTTTACAGCAAAATGACTTACTTCTGTACCAGGACAAAGATCCTCAGTAAATGAATTTACATACATAGCCTGACCACCAATTATACAATGGTTTATAAAACTCTTCCGTATTGTTCCTCTTAGTGAATCAGTGAAGCCAGTCCAACCTACTCGTTTATGCTGACTTGGATCTCTTAAACCATCCTTCCAAGTACTGCTCCAGCTACCACCTCGAGGATGATTATTTTCTTTATGCGGAATACCATTCACATACCAAATTACCCCCATTCCATCGGCAGTAATTTCAAATGAATGTTTAGTCTCCCCTAGTTCCAATGGCACATTCCAATTCTTCCAGGATCCGCCCCCACCCGAGTGATATTCGTCATGCGCTGTAGGCAAAACAGAGAGGAGCCAACCTGGTCCACCTACATTATTATTTGTATTGACATTGTAATACATACCAAGAAATATTCTTAAAGTATCATGAATATTCACGGCAGGTATAGGATAATATTCACCTAAAGCACTTATGTGAGCCTCAATATGCGACATAGATAAAATGTTGGTATTTGTANNCCATGTTGGAAGAGTTTCTANGTTTACAACTATTTCACACACTCTGCCAGGACCCATTTCAAAACCGTCTTGTACAATTATATCACCTACTTGCCAATCACCCGCCGCATTTGTGCCATGAGGATGTTTTCTTCCAGTATTATAGTTTGTGCTGCTACCCATTAATGATAAAATATGGATTGGATCTGATTCTCCATTATTACGAATTCTTCTTACATTAAACCAAGCCCCGTCTTGATGAGCTCCATGCCAACCGTTTGTACCAAACGCATTCAACCATTCCTGTCTATCAAAGCTAAAATATCTCCCATCTGTCTGATTTACATTTTCACCAAGACCCGTCACAACAACGTGAGCAGGAGTAACAGCTGTATGTGAGTAGTTTGGTGCTGCTGCACCATCTATACCACGTTTCCAAAACTTTTCATTATTTGCATCATCCCATCCCGAATAAAATCCGTCCCTAACACGTATCCATTGATTCTCACCAGAATTGAATTTTATTGGTAAAGCATCATCAAAGTATAGTGTCGCCTGGGTCGGGAGTGTTCCACATACATACCATCCACTTTGATGAGTTATTGTTTCTGAAAAAACCTCATTACCATTAACCAAAATCCTTGCGGTAGGATAATCTGCTATTAATTCAATGACCGTACTATTAATTTGACCGTGATCAGGACTAATTACACCGCCCGTATTGATGGACCCCGTAGGCCACCAAGTGAAAGTTCCCGCAGCATTTTGCCACCCAGCATGAAGATCCACTGAATTTGACATTATTTGAAAGCACTCTTGATTTGCCGGACCACTTCCAGCCGTCGCTTGTCCAAGAGTCCTTGAATAGGCATCGAGAGAATATGATGACAAACCAAAGAGAAAGTTATTATTATGAACAGTCGGTGTCCAGCATCTAAACTTCACACGGAAATATTGATTCGTTCTTGATTCAATACTTCTGCCCTGACCATGGTTGTAATAACTATAAACATTACCAGTAGTACTTCCAGCATGCAAAACACCTCTCCAATAAGTAATGCCACTCGTTGGTATAGCATCTGGTCCATCCATTCTAAAAACTGGGATACCACCAATATGTGGACCATTTCTATGAGCAGCATGAGATGGCATAAATAATAACGGGTCACTATTAAGCAAATAGTCTGCTGTATTACCACGTATATATAATAGATGATTAAAAGGATTATTAACTAATGGTGCATACACAGTTGGTTCATCTTTAATAGACATTCTACCAGAATCATAAAGATTTTTAATAGATGCTTGACTTAATTGTCTATTATATACGCGAATATCGTAAAACTTCTTAAACGTACCAAGAGTAGCGTGCACATCTGATAAATGCCCCACACCAATATTCATTTGTTTAAATATAATTGTGGGATCATCTACTCCAAATCTATAAAATGCTTGATGCTCTAAATTACCATCAAAATACATTCTAATCAGCCAATATTTTCCAGTTTCATGAACTTCCCACCATCCAGGTGCATCAGCCAGAACGAGCGAACACTCAGGATGTGTATAATCTACAAGTTTGGCAGTCATCGTAAACATAATTGCATCGCCAGTATTTCCATCATAGGCGAAAGCTTTAGCAGTATCATTTTCACCACCTCCAGTACCATACCATTTTTCGTCAATCTTTTCCCTTAACCAAACTGGATTATAAGTTTGGTTGGTATACCCGAAACCATGGGAAATAACTTTTTGCCAATTGTTTGCCCAATATCCAAAACCTGGGGCGACCGCGGTGCTTGAAATAGCTTGATTAAAAGCAATATATATAAGACCTTTGTGACTTGCAGACGTATGTTTAACAAACCTAAAAGATAATGTAAATTCGGTGTCATTTTTCTTTAAAGCATTTTCAATTCGGATATGATTATCGAGACCTCTAACATCCGAACCAGTCCACATCTTATTATTTTCATCAAATGAATACCCAGAAACTAATGGTACTATAACATAACCAAGTTTATTAGGTATTAAATTAGGAATATGCGTTATTCCATTATCATATCGATACGCAGTATTCGTCAATTCGCTACCAGCGACAACTGGTGGTGTATTTATTCTATCATCACTATTTGTAGCCGCTAATAATACTAAATTCTTCATATGGTTAAATGGAGGAGTTATAGTCTCACTTCTTAACTCTTCCACAGTTAATAGACTCCCGAAAAATTGATGACACCATATATCAAATCCTCCCTTGTTGTCATGACGTTGATTATGTCCATTTTCTGGAGAACATCCAATACAATATATTCCACTTTCAAAGAANTTCGACGACGTATGGTTATAATGTCCAGTTTGAACAATTTCCATTGTATATCCTGTACCGAAAACAGACGAACTTCCTCCGTTTNNTCTGTTTTGAGTATTTGAAATATCTTGAAGTTCAAAATCAATATATAATTTTGTCCTTTTATTTTTATAATCCCATGCTAATCCTAAATGATGCCAATGACCATCAGTAAAGTTCACACTTGGTTGAAAATCGTTCCAGAGACCCAAGNNATCTTTATCCCTATAGCTAAANCNGAAATCGTCTTCACCACCTGGACTATGAGAAACCCACATAGTAATATATGAGACTGTGCCATTTGAAGGAAGATATGTTTCAAACAACAGATAGCCATAATNGAAGCCATAGCCAACCTTGACATCCAGTTTTTCTGGAATTTTATACCAACAAGAATAGGTCCAGTTTGAATCAAAATTAAATGGTGAATTTTTTCGAGGGAAATCTAGATTAATATCATAATTTGGATCGCACATTGTTACACCTCCTTGNAAAGGAATACTCATACCTCCTGTATTACTTGTTGTTACTACCCAATCTCCCGAAGAATCTCTTAAATTATATTNNCCAACCATTTTACCATTTGTATCGTATGATTGTTTTGTAACACTCAATCTTCCAGAACTACTCATATGAACCCATGGATAAAGAGCTTCTAACCCCGTAGTATTGGATATTCCTATGTTTTCTATTACTCTTTCAAAATTGTCGGATTTAATAAAGGTCCATCCAGCTCCCGACNGAGTAGTTGAATCGTTATATAGGGTTCGTATAGCTAATTGCGAAGTTATTGGATAGTCATCCCAATTTGTTGTTGAACCCGGAGGATTAAAATATTTACTCGTTCCTGTAATAACTTTTCCTCTAATTGTAGTCTTTATAAACAATCTGTCTGAAGGTCTGACTACTCCTACAATCACATTACCGTCAGTATCTAAAGCCCAGCATTCTGATTGTAAATGAGTTGTCCCATCCGTAGGATCAATAATAACCCCAATATTCTGAGTTCCAAAACCGTCTGGGGATATTTCTATCCATGGTGATTCATAATATGCTAATTCTGANATNANTANTCCANNTTTNTNATTNGNTGATACAACCCATAAACGATAATACCTATATGCANCCGGATTCTGTATTCTGTATTCATTATAGGGNATGTCATTTAGATTACCACCATTATTTGTGTGACCAATATCATCATTNTTAATGCCAGTTCTAATATCNAGAATTGTCCAATTNANATCATCATNAGAACCCTCTATTCTCCAATCACGCGGTAANTNTTNTGCACGCNNAATTCCATCTGATGCANNTGTNCCNCCACGAGCCCATANACGATACATTGTAATATTCTTTCTAATATTACCGACGTCAAATTTAATCCATTCATTCTCACCATAATCGGCTCCACCATGTTCATTATGCGTTNNCCATCTGTCTTCTNGTGTTACACTATTATTAAATATTNCNTCGCGTNNTGCCTTTTNNNGTNCNGCGNNTTGNNTGGGCCANNCATNACTTNCACTTNCANTNCCTTGAGCGCCACCAGTTCCNTTCAAGCCACCTGCTCCTATTATTGCAGTAGTCTCTCCACTTCTATAAAATTTAATAGTTGAAGGTGTTACTACTATTTTCATATNTTGGTTTGAAAAATCACCAAGACTATTTCCATAATTCGTCCATGTACCATCATGCATAACTTCCATTGACGAACTATCCAGTGTATTAAATCCAAATATTTTTACCGAATTATGGTTTTGCATCCAAGTTNCTTTAAGCCAATTANCAATNGTTTTATTTCCCCACGATTTAGTAGGTTTGTTAGCTAAACCAATTGAAAAGAAATCACAATAACACCTAAATTCAAATACAGATACTGTTGAGTCACTGCCGTGTAAATAAGAGGGTGTTTGTNAATTCATTTGAGANGCATGAACTGGNTCATTGGTATCTTGAACTATNTTTTGTCCAATAATATTTGCATTACTGTTGTCATACCAAATTATGTTATTATTCACATTTCCACCAGTATCACCCAATGTATTTATGTGTTGACATAACAGATTATGACTNTTTGTAATATTTAGATTAAAATCTTGATATACTTTTGGATTTNTACCATCATTCAATGATAATTTTATTGTATGCATTCCAACTAATTCCGATTTTGAATCCAATGGTCCAGCTGTGTAAATGCTATTAATCTCATCCACACTAAGCTTCTTTTCATATATTCTTACATCGTGTATCATATCAGAATAAACCCAGTTGNCGCCTCGCGNATGTCCTGTAATTACAAAAACATCNGATGGATTACCACCNTGTTCCGCAGTATCAGTCGTTTCATTTATATATTCTTTTAGTTTAATCGTATATAAATTCATAACNGNATATTCCTCATATACACTGATTATATCCCCTTTATCNACTGCAAATTCTTTANTNNCTGNGCNGACACTNNNTNNNNTAAATATTACATTGCCATTTAACGTTATTTTTACTGCAGCANNGCTCCAGTCTGCCCAGGCTGCNCCATATCTAATCTCACANAACCCATTTATATCGGAAATGAATTTAAATTCNCCCTTATTTGGATCACTTGTAGGACTTGAGGCTGCACCCCAAATAGTTATACCATCAGAAGGCGGACCATATTGNNNGTCTTTCCACAANNCACTAGAATTACTANTGGTACCTTGACTTGCAGNTNCACCATTGANNAGAAATTGTGGACTTATATTGTCAAAATTTGTTGTCATATATGCTTGTGAATCTTCAACACTAAGATTCCGAACATTTACAAANTCAATAAATGTTTTTTCAACTGTTCCAAGCTGCATATTTCTGGGGATGCTCTTCCCTTNCTCATATTTATTTATTCTAACTCTATATTTCATCTCAGGACCATCATATGTAATTACAAAATGATATAAATCTCCAGCAGATAAATCTCCATCAGATTCACCACGGTTTATGGCCCCCGTAACTGCGTATGTCGTATTATTATACGATATAAATTGATTATTATCATTATGGTATTGGAGGTGTAAATTCGTGTTGAGCGGATAATCTGGATGAGTAGAACCACTTCTATTATGCCATCGACTTGCTCCACCATTCTTCCTAGCAGGTTCTAATACAAACTGGTATTCAGATGAATAATTATCATTGAAAATTGGATCTAATAAATGATGCTTTTGATCTGTTGCCCAACAAATCATATTATACTGCCTGTAATCGTTCTCATTATAACTTACAGGATGGTTCTTCCCAAAAGTTCTCCAGAAAGAAATTGTTCTTACATCATTTATTGTCATTTGAGGTATCTTTATGAACAAAGACGCTTCTGACATAGAAAATGTATGCTCCTTTTGTTCCCATCTTGCATAAGATAATAATTTTGTATAATTCTTAAATATATTATCAAAACTCACTCCTTTTACAAATCCATATTCATAAGAAGTTCCGGTATTATAGTCACTCAACAGCAATGATGGACTATAATATGCATTATTACCAGCTTTATATTTTCCACTACCGGGGATGTATGAACCATTTTGTGTAACTTTAATATAACGTGTCCAATAGCCATCGGCTTCGGCGATGTTATCATAAGATGATAAAACTAAATTGTTATCTGTGTCCATAGTCCAATTAGTAATTAGAGCCTGAGTACCATTATGTTTAGTTAATGTTCCAAAATCTGCAGGAAAATCATCCTCCGTTCCAATCATTCGGCCATCGAGTATAAATCTGTGTTCTTCTTCTGGTAAAAGCCCTGCTGGTTTTTCTTCAACAATTGCATTTAATTCATTTTCAATATCTCTACCAGTATAATTAAATACTGTTGTTTGTGTTATTGATACTGG
>PBQX02000031.1:0-11977 GCA_002725175.2 Paracoccaceae bacterium
GCAATGACGGCAATGGCAATGTCCTGCAGGCCAGACTTAATTATATTCGATGAACCAACTACAGCTTTGGACGTAACAACTCAAATTGAAGTTTTGGCTTCAATTCGGGATATTGTTGATCAATTTGGTACGGCAGCAATTTATATTACTCACGACCTTGCTGTTGTGGCTCAAATGGCTGACAAAATAAAGGTTTTATTAAAAGGTGAGGAAGTAGAAGAAGCTCCAACAGAAAAGATGATGAAATCTCCAAAGGAAGAATATACAAAGTCTCTCTGGGCCGTAAGAAGTCATCAAAGAGATCAAAAGACCCGTCCTGAGAATAGTGACGCCTTTCTATCAATTAACTCAATTGACGCTTCTTACTCAAATGGACCGAAAGTTTTAGATGCAGTTTCTTTTGACATTTATAAAGGCACAACAGTGGCGGTAGTGGGAGAATCTGGCTCTGGCAAATCAACGGCGGCTCGCTGTATAACAGGATTATTACCACCTTCTACCGGGAAAATACTCTTAGATGGCAAAGAGTTGCCTCCAAATTATCGTGACAGAAGCAAAGATCAACTCCGGCAAACCCAAATGATATATCAAATGGCTGATACGGCCCTTAACCCAAAGGTTAAAGTTAAGGAAATAATTGGACGCCCGGCGGAATTTTATGAAGGGTTTACAGGTAAAGATTTAGATAATCGCGTAGATGAGCTTTTAGAACTTATTGAAATGGATCCTGGCGAATATCGCGATCGCTTACCTCCTGAACTGTCAGGGGGTCAGAAGCAACGTATAGGTATTGCCAGAGCTCTCGCAGCCAATCCTTCTTTTATTATTTGCGATGAAATCACTTCAGCCCTTGATCAACTTGTAGCGGAAGGAATTTTAAAGCTTCTGGACCGTCTGCAAAATGAGCTTGATCTAACTTACATGTTTATTACTCATGATCTTGCTACAGTTAGAGCTATTGCAGACGAAGTGGTAGTCATGCAAAACGGAAAAGTTGTGGAACAAGGACCAAAAACTGAAATGTTTACGCCTCCTCATCACCCTTATACAGATTTACTTCTGTCATCCATAGTTGAAATGGATCCTAATTGGTTAACAACAGTTATTGAAAAGCGTGAAGGAACCAGTTCTTAATTTAAAAGACAAATTTTTCTAAGAAGAAAGATCGTAAGCTTTCTCTCCATGCTCCCTTAAATCCAAGCCTTCCCACTCAGTCTCTTCTGATACACGCATAGGAATAAAGAATTTCAAAACAAAAATAATAATCGAACTAACTAAAACGGTATATGCACCTACAATTATTATTCCACCAATTTGAGAAGTAAAACTCGATCCATTTTCAAATCCTAAAAATGCAAAGAACGGTATCATTAAGGTGCCAAATATTCCTCCTAAGCCATGAACGGCAAAAACGTCCAATGTGTCATCAATTACTAAAACACGTTTTACAAAAATTGTTGCTTCTTGGCATATAATGCCTGCAATAAAGCCAATAATTAAAGCCTCAATTGGCCCTACAAATCCAGAAGCTGGAGTAATAGAAGCTAAGCCAGCTATGGTTCCTGTAACAATCCCAACAAGAGAAGCCTTACCGTACTTAATTCTTTCCCACATGACCCATGAAAGAGACGCCATTGCTGCAGAAATATGTGTAACAGTTATAGCCATGGCAGCACCACCGTCAGCGGCCAACTGTGAACCGCCATTAAAGCCAAACCATCCAACCCAAAGCATTGCAGATCCAATCATAACCATACCAGGGTTATGTGGTGGCTTTGACTGATCTTTTCGCGGTCCTAAGAAAAAGGCTAATGTTAAGGCTGCTAAACCCGCTGTTTCGTGAACTACTATGCCACCTGCAAAATCGTAAACTCCCGTTTTAAATAAAACACCCTCGCTAAGTAAGCCACCACCCCAAATCCAATGAACAACCGGAGCGTAAACCAAAATCATCCAAATCGATGAAAATGTAATTACAAATGAAAACGAAATTCTCTCTACATAAGCCCCTACTATTAAGGCTGGGGTTATTATTGCAAAGGTCATTTGAAAGGTAAAAAATAAAATCTCAGGAATTGATCCCGACAGGGTTTCCGAAGAGATGTCCAAAAGAAAGGATTTGCCTAACCCTCCCCAAAATGCTCCGCCATCACCAAAGGCAATTGAATATCCAACTGCAAACCAGATAATGCTCATTAAACAAGCAATAGTATAATTCTGCATAAATACGCTTAAAACATTTCTCGCTCTAACCAAGCCTCCATAAAACAAGGCCAAGCCTGGTAAAGTCATAAATAAAACGAGCGCCGAAGCCACTATTATCCAACTTGTATCTGCTGCATTCATTAGAAAATCTCCCCTTAATTTATTTGCAGACCTTATTAGGCATAAAAATTTTTTGTAATTAAATTGTGAAAATTTAGATAAAAAATTGGTATAATGATGAAATTTTAATCATTTTTATCTGAAAATTATACTTGTAAGGATTTTACTGCATACTTTTTAAGCAGAAAAAAATAATTACAAAGTTTACAATGCACTTCAGAGACCATAAGATCAGCAATTCTAATATTATCTAAAATTTGCGAATTTTAGATAACTCTTTAAGAAAAGTACTAACATATGAAGATAAAGCTAAATATTTACTCTTTAATGTTTATAGCTTTGCTTCCAAATTTTATGTTTATTCCGAGTATTACAGTACTAGCAGATCACTATGAAACGAACTTTTCCATCATGCAACTTTCTGTTTCATTATACATGGTGGCATCGGCCTCGTTACAGGTTTTATTGGGCCCTTTATCAGACAAATATGGAAGGCGCCCGGTTCTTATAACTTGTCTGTTAATTTTAATTATAGCTTCCTTAGGTTGTGCCCTTTCACCTTCTACTGAAATTTTCTTTCTTTTTAGGATCCTGCAAGCTACTGCTGTATCAGGAATGGTCATAGGAAGAGCTATAGTGATTGATGTATTTGACCAGAAGGATACTGTTAAAATTCTGAGCCAAATAGCAATAGTTTTGGGCATTTCCTCAATTTTAGGTCCCGCAATTGGAGGACTTCTAATTGAGATATATAGCTGGAAGGCAATATTTTACTTTATTATTGGAATTGGAATGTTTAGCTTTTTTTATAATTTTTTTAGCCTTGAAGAAACCAATAAATATCTAGTCAAAAATCTGTCTGATCAAATGGACAATTACAAAAAACTAATGTCTTCGAGTAGATTTTGGGTTTACTCTTTCATCGGCGGATTTTCTTCAAGTACCTTTTTCACTATCCTAATTTCTATTCCCTATATTGGTGAAATTATATATGGGTTAAGCTCTTTTCAAAGCTCATTGCTATTAATCATAATAACGTCAGGCTTTATTCTTGGAAGCTTAACAAGCCCCTTTCTTTTAAACTTATTTTCCGAGAAAAAAGTGCTTTACTTCAGTATGCTCTCAAGTATAGCTGGTGCTTTAATTTCATTTTTATTCTACATTATTTTTCCTCAGTATATTTTAAGTATATTTGCACCTTTCTTTCTTATTGGCCTATCAAACGGCTTCATCTCACCAATAGCATTGTCTAAGGTTCTAAGCATAAGAGACGATTCAAGAGGGGCAGCGTCGGGACTTAATGGTGCTTTTATTATTGGGTTTGGCGCACTTTATTCAGCAATAGGAGGTTATTTTCTGGGATATATAGGAAGGGTTGAGGTTATTTATTTTATGATCTTTAGTTCACTAATTTTGACTTATATTAGCATAATCCACACAGATGAATTTAAGCACTCTTCCTTTAAAAAGTAATTATATTATCTTTATTATTTCTTGAAAAAATTTATTCTATTTCTTACTTTTTTAGTTCACTTTTTAAATCATTGGTATATTATGATAAATATACTTTCATATTAAACTCCCTCTGGACTTATAGACCTCTAGTTTGAATTAATTAGAGGTCTATTAAGGCCAGGGTATATTATGTTTAAAAATAGGTTAACTAAACTTCATACCGCGGCAGGACTTAATATTCAAAACTTTTGAAAATATTCTATTGCCTTATCTCAGAAGCATTCTTAATTGAAAATATCTCTAAATTTTCTTTTCTCCCACGAATATTTACTAAATCACTATCAAAGCCATCCAGATTCAAATTGGCTTGTTCAGCAACATATTTCGAAATAACTAACTCGCTAGTATAACTCTTTGTTAATTCCTCTAATCGGCTTGCTATATTAACATTGTCTCCAACGACAGTTTCAGTGAATGTTTTGCCATACCCCATTAGGCCAACAATTGTTTCCCCCGCATGAATTCCCATGCCAAACCTAATATCCTCAGAAAATTCAATCTTCATTTCTCCATTCAAAGACTTCATATTTTCGGAAATTTTAGAAGCTGCATTTACGGCATTCTTACAATTTTCACCCATTCCATTTTCAGAATCAAAAATTGCCATAATTCCATCACCTATAAATTTATCAAGGCGACCTGAATTTGACTCAATAATTTTACCGCAGACAGAGTAATATTTGTTTAAAATGTACACAACATCGTATGCCAAATTCTTTTCTGAAAGTTTTGTAAAGTCCCGAAGATCGACAAATAATATAGCTGTTTCTTTTTCTTTACCAGACAATGACGATAAGTCAGTAGCTCTTGCAAGTGAGTTTTCAGGGTTTACCAATGGCATAACAGATACATCGCCTTTTGGCCTTAACTGACATGCCAGCCTCACATCACCCTCAATCCCTACCCTGTCAATAGCTCTTGCTTCATAGGAATTCGGACTGGGCAACGGCCCTTTCGATGAAATAACTTTGATACGGCAAGTTGTGCACCTTCCCTTACCCCCACACACAGCCTGATGGGGAATTTTTGCGATTTGACTAGCCTCTAATATGGAAGTTCCTTTTGGAATAGAAACTATTCTATCACCTGGATATTGTATCTTGATATTACCAAAATATTTAGCCCTTACAACGTTGATCACAGCAAGTATTATTAAACCAAGAACGGCAAGTGGATAATAGCTTTCAATAAAAGGTTCAACAATTTTGAATAGAGANTCAGCTTCACTAGAATCTGCTTTACCAATGATGGAAGCCAAAAAGTTGTCTTCACCCTGCAANGATTTGGCATACGANATTAAACTATGCTCTTTTAGACCTGCCCAAAAACCGGAGATACCCAAAACAGGTGTGCCNATGTAGATAATGTAAAAATAGGTNACATATTTTTTATACGATTTCATATTGTATCGTAAGAGTGTGTTTATACCGATTACTCCATGAACCCAGATAAAAATAGTTATAAGCCCAAAAAGAATGCTATTAACGATTAATTCGCCTGATGGGGTGTTAAAAAGCATTTCCGAAAAAATCAGTTCATAAGTAAGTTTTCCATCAAAAATTCTAGTAAAAATGAAAGCCCCAACAATATGAAANGATACAAAAAAGAATCCTAATATAGGAAAAATAATCTGGATCCATTCCCTACCAGACATTTTGAAAGATTTCCGCTTTCCAACATCATAAAACCCCAAAGGAATATGAATTAAAAAAGAACCATAAAGCAAAACTGTGCCAACGGGATTCTTCCAGAGTAAATGAAAATAATTATTTTTGATATAATCTGCTGCAGGTATAGAAATAATATTCACTGAGTGATTTAATAAGTGAGTTAAAACATAGAAAAAAAGTACTGCTCCAGAAAAAATTCGAAGCTTCCTTGCTACAGAATTTAGATCTTCACTCATAAAAAAGGTCCTACATNANGCTTAGANCTATTCTCTATCCAAAAAACTTTATTCATACAAGTTTTTCCATGCTCACTTTTTATCACCCAAATTTAANGTTTCCCTCTCTTTAGCCCTTCGATATAGTCTTCTCTGCTTNGAATTTCCATTTTTAGAAGAATTGGCTTTTCCGTTAAAAGGGTCGCCATTGTAGTCAACCATACTTAAAAATAGCCCAGGCTCTAACTGACCATCTTTATCAAAAGATTTAAGGAATTGATTTAAAACTTTTGCATTTAATTCAATAAAGGTTTCCTTTTTCAGGACTTTAATAGCTCCNATATCTTTCTTATCTATTTTTCCGCCATTTAGCAGTTTAGGCAGCAACCAACCTGGTTGCACTTTTTTCTTAGTGCCCATAGGTAGTTTGAACCAGACACTTTTTTCAAAATTATTATTCTTAAATTTATCCACCTTGCTTTCATTAATTTTGATAATTTCATCTGGCGCATATTTGCCTTCCTTAAACTTATGAACCAAAGCTGCAGCAAGTCTTTCTGCATTGTATTTCTCTACTAATGAATTAATTAAATCTTTATTCTCAACCTGAGATTTTTTTGAAAAAATAGGATCTTCTAAAATTCTTTGATTGTCTTTTTCAAGAATTTCTTCAGGTTCTGGAGGGTTTTCCCAAATAGCACTTATATTTGCGCTATCNAGTAATTTATGCACCTTCTTTTGAGATCTAATAGGTACTATTAAAAGGCTAACACCTTTTTTTCCAGCCCTGCCCGTTCGACCACTACGGTGCAAAAGAGATTCTTTACTCTTTGGTAAGTCAGCATGTATTACTAACTGAAGGTTAGGAAGATCAATGCCACGAGCAGCAACATCTGTGGCAACACATACCCTTGCNCGACCTTCTCTCATTGATTGCAAAGCACGNATTCTATTGCTTTGACTTAACTCTCCTGACATGGAAACAACTGAAAAACCTCGATTATTAAGGCGAGATGTTAAGTGATTTACATTNGCTCTTGTACCNCAAAAGACTAATGCATTATCTACNTCATAATATCTTAAGGCGTTCATTATTGCATTTTCATTATCTTTGGGGGAAATTGAAAAGGCACGATACTCAATATCTAAATGCTGAATATTCTTACTAATGGTAGAAATTCTTAAAGCATTATNTTGATACCGCGAAGCTAACTTCTCTATACCCTTTGAAATAGTCGCAGAAAATAGTATCGTTCTTCTATCTGCAGGAGTGTTGCCAAGGATAAATTCCAACTCTTCTCTAAAACCCAAATTCAACATCTCGTCAGCTTCATCTAAAACTACTGTATTCAATTCAGATATATTGAGAGAACCTCTCTCTATGTGATCTTTTAGCCGACCAGGAGTACCAAGAACTAAAGAAGGGAGATCCTTCAAACTACGCCTCTCCACCTTCATGTCCATTCCACCGACACATGACGCAACAGATACGAAAGTCTTAGCGTATAGCCATTCCAATTCTTGCTTCACTTGTAAGGTTAATTCTCTTGTTGGCGTAACAATAAGGACTTTTGGCTTTCCAGATAATTTATCTTTATCCCTTAAAATATCAGGTGATATGGCAAGTCCGAAGGCTATAGTTTTTCCAGAACCAGTTTCTGCTGAAACTAAAATATCTCGTCCAGAAATATCNTCTCCCATAATAGCTTTTTGAACGGGTGTGGGGTNATTATAGCCGCGTGCAGCGAGTGCTGCCGCCAATTCAGGGGCAACATTACTAAAACTTTTCATTAGCTAACTTTCAGATTTTAAACTTTTATATCACTAAGCTGTGACACCAATTTTAATTCANTTGTTTATAAATCCATAAAAATTAAATGTCGAGCGGGAACTAAGTAGGAAATTTAAANAAAAATATCTGAGCTANCCAATAAAAACTNAAACACNAGCCTGATAATAGAAAAGGAAANGACATACTAATCTAATGATTCAACCTTATGATCAAAAGATTACTACATGACTTTATACTATTTATATAATTTCCAATCATATTTAAATTATTCAAGGCTTCACAAACAACTTATCAATAAATCGTTCTTCCCTTGGGTATTTTTCNTTCAGATAATAAAAAAAGGTTTCATGCTCCCTAAATGATAATCGTGGAATAAACTTATAAAATTCGCTATTTGGCTTAAAATTCCCTGTCTCATGAGAAATTACAGCCTCATATAAATCATAGATATGAATTGAATAAGCATACTTGAGATTATCAAAGTCCACAGANTTAATATCGCCAGATTCATTTTGACTAAACTGAGCATCACCAATCAGCCCATTAATCCCTAGCAAATGCCCCTTATTATCAATAAGAGGTCCTCCACTCATACCCCCAGATATCCCGCAACTATGCACCATTGAATAGTTTAACAACTCACTCAATCCCTCTTCATCCAATATCGCTGAATTTATTTCACCAGAGCAATAAAAAATATCTCTGTAGTCNTTATTGTTNCCCAAAACAATNGGAAAGCCTGCCCCATATACTTTCATCAACGGGTGCCAAATCCCACCAATTGGAATTGTCTTAAAGGTGTCTTCCGTTTCAAATAGAGATAAATCTAAAGCAATAACTGCTAAATCAAGATCTGCCCAGAAAACTATGTCATTATTATTAACTGGATACTCATAATTTGATAACACACTATCAATTACAATGGTTTTTTTTTCGTCATGCCATAAATCTTCGCATTCTTCTTCATAAAAAAGACAATATTTTTCAAGTACCACATGAGCATTCGTTAAAATAAAATATTTATCCCCAACTCTATTAAAAACAATACCACTGCCACCAAAAAACGCAGACTTNNCTCGATCGCTATCATNGTTTTCCCATATAGTTATTCTAACAGTAGATTTTTCAAGCGCTTGATAAATATCGAAGCTGTCTAAAGCACTTAAACTTGATGGAATGGCAAAAACTAATAAAAATGCATGGAGAATTTTTTTCATAAAACCCAGCATAACTCCTGCATAAAAGGTTTCAACTTCTAATTCGATTAAATAAATACCTTAATTATAAAGAAATTAAATCAGAAAAATATGCATAAAAGCTCCCCCGAAGTAGCCATCTAACTTTTAGGATTAATTCGACAAGTCTGAGTTATCTAACCAAATTGTGGTTGGGCCATCGTTTACAAGAGATATTTTCATATCACCACCAAAAACTCCCTTTTTACAATCAATATCATATTTGTTTAATTCCTTTATGAAATACTCATAAAGTTCCTCACCTTTATCCGGAGGTGCAGCAGATGAAAATCCTGGTCTATTTCCCCTAGTTGTATCAGCAGCTAGNGTAAATTGACTTACAATTAATGCTTCTCCTCCAATATCNAGTATTGATNTATTCATTTTGCCGTTTTCATCACTAAAAATTCTAATCTTTGAAATTTTAGCTGCCATACGCTCAACATTTAAATCATTATCGTCAGCCATTGCACATACTAAGATTAAAAGTCCTTGGTTTATTTCTGAGACNAAATTATCGCCTATAGAAACGCTAGCNTTAGATACTCTTTGAATTAATGCCCGCATTTTAACCTCCAGTTAAGAAANTANTCTTATAAAATCTGTATATCTTCTTATATTCANCATCAAGTTTTACTATTCTCCTCTATTTCCATGCAAGAAAGTTGACTAATAACCGGCAATTTTTCTTTGTAAAAGCTATCTCTTGCTATCAAAATTTTTTCATTAATGTATTCAACTTTCCAATTATAGCCAAGAAAGTTTGGCTGTAGAGCAATATCTTTTAAGTCTCTCTGGCATTCCTCTAAACTCAAATATCTTGTCTGGGTCACCTGAAATGGAGTCATAAGTCCTATTTCGTCGTCAACGCCCGAAACGTATACTAATTGAATTAGAAACCAAACTGTTGCAGACAAACTTTCCATACAGATAAAACCTTTTTAAATTANCCCGCTACATAATTAAAATAAAAGACGACATATTTTAATTTATTTAGTTCCAAATTAATTTATGAAATTCTTTTTTAATTAAAAGTATCATTGTAATACAATACAACTATTAATCATTAGTAATATNATTTCTGCGATTGTTTATTTATAACATGTCACCTAAGTAAACTAGCATAAATTAAACATATAAACCGACTGCAAACTCCTTTAAGGCTTCAGTTGCGCTATCATTATTTAATCGAAAGCTATCAACTTCTTTGGCCCAATCCTTATCTCTGAATAGCTCTTTCCCGTCTTTAAACCACTTAAATTCATTAAATGGCTGTTCCTCATCAGAACAGATTTTGGCAGTAACAAGCCACGATTTTGTATCTAGGTTTTCAATTTGTTCAATTAAATCAATGCAGTTATCCTTGTTTCTTGCCAAAAATTCTCCAAATATAACCGGAGCTATGCGAGAGTCAGAATTTTCTTTTCCCTGCGCTATTGGATCTATTTCTAAAGCTAACTTTAAAGCATCCAGGCCACGATCAATCTTTCCCAATCGAAGAGATGCTTCTCCATAAACAGAAAGCACCCTTGGATCATTCGGAACCATTTTATAACTTTTTGCCGCATGCCTTTCTGCTGCTCTGAAATTTTTACCAGATAAATTCACTTCTGCCATAAGCCTATGGACCTCAAAATCGTTATCATTTAGCTCATGTGCTTTTTTCAAACAATCTTCTGCTTCACTCCAAATTTTATTTATATCCCCTTTTATAAAACCTCTACTTAACCCCTGACCGATTGCACAAGCCTTCCAAGCATAGGCTTGGCCATTATCAGAATCAGCTTTAATGGCATCATCAAAGGTTGAGAGCGCATTTGTCAAAGCCTCTTTTTCAATTTTGTGGTGTAATACTTTCCCTTTAAGTAGTAATTCATAAGAGGTTAAGTTTTCTGTTGGCTTTCGTTGAGCCCTTTCCAAGCTTGATAGTTCTATTTCACCGAGCAAATTCTTTGATATTTGCCTAACAATTTCATCCTGAACATCGAAGATATCCTCTAGGATTTTATCAAATTTTTGACTCCAAATTTGGTTTTCGTTCTTCGCATCAGAAAGTTCTACAGAAATTCTTACTCTCTTCCCCGATGAGCGTATATTTCCGCTAACTATATAATCAACATCAAACTTTTTACAGAACTCCTGTAGTTCCATATCACTTCCTCTAAAATCAAAACATGATTGACGTGAAACGAGCTCCAACTCCCTTATCATAGAAAATTCAGTGATCAAATCCTCAACAACGCCATCCACAAGATACCCTCCATCCTCGTCATTGTTCATGTTAGAAAAAGGCATAACAGCTAATTTTGGCTTATAATTTGTTGCTTCCTTTTTCTCAGCATAACTTTTACCGTCAGTTTTTACTATTTTTTCTCCGGTAGGTGAAATTCCATAAGTCTGGTAATTATCTGAGATATTCTTGAGTGCTTTTGTGCCCGCATCTTCGATCTCTAGTTCAACTTTATTATTAACTTGATCCTTAACAGTGGTAGACATTAATATTTGCCCGGGCGTACAAGCAGCCTCCAAGCGAGCCGAGATATTAACACCGCTACCATATATATTTTCCCCCTCTATTATCACATCATCCATATGGATCCCAACTCTCCAAACAAATTTTGAGTCCTCTTCTTCACTTTCATTCCTTTTACTTATAGCTTGCTGAAAGTTAATAGCTGCCTTTACGCATGAAACAGGGCTTGCGAACTCGGCAATTACAGAATCACCAGCGGTATAAAATATCTTTCCACCATATTCCTCTATATAAGGATCTATAATTGACCTACAATCTTTCAGGTTTTTCAGAGTTTTTTCTTCGTCTTTTTCCATGTGACTACTAAACCCCACGCAGTCAGTGGCAAGAATTGAAGTTAGCCTTCTATTTACATTAGACATAATTAACCTTTTCTTTCAAAATTTTTTTGAAACTTTCATCAATATAAAATTTAATTAATTTATTTTCTTTTTGCCTTACAAACCGTTTGATAAATTACAGAATAATCTGCAGCTACAGAAGCAAAAAAAGACGCTCGCTCAGCATTTTCCTTTTTCCACTCTTTGTCAGCCAAACTAACAAATAGCGTAATGGAGTTATATAATTCTGTACAAGCTTCTTGCTCCCAGGGCTCATTTTTAGTTTGCCCGTAGGTAATACTAGAAAATAGACCCAATGATAAAGCTATTAAGATTAATTTCTTCATACTTTTCAACCTTTTGGTTTAATTT
>PBQX02000107.1:0-6095 GCA_002725175.2 Paracoccaceae bacterium
CTGTATCTCCCAAGAGAACTGAATTAAGCGAAATACATGCTCGTAGAACAAGTGATGTTTTTGTTTGTTCTGTTTGACCCTATTTTCTAATGGCGTGATCTGAAACAACCGCGAGGAGCGAGCGGGAGTGAGCGGCGAGCGGGGAGGTTTTCTTTGTATCAGAAACACCTTGTACTTCACCATCTCTCATAACAGTTACTCGATCAGATATTTCCATAACTTCTCTTAATTTATGCGTTATGAATATTACTGTTTTGCCTTCATCAACAAGACTTCTAATTACCTGAAAAAGCTCATCTGTTTCCTGGGGTGTTAATACTGCTGTTGGCTCATCTAATATTAAAATATCAGCGTTCCTGTATAGAGTTTTTAAAATTTCAGTTCTTTGTTGAACTCCAACTGAAGCATCTATCATTCGTAAATTTGGGTCAACATCTAAGCCATATTTTTTAGCAATTTCTGAAACATCTTTATTTAATTTATCCCAATTAATCAAACCATTTGAGCCCCTTGGCTCGTCTCCTAGGCCTATATTTTCAGCCGCAGTGAATGAAGAGACTAGATGAAATTCTTGATGAACCATTCAAATACCGAGCTTGATAGCTGTATAAACTTTATTTATTTCAACTAAATCCCCGTTAACAAAAACTTCTCCTTCGTCCGGTTGTTCAATTCCATAAAGAATTTTCATAAGAGTTGATTTTCCAGCACCATTTTCCCCAACAAGTGCATGAATCTCACCCTTGTTTACTGTAAAGTCAACTGATTTGTTTGCTACTACGCCAGGGTAAGATTTTGTTATTCCCTTAACTTCAATAGCTAGTTCTTTTTGTTTTTTATTCATAAGAAATATAAGTTTAAAAAAATTTCTTAGCCCGAAATAAATCGGGCTAAGAAATAATCAAATTTTAGCCACCGGCAGTTACGTCGGTAACAACAATCTCGCCAGAGACAATCTTTGCACGAACTTCTTTCACTTCTTCAAGAAGTGCAGGAATCTGTGCAACCATATCTGCTGGTCCTGTTTCTGAGAAGAGATTTGTTTCATCTACAATCCATGTAGCTCCTACAAAGTTCTCAGCTAATCCATAGCTAGCAATATTTGTGAAGACAACGCCTTCAGCAGCAATTGTATCTTGAATTACTTTATATACAGACTTGTCCACACCTTTCATCATTGATGTGATCATTGTGCCTGGTTGTATGTAATCTTGATTTGAGTCAACGCCAACAGCATAATTGCCTGTTTCAGCAGCTGCTTCGTATGCACCGTCTCCAGTAGCACCACCAGCCGCAAAAATAACGTCAGCTCCATCTTCAAAACAACTTAGACCGATTTCTTTTCCTTTTGCAGGATCTCCCCAGCTACCAGCGTAACCAGTACAGAATTCTACATCAGGATTAGCATATGTTGCTCCTTCTTCCCAACCAGTTTGGAACTTTCTAATGATAGGAACATCCATTCCTCCCATGAAAGCAACCTTTCCTGTCTTAGAAAGTTTTGCAGCAATATATCCTACTTCGAAAGATCCTTCATGCTCTTTGAACACAATGTTTGCAACATTTGGTACTAAATTACCATCTGCGTCAGTAACAACCATATCAACAATAGCGAATTGAATATCAGGGTTAGCTTGAGCAGCTTCTAATATTCTTCCAGCTTCTGAGAAGCTAATACCAATGATAAGGTCTTTACCGTCAGCAATAAAGTTAGCATATGCTTGTGCTCTTTCAGCTTCTTCGGCTTCTATAAAGTCACCTTCGATTGGAAGATCAGCAACAGCCATATCGAATCCTCTTTTAGCAGAATCCATGAATGATCTATCACCAAGTGCTCCGACAACCAAACCAACTTTTAATTTCTTTTCTTCCGGTGCTGGTGCAGCTGTCGTCGCTGGAGAGTCTAAAGTCTCTGCAGGTTCATCAGCTACTACTTCTGTCTCAGTTGTTGATGTATCAGATCCGCCACCACAGGCAGACAACACCATCAAAAGAGATAACACTAGAAAGAAAGATTTTTTCTTAGTAGTTATCATCTATCCTTACTCCTTCTTTATTTAAATAAAGATACTTTTCTTATTTTATATCAATTATTTATAAGTGTCGGATGGAATGGGATTAAAAATTTGAATTTATGAGAGTAACTCTGAAGTTTTTGTTATTATCGAAAATAATTTTTCATCATCGACCTTATTCATCCAATGGACATTAGCATCACGTCCAGAAATATTATTAACATCAACCACTGTTTGGCCAACTGTTAACTCTGACTGAGTTTCTACCTCTACATTTACAATCTCTCCTGTTGTAAGAGTCTCATCTACTAAATATGCTGTAACAAAAGCATCGTGCACAGGTGTCCCATCTGGAAATTTTTCTTTAACTATGTCTACATCTAGTAGTGAACCCATCAATCCTGAAAGTAATTTTCCTGTTTCGGAACCTGTTGCAACAATTTTTTCTATTCTTTCTTTTGTTGAAATTGCTTGGTGTGTAACATCAAGTCCCATCATGACTAAAGGGATTCCAGAACTTAACACTATATCTGCTGCTTCAGGGTCTACTAAGATATTGAACTCGGCAACTGGTGTATGGTTTCCCATTCCAGCACCACCACCCATAAATACAATCTTTTCTATATTATCTTTTACATTGGGAAAGTCTCTTATAAGCTTTCCTATATTTGTCATGGGACCAAGAACTGCTAAAGTAACTTTTTCTTTCGTGTTCTCAAGTGTTTCTCTTAGATAATCTACTGCACCTAAGCTCTCTTCTGACTTTGAAGGTTCAGGAAAAGGAACAAAATTTAACCCATCAGTTCCGTGAACCCATTCGGCTGTCTCGAGCTCTCTAACTAGTGGTTGCGCCTCACCTTCATACACTGGAATCTTATTTCTCTTTGCGTGCTCTAATATCCTTAATGCATTTCTAGTCCCGACATCTACCTTAACATTTCCAGCAACGGTTGTTATACCCAAGAGTTGTTCGTCTGTAAAGTGTGCTAATGCTATAAGTATTGCAACTGCATCATCAGTGCCTGGGTCAGTATCAATTATTATTTTCATAAAGTTTTATATTATAAATTTTATGATTCAGTATCTACAAAGTCAACTTGGGGTTCGTTTGGAGCCTCAACAGCTTCAAATTCCAATGTACCTTCTTTTTCATCTAGTGAAACTATTATCGTTGATCCNGCTTTATATTTTCCTTTTAATAGTTCTTCAGAAAGTGGNTCTTCTAAAAGTCTCTGTATTGACCTTCTCAAAGGTCGNGCGCCAAACTCTTTGTTNTAACCTTCAGTTGCTAAGTGTTGTTTAGCTTCATCTGAGAGTACAATTTCTAAATCAGAATTCTTTAACTGTTTATGAACTCTATCAAGCATAAGGTCAACTATCTCTTTGACTTCATCAAGGGTTAGCTCATGAAATACAATAGTTTCATCAATTCTATTTAGGAACTCTGGTTTAAAGTATCTCTTAAGTTCTTCATTAACTTTTGATTTCATTTTATCGTAAGAGCCTGCGTCGTCTAGATTGCTAAAACCAATATTTTTACTTAAATCTTTTGTCCCAAGATTAGAAGTCATAATAATTACAGTATTTTTAAAATCTACTGTTCTACCTTGAGCATCAGTTAGCCTTCCGTCTTCAAGAATTTGTAAAAGCGTGTTAAATACATCAGGATGTGCTTTTTCAACCTCATCCAATAAAACAACACTAAATGGTTTTCTTCTTACGGCCTCTGTTAGCTGTCCGCCCTCATCGTAGCCAACATATCCAGGAGGAGAACCAATAAGCCTACTGACAGTATGTTTTTCCATATATTCTGACATATCAATTTGTATTAATGAATCTTCGTCTCCAAATAAAAATTCAGCCAATGCCTTCGCTGTTTCAGTTTTCCCAACACCTGAAGGGCCTAGGAATATAAATGATCCGGATGGTCTTTTAGGATCTTTTAGTCCTGATCTTGTTCTTCTAATTGCTTTAGATACTGCTGTTATTCCCTCTTCCTGACCAATGATTCTCTTATGAAGCTCTTGCTCCATTTCAAGTAATCTAGCTGTCTCTTCTTGAGTCAACCTATGTACTGGAATGCCAGTCCATTGTGCTAAAACTTCTGCTATTTCCTCTTCATCAATAACCATTTCTACATCTGATGAAGAAACATCATCTAAAGTATCTATTTCCTCTAAAACTAATTTTTCCTGGTCTCTAATTTGTGCTGCTTTCTCAAAAAGCTGTGAGTGAACTGCATCAATTTTTTGTTCTCTTAAGTTTTTTAATTTATCAGAGAATTCTTTTTGATCCCCATCAAGAGGTTTCTTGTAGACTCTCATCCTGCTTCCTGCCTCATCAATCAAGTCAATTGCTTTATCTGGTAAAAATCTATCTGAAATATATCGATCAGCCATATTTACTGCTGAGACAATAGCTTGGTCTGTAAATCTTACGCCATGATGAACTTCATATCTATCTTTCAATCCATCTAATATTTCTATAGCATCTGAAAGGTTTGGCTCATCAACTTTTACTGATTGAAATCTTCTTTCTAATGCAGCATCTTTTTCAAAATGCTTTCTAAATTCTTCCAAAGTTGTAGCACCAACAGTCTGGAGCTCTCCTCTAGCAAGCATCGGCTTGAGAATAGATGCGGCATCAATGGCTCCCTCTGCAGCACCTGCCCCAACTAAAGTATGAATCTCGTCAATAAAAAGAACGATGTCTCCTCTTGTTTTAATTTCTTTTAATACCTTCTTTAATCTTTCTTCAAAATCTCCTCTATACCTTGAGCCTGCAACTAATGCTGATAAATCTAATGTATAAATTTGCTTACCTTGAAGTGTTGAAGGTATGTCTCCAGAAATAATCTTTTGAGCTAACCCCTCTACAATAGCTGTCTTACCAACTCCCGGTTCGCCGATAAGAACAGGGTTGTTTTTAGTTCTTCTTGATAGAATTTGCATAACTCTTTCAATTTCAGTTGTCCTTCCAATGACTGGGTCTAATTTTCCTTCTTTAGCCATTCTTGTTAAGTTTCGTCCAAATTGATCTAAAATTGCAGAACCAGTTCCAGAACCAGGTCTTTCTCTACCTCCGGTAGAAGCAGCTTGTGGTTTCTTTCCTTCATCAGAATTAGAAATTAATTTAATTACTGTTTGTCTTACTTGTGATAATTCTGCTCCTAATTTTTTCAAGACTTGAGCTGCTACACCTTCTCCTTCTCTAATTAGACCTAATAAAATATGTTCTGTGCCAATATAGTTGTGACCTAATTGAAGTGCTTCTCTAAGTGAAAGTTCTAATACTTTTTTTGCTCTTGGTGTAAACGGAATATGCCCACTTGGAGACTGCTGTCCTTCTCCTATAATTTCAACAACTTCAGACCTTACACTCTCAATGTTAATATTTAGTTCTTCAAGTGCTTTGGCTGCATGACCTTCTCCTTCTTGGATAAGTCCAAGTAAAATATGTTCTGTGCCAATATAGTTGTGATTTAGACGTCTTGCCTCTTCTTGTGCAAGTACAACCACTCTACGTGCTCTATCAGTAAATCTCTCAAACATATCACTATATTAATAAGACTTTGTTTATACATCTAAATCAAAATTCCAACTATTTATTGAAATCTCTTATTCTTGTATATATGAACTCAAATAAACTTAAAGAAATTATCCCTATTGATGAATTGTGGGTTAATTTAGATAGTTTTGAAAAAAGATTGTATGAAATCAGTGGTTCCAAAGATTCTTATTTAAACGATATCTCGCAATATTTAATAAAAGCCGGTGGAAAAAGATTCAGACCAATCTGTACATTATTGGCCGGAGAGTTGGGTAATGGTGATAGTAAAAAAATAATAGATGCGGCTGTGGCTGTCGAATTGATTCACTTAGGAAGCTTATACCATGATGATGTTATCGATGAAGCCGAGACTAGAAGAAGTGTTCAAAGTGCTAATGTAAAATGGAACTCAACTTTATCTATACTCGCAGGAGATTATTTGCTTGCAAGGTCTTCAGAACTTGCGGCTGAAAGCCTGGGTCTTGAATCCGTAAAATTATTAGCATCCACATATGCTGAGCTTGTTGAAGG
>PBQX02000047.1:0-22284 GCA_002725175.2 Paracoccaceae bacterium
ACTGTTTGGGAGCTTTAACTATTGGTGCTTTAGCTGTTCGTGCCTGAATAGCTCTTCTTTCTGCGTCGGATAGCTTTACTTCGGGGCCATATTTAAAGGTCAACTGTCGAAACAATTCCTTCTCCTTTGATGAATATTTTTGAACCAATTTATCAACGTCTCCGAGCTTTTGGGGGGCATTTAATTTATAATAACGAGTCAATCTAGTTTTGAAATCCATTAATTATTATTCAATAGGGATTTGTTTACGTATCTTATTTAACAATCTATCATAAATTTTTCCAACTCGGTATTTTGAAATTCCATATTTTTTTGAAATCGTTGAATATGACAGTTTTAATTCAAATCGTAAATATATCAATTGCTTTTCAATATCAGAAAGCGTTACTGTTTCCATTATATTGGTATTATCATTATACGATAGCGTTTCAAATGCTTTATCGTCAATATATTCAATTACGTGTTCATGCTCTCCTTTCCTGTGTTCGGGAATTCTGATTAGGTCGTCTTTATAAATATGTCTCAAAATACAACCTCTAATCCAATAAGTAGAATATGTTGAAAATTTTACGTTCCTATCAGGATCAAATTTATCAGCTGCAACGCAGAGTCCATACATACCTTCCTGTATTAAGTCATTTTCATGTCTTTGTGCGGTTCTATAACGATTTGCTATATAATGTACTAATCCAATATTGTCTTTAATTAATTTATTGCGTCTGATAGCATTGTTGCTTGCTGTAAAACCATTAACAATGGATAAAATACTAAATATTGTGTATTTCATAATTGATATTTTTGATATTGTGTGGTAATCATCGCTGCATAAAGCAATGTTCATTTTTCTGAATTATTTTGTATTAAACCAAATGCAATATATATTTGGAAATTTAGTATTCATAGACCTTATATGTGAATATTTGTCATCAATGAAAACATAATTCATATTGTTTTCAATATTCACCATATTACACTTTTTATTTGAACCACAAAATTGTATGTTTTTGATTTTATGTAGTTCTAATTCACGTAATGTCTCATAAGTCTCATCTTTTACAAAAGCACTTCGAGATGTTATTGCTCTAATATTTCCTTTTATTTTATTTAAAATATTGGGAATATTAGAATCAATTAGTTTGAATTTCAAATATTTTACCATATTAATCCATATATTTATAATAATGTGTTCATTGCCTGGATTATGTTTAATTTCCGAGTCAAACCATTGTGTTGAGCCGATATATTGGGTAGTTTCTATTAATGTATCATCTATGTCTAATAACCAATATGTGTTACTATCAAACAAATTATTTTGATTTGCAAATATTTCTATATTTTTCCAAGATGTTAAGTCATATATCATAAAAACATCTCATATTTTAGAGAAAACTATAAATCAATTTTTATATAATTTAAAATATTTTTTAAAGTGCGCCGATATCCATTTAAGAATTAGAAATGATAATACTAATAAATGTTTAAATATTCTATATTTTATATTTTGTGCATAAACACTGGCGAGTGTTTTATTAAGCCTCGAGTTAGAATGCAGACAAATTTGCGCAAGCCTCGTTGGAAATGGGCTGGAGAAATGTATTCTAATAAGAAATCGATTGATGATAATAAAGATGAAACGGAAGCGTTAGTTGAAGCCAGAGTTAATAAGGAGTATTGGTCTTTATCTGATTTATATCAAAATGTTGAAAGGAATAAAGTGGTCGTTGCAGCTATTGCAAATGATGGTACTTTTATTGATGTTATGGATATTAATAATAATAGACATACTATTGATGTATTACCAACTGATATAACTAATATTGAAAGCGTATTCCTTAAAAATAATATACGATTTGCGGTTCAGAAAAAGCAATACCAGGGTATTAGCAATGTTTTAGGTGCAATTGGCAGTATATTAATTCCTTCATTATTGTTGTTTTATGTAATAGCTATGGTTAGGGGAATGAATAGATTTGATGGTAATGGAAGCCCTGGTGGTGGATTATTTAATGGTGGTATAGGGGGCGGAACACACAATGTGAATTTACTTCCTGAGACGGGTGTTACATTTGACGATGTAGCTGGTTGCGACGATTCTAAAATGGAGTTACAAGAGGTTGTTGAGTTTTTGAAAAATCCAGAGAAGTTTAGTCAGGTAGGTGCTTTATGCCCTAAAGGTGTTTTATTAGATGGTCCTCCTGGAACGGGAAAAACTTTATTGGCAAAAGCGGTTGCTGGTGAAGCAAAGGTACCTTTTATATCAACATCTGGTTCTGAATTTGTAGAAATATATGTTGGTATGGGTGCTTCCCGTGTTAGAAAATTATTTGCCGACGCAAAAAAAAATTCACCATGCATAATATTTATTGATGAAATTGATTCAATTGGTCGTAGTCGCGGCCGCGGTGGTCCTGGAAGTAATGATGAGCGAGAACAAACATTGAATCAAATTTTATCTGAAATGGATGGATTTATGGGTAATACTGGAATAATAGTACTGGCTGCGACAAATAGAGTTGATATTCTTGACCAAGCTTTACTAAGACCAGGTCGATTTGATAGAAAGGTTCCAGTAAACCTTCCTGATAAAAATGGTAGATATGAGATTTTAAAAGTTCATTCTAGAGATAAGCCTCTTGATATTGATGTAGATTTAAATGATATTGCAGCAAATACAATTGGATTTTCTGGAGCATCTTTGAAAAATTTATTGAATGAGGCTGCGATTATAGCTGCTCGTAATGGAAAAAACACTATTGGTTCAGAACAAATAGATTTCGCTATTGATAGAATAACAGTTGGCCAGCCTAAACCAATTGGTTCAAATGTTCGCAAAGAGATTGTAGCATATCATGAAGCTGGACATGCTCTGATGGCTGCTCTTACGCCATCATATGATAAAGTTGCTAAAGTTACTATTATTCCAAGATCAAATGGTGCGGGTGGGTTTACATTGTTCACGCCCTCGGAGGAAAGAATTGAAAGTGGTTTATATAGTCAAAAATATTTAAAAGAGCAGCTTATGGTAGCATTAGGGGGTCGCGTTGCAGAAGAAATTCAATTTGGAGAAGAGGAAATCACATCGGGTGCTTCTGCAGATTTACAACAAGTTAGAACTTTAGCTAGGAAAATGGTGACGCAGTTAGGATTTACAAATCAAACAAATATCGATAGCTTTCCTGTAGCATGGGAATCAAATGATCCAAGTGAGACGATGTATAATAGTAGATTATCACCAAAAACGGAAAATTTTATTGACATGGAAATATCAAGTTTGGTAAAAGAAGCTTATAATAAATGCAAAAATATTTTGACTACAAACAAAAAGCTATTAGATAGAATATCAGAAGAGCTTATAGTACATGAAACAATTAGCGGGCCTAAATTAATGGAATTATTAAATAAAAATCTAGTCGCGTCTTAATTATATAAAATTAAGTGTTTAATATAGAATATGGTTAAAAAAAATAAGGGAAAAAAAGCTAGAAAGGCTTTGAGTGCAATAAATGAAACAATTTCTATATTGACACCAACAGTTAAATCAAGACAATCTTGTTTGTTTATATTAGCAGAATGTATACAGAAACAAACATATATATCTAGAATTCATCAATGGGTTATTATATCTGCTGATAAAGATTGGTGTAAAGAGGATTTTGATTCTTTTATACAGACTTTGCAATCTGTAATTCCCAAAACAATTAAAATAGATGGTAAATATGTTACTAGTGAATCTGCTATTTCTGAAGGATGGCCAGTTGTAGATGATTATGAAGCAATTGGATATTTAAGAAATATAACAAATATTATTGCGAATGGTGATTATATAGTGTGTATGGACGACGATGATTATTACCCTCCTAAAAGAGTTGAGCATGCCGTGTGTTCTTTACGTAAAAGTTCTAAAGAAGTTGCTGGATGTTCTGCCCATATAATATATGAAACCGATTTAAAACTATTATTTCAATTTAAGCGATTTGGTCCAAATCATAGCGTTAATAATTCTTTTGCATATAAGAAATCGTATATTGAATCTGGTGCTTTATATGATTCTACAAAAAAACACGCGGAGGAACGGTCCTTTTTGAAGGATTATAAAGTTCCTTTAATTCAACTTGATCCTATACATACGATAATTCAAATGGTTCATTTTAATAATACATATAGCAAAAGACATTTACTTGTACGGGCTGAATGGATGGCACCAGACAAAAAAAATGTAACAAAAATTTCTTCATATCCAAATAAATTTGTTCCACAGAAAATATTAGACAAATATCAACAAGCGTTAAATTATAGTGATTCTACTATTTCTGAGTATGATATTGTTTATTATTTAGGATTAGGAGCTCCAATATGGTCACCATATGATAAAAAATTGGGTGGTTCTGAACAAGCTGTAAAGCATTTAGTAGAGGCATGGTCAAATCTTGGCTATAGTGTTGCGGTATATGGAGAATTTTCCGAAGATGTTACAGAACGAAGTGTTGCCGAAGGTAAAGGAATTTATTTAAATTTTTCAAATTTTAAATGCTCTACACATTATAAGTATTTAATATTATGGAGAAGATATGGTATCCATCCAATAATATCATGGCCGATTAGTGCTGATTATTTATACTTAGATTTACATGATAGTATTCCACTAACGGAAAGTTGTCTAGACAATTTAGATAAAGTAAATAAAATTATAGTACGAAGTGATTTTCACTCTAATATTTTGTGTGCTCAGCATAAAGCATATGATCTAAATAGCAAAATGTTAGCTATAAAAAATGGCGTCCGTGTAGATGATTTTGTGTTTAAACAAAATGATCCACAAAGAGATTTATATCGTTTTTGCTGGTGTTCATGTTATAAAAGAGGATTAATGCAAATATTAGCCTGGATGTGGCCAATAATTAAGAGACATGAACCTCGTGCTACATTCCATGTTTATTATGGAATGGATAACGTTACGGAAGAAGATTTTAAAAAACAAATGAATCAATTGTTGAAACAACCTGGTGTTGTAGACCATGGTCGTCAAAGCGTTGATGTAATTATAAAAGAAAAACAGACCGCATCATTTCATCTATATTATTCAAAAACAACGGCTGAAACAGATTGTATATCAATTAGAGAAAGTGCTAGTGCTGGTTGTATACCTATAATTAGTAATTATAATGTATTTGGAGAAAGAGAAGGGTTAAAACTACCCGGTGATCCTGGTACTTATCTTGACCATCAGAAAGTTGCCTTTTATATTAAAGATTTGTTATCTAAACCAGAAGAAATTGAAAGAATTCGGAATAATATGTGTGGTAAAGAAGTTGGTTGGGATAATGTTTCAAAGTTATGGCCATTAAAAAAAAATTAACAAACAGTCATATCATATTTAAGTGATGGATAATATGTATAATAAATATATTCTTCAGCGTTTTGTACATTTGGCAAATAAATGTATGTTACAATCATTAAATCACCAATCGTTTTCCAATGTATTGTTTCATATATTTTTAATACTCTTGAATAATTTTCGTGTGAAGATATGTATATTAGAGGCTGTTTATAGTAATCGTTTTGATTTTTTATGTCATAAAGACAACGGTTAAAGAACATTATTTCTCTAATATTCCACAAATATTTTCTAAAGAGAAACATTTTTATTTCTTTCCATATATCATCACAAAATATCATAAAATATTAATCAAACTTTGTTTTTAAATAAGATGATAATTGTTCAATCATTTTTGAATTTTTGATGTTCTTGTTTACGTCGCTTCCTTTACCAATACATCCCATATAATGCAAAAGTTGCTTTCTCTTCATTTTCTTTATATTTTCAAGATTTTTTAGTTCGTCACAAATGACAAACTTATCATAAGTTTTATCATTGTATTTTTGCCGCCAATCTACTAAATATTTTTCATTCATTTTAACTGCTTTTTGTTTATATACTTCTATTTCTTCTTTGGTCATTGATGACCATTTTCTACTAGCGTCTTTCCGAATTGAAATCAATGTCTTAAAATCCAATTTTTTAGAATTTGTGTTTCCAGAATTAGAATGGAATCTTGCAATTTCATTATTAACATAAACCCCCCACCCGCTAATACTTTGAAGACTAATAAGCTTTGTCTTAGAGTTTTTAAACACTGGAATTTTTTGATAATTACCAATATGCGTTTTCATATGATTATAGAAGTCTTCGGGACTCATTGCGTCCATATCCATTGCAATATGCGACAATACGTATTTACGATCATTCAAAATACGTGTAGGAATGTTGTTGTTGTTGGTTTCAGTTGCCATGATAATATACTTATTTGTTTTTTTCTTTAAATAGATTAATAAACCCATAATCATTTTTTTGGTTTTTTTTATTCTTAAATTTTAAACATATTAAGTATATATTAAATTAACGTTAATGAATGAAAATAAATCTTCGTTTTTGGGCTTATAGAGTGGAAGATTATATTAGTGATATTATAATTACGTTTCTTAGTTCTCAAGATGATTATTTTAATAGTCTATATAGACATGTATATAGAAATAGATTTCTAAATAAGCCATCAATGGAAATAGTTGTAAATAATATTCAGAAAATCCTATATCGACGATATTTAATTAGCAAATTATTTAAACAATATATTTATAAAAAGAGGGGATTAGTTAAAATGAACGATATAGATTTATTAATGGAACCATTGGATGATAATATTGATTACCCATATATAATTGAAAACAATAATATTTATAGATTTGGAAAATCCGATGTACGCAATATGATAAATACTAGTATACATAATTGTAGATACCGGCATCCATCAATTCTACCTATAAAAAATCCATATACAAATTCAATTCTTAATAAAACCCAATTGTATAATTTATATATTAAATCTTATGAAAACCAACAAATGCACTGGATTTTAAGAGAATTTGCTAAATTGGATTTTAATACGAACGATTTTAAATCTATCTATTTAAGTTATTTGCAATCAAATGCTTTAAGAGAAGATATTATAAATTATTCTGAGAAAGAATTTAGGAGAGAATGTGATTTATGCTTTCGTAAATATGTTATTGGACCATTTTTTTTTAAACATTTTAAATACATAGGTCTTGATACAATAGATATTAGTATTCTTAGAAAATTCTTTACACAATTTATTATATTTGAATCACAGAGTGAAGATATTTATAGAAGTCCTAATCAAAAAAGAGGACTGACTAAACACATTAAAAATATTATAAAGTTTTGGGAAATTCATCCTTGGATATATGCAGCGTGTGGGCCTGACTTTTCAACAAAGGATAAGAATACAAATAATGCAAAGATTACTCTATATTTAAATTCTATTAGTAACCCAGATCAGATGGAATTAGTTTCACCATTTGCGCAGCACGCAGCGCCAGATCAGATGGAATCAGTTTCACCATTTAGTGTTAACAGATTTTCAAGTGCATTGAATAGACTTAATAGAATAATGGGCATATCTCGCCAACCATCTATTAGTTATCCCAGTTTAACTTCTCGATGGGAAGATAGAGTATCTTCAGGTATGATTTATGATTCTTCTAATAATGAAGAAAGATTTGTTTTTAACGCAGGAGCAAATGAAATTGTAAATGATATACGGTTCGTATCAGAAGTTATTAGCGATGAGGCCGAGTTGGCCTCGGACTCGGACTCCGAGTCGGATTCTGATTCTGATTATTATGGTGATAATAGTGTTTCAATGGTTGATTAAATTGCGTATAATGTTTCAATATTTTTTATCTTTTATAATAATGTGTATTGTTAAATTCACATTATCAAAATACAATAGTAAAGATGATTCTGAGATTGTAAAAACAATAACTGAAAAACTATGTTCATTCCAATTTAGAAGAATAATATCTTTGACTGTTGATTCACAGGATTCATGGTTTGAAATTGTAATTGATAATTACAATATAGATGATGATATTATTCAATCACTAATAGCATATCTTAGTTTAAGATTTCAGTCACATGATATAGAATTTCATGTTAAAAAAAAACAACAGCAGAGATGGGCATTTCCCAAAATACAAAAAAATGAACTGATTTACAGTTTATAAAATTAATGTCGATTTAAGATAATAATTATAGTAATTAATAATGAATGAATTATTAACCAAAATAAGAGATATTAATAAGTTAGGACCATTTCCTTTACAAAGAATATCTAGAGATGTGAATACCGGTGAGTATAAATATGCACCACCAAGTATTGAATCACTTCGACGCTACCTTATGCAGCAAATAAGAATGACAAAAAAAAATATAAAGTAATAGTGAATTAATATTAGTACTAACAATGACCGATGCTAACATAGAAGATGTCGTAATAAATACTGCGAACGCGTCGGATTTGAAAACAAATGCAGAAACATTTGCTTTTTCAGCTGATATAAATCAATTATTATCTTTAATAATCAATACATTTTATTCGAATAAGGAGATTTTTTTAAGAGAACTCGTTTCTAATTCTTCGGATGCTTTAGATAAAATAAGATATCAGTCTCTTACAGATGCCTCTATTTTAGAAAATGAACCGAATTTAGAAATACAAATTATACCTAATAAAACAGATAAAACATTAACTATTACTGATACTGGAATAGGAATGACTAAAGAAGATTTGATTAATAATCTCGGAACAATTGCTAAATCTGGAACCAAAGCTTTTATGGAATCACTTCAATCGGGAGCAGATATTTCTATGATTGGTCAATTTGGTGTTGGTTTTTATTCTGCTTATTTGGTAGCTTCTAAAGTTGTTGTAACTTCAAAAAATAGTAAAGATGAACAATATACTTGGATTTCAACAGCTGGGGGATCATTTACAATAGAAAAAGATTCAGAAAATTCTGAAAAGTTGACTAGAGGAACTAAAATGGTATTGCATCTTAAGGATGACATGCACGAATATTTAAACGAGAAGAGACTCACAGATCTTATTAAAAAACATTCAGAATTTGCAAATTTTCCTATTAAATTGCATGTAGAAAAAGTTACAGAGAAGGAAGTTACGGATAGTGAAGCGGAAGAAGAGGTTGATGATGATGATGATGATGACGATGCCCCAAAAGTCGAGGACGTTTCTGAAGAAGAGACAAAAAAAGAGAAAAAAACAAAAAAAATAAAAGAAGTAACACAAGAATGGAAACATTTAAATTCTTTAAAGCCAATTTGGATGAAAAAGCCAGATGAAGTAACAAATGATGAATATACTTCATTTTATAAATCTCTAACAAATGATTGGGATGGACATTTAGCTGTTAAGCATTTTTCTGTAGAAGGTCAGTTAGATTTTAAGTCGGTATTATTTGTTCCCAAACGTCCCCCATCAGATATGTTTCAATCGGGAGCTGAAAAAAAATTCAACGCTATAAAATTATATGTACGCCGTATATTTATAATGGATAACTGTAAGGAACTAATGCCGGAATATTTAAATTTTGTAAGAGGTATTGTGGATTCTGAAGATTTACCTCTAAATATTTCTAGAGAAACATTGCAGCAAAATAAAATTCTTAATGTTATGAAAAAGAATTTGATTAAAAAGTCATTGGAATTATTTAACGAAATATGTGAAAATGATGATGAATATAAAACCTTTTATGATGCTTTTGCAAACAATATTAAACATGGTGTATACGAAGATTCAGTTAATAGAGCTAAATTTGCAAAATTATTAAGATATTATACATCTAAGTCGGGTGATGTAATGACTTCATTGCATGACTACGTTGGTAGAATGAAAGATGATCAGCCTGGAATTTATTATATAACTGGAGAATCTATAGAACACATAGAGAATTCACCGTCATTAGAGACCCTTAAAAGTAAGGGTTATGAAATTGTTTATATGACAAACGCTATAGATGAATTTGTTGTACAACAATTAAAAGATTTTGGTGGAAAGAAACTAATTTCAGCTACCAGAGAAGGATTGAAAATTGATGATAGCGAAGAAGACAAGACAAAATTTGAAGAGGATAAACAAAAAACAGAGAAATTATGTACATTAATTAAAGAAACACTTGGTGACAAAGTTTCAAAAGTTATAGTAAGTCCTAGGCTTACTGAATCTGCTTGTGTATTAGTGACACCTCAATANGGAGTTTCGGCTAATATGGAGAGAATTCAAAAGGCTCAAGCGTTTGGGAGAAATGCTGCTTCAACGAAACAGCCATCATCTGCTAAAAAAACAATGGAAATTAATCCTAAGAATCCCATTATCTGTAACCTGGTAGAAAGAGTTGAATCTGAAACACCAGATAAAACAGTTAAAGATCTAATATGGTTACTTTATGATACATCTGTTTTGTATTCGGGATTTTCTCTAGATAAACCGGTTGATTTTGCAAATAGAATTCAGAAGCTTATTAAATTGGGTCTGTCAATTGATGATGATGATGACAATCCTGATGATGAGATGAGTGATTTACCACCATTAGAAGACGCACTCACCGATGGCGTTCAATTGCCGGTGGTGGACGAAAACGAATCGATGGAACAAGTTGATTAATAATTATTTTATTCTAAAATATAATGAATATTTTACCCGATGTAATAGTATTATTTTATATGATTTTTGGTATATTTCTATCTTTATTTAAAAAAATACCTCAATGGTATATTGTATTTTTGTATTTTATAGTTTTTAAAATGGTATTCAATTATGATAAATGTACAATTAGTTATTGGGAATGTAAATTAAGAGGTGTTAAAAAACACAATGGCTACTTATATCAATTTTTGGATAAGTTTATTCGGTTACGAGACACACACTTCAAATATTTTATTATTTTGGTTTTTACACTGAGTATTAGCATTTATTACTTTAATAATGGCGGAAAAATTAGTGTCTAAGGGGTATACCTCTTTTATCTCTTATATCTGAGTCTCCATTGAGTTCAGACCAACAAAGCAATGGTTGAGAATTTAATATATCAAAATCATTTGTTAAGAGATATTTAATTATAAAATGGTCTAGTGGAGGAAGAATGTCCGGATTAAAATTTTCTTCGAACTCTGAACAAAGGTTACGTGCTGCTTGAAGTGATATAATATATGCATGAGCCGTTCTGTCAAGATCAGCGCCATTTTTTATTGGGTATACATTTTNATGTTTAACAATATTTTCAGATACATTTATAACATCTTTGCTAACATGATTTTTTTTAAAACGACCACCAATATAACAAACGTGAAAATCCGTTGGTAAATTTTTTAGAAGTTTGTTAAGTTTAAAATTATAATTATCAGTAAACTGAACATCATCTTCATAAATAATACAAAATGGAAGTCCTATTTTAGTCATATATTTCCATATTTCATAATGTGATAAAAAGCATCCAATCTCACCCTTACTTAACCTTACTCTGGGTGCCATCGACGCGATGCGGGTGTCATCACCTTTGCCATCTACTGCTTTTTTTGTATGTAAATCTACTACATCAGTTTCTTTATAATTTAACTTAAATTTAGCGAGTCTATCGGGTCTTCTTTTTAAATTAATTACAAAACCATGACATTTTTTGAATATAGGCAAATAATCTATTCTTTGTATATCAGTGTTTAGATTTGAATTTTGTTTAAAAATAGGTGGATCAATACTATATTGCTTAAAATTTGAATTTCTAAAATATATTTCCATGTGAGCATCAATTGCTCCGAGCCCGAATTTAATATTAAAATCTAATAACTCTTTTGCACAAGATCCTTTTATTAAATATGATTCTGCTGTAAACATGACAGATGAAGGGAAAGATACTGGTTTCGGGGCTGCATCTCTGCTCTTAGCGGATCGATTTCGGAAATCTCCATTTAGATATATAATTCCCCAGTCATTTGGAAATGTGAGATTACATATATATTTTATTGGATTATCTATGTTTTTTGCAAACATAACATCATCTTCAAAAATAAGGTATATATCATTGTCTGAATAATCAAGTTTTTTATATATATTTAAATGAGATAAACAGCAACCAATAACACCAAAANTCTTAGGTTTTTTATTAACAATATTCCACGNGTTTATTGTTGATANCATTTCATCAGTATATTGAATATTTCTACCATCAACTGCATCTATNACTTCAAANTTGNTGTTGTCAATGTCTAATTTATTGAGNATATNTTTNTTGAAGTNNAATAGTCTATCNNNCCGNCGNTTTAGATTTATNAAAAAAGTTTTTTTTATTTCCATAATAATTAATNTACTACTTNTATTTTTAAATACANTATNANTAAGAAACGAATTNNTATTGGNTTAAACTTAANATAAATATTATATATATGAAGTATGTATTCTTATGGTTAAATNNNGATACNNCTTNNCTGGGTTCTTGTATAGAATTTGAAATGATAGATGAGTATATAACAAGAGGTTGTTTAAATGATGTAATTCATATAGACAATAAGAATATTAATAATTATGATTTGAGAAGTTTAATTGAAAATAACAATTACAGACTGGTAATTCTTGCAACAATAAATACTTTGAGAACTTTGAATAGTTTTTTTACAGAAATAAAGAAATTAGATTATTATCCTAAGTTTAATCAATGCATATTAATACACTTTGGAGATGAAGGTTTTGATAGACCATGTGATTCCGATAGGAATAAATTATATTCTTTGTTTAAAAATATCATTCGTTTTGGAAATAAAAATTTAAATAAGCATTCTAAATCGATACTAGTAGTTCCAATGGGATATATAAGTGGTATGCGCAGCAATACACCCACGCAGACGGCTTCACAACGTAAATATAAATGGGTATGGTTTGGTCAGATCAAACTTGATAGACAACAAATGATAAATAGTTTAAAATTAATAGAACCTTGTTATTATTATAATTCTGGGGGCTGGGGAGGTTCAATGAATAATATTGGAAATAATACGAAAAAATTTCTTAGAATAGCAAAATTCGTACCATGTAGTTGTGGAAATGCTCATGTTGAAGGAGCTAGATATGCTGAGGCATTAGAATCTGGTGCAATACCTTTAATAAAAAAGTACAGAAAAGGTGAATTAAAGGCTTTAAGATTTGGTTTTGATGATTATTATTCGCTTTTGTTCGAAGATTCTTCATATCCTCTTCCATCATTTTATGAATGGGATGATATGAAAAGTTTTATTGAAAATATATCTGATGATGATTTAGATATTCTTCAAAAAAAATGCTTAGACTGGTGGATAAAGAAGAAGGATTATTTTGGAAAGAAAATGTGTGACCTTATAAGAAGCTAAGTTTGGAGATGTATTACAATGATACTAAAAATAATATGTATTATATAACATAATGGATGCACAAGTCTCTTCATCTTTCATATATGCAGTTCTAGCGGGACTTTTTGCTGTTCTAATATTTATATACTATCAAAAAATTAACTTTCCAGAGAAAAAAAGGCATCCTCTATATTACGCAGGTGTTTTCTTTATTGTATCTAATATTATATATAACACAACATCACCAGAAAGTGTTAATTCACAAATGACTTTAAAAAATGTTTTTAGTCCAGTAGTTTGCGAAATGAAAACGGGTCAACCATCTTTTTAATATATTTTAATTATCATCGTTTTGGATTGTTGTCCAATTAACTTCTTCACCTCTTTTCATTCTTTCAAATCTTTGCACAAGTGCTATCTCTAACTGTCTGTCAGAAATTTCAGGTGATTTACAATATTGTAATTGGTGGTCTAAAACTCCTTCGGATGGTACCCAACCTAGATTGTCTCTCCATATATTATTTATTTTATCAATACAGGATTTATCAGAATTAATAGGTGTATCATTTAATTCTTTTAATTCATTACATTTTTTGCATTCTTCGCCATATGCTTCATCGCAGTGATCATATTTTCTTGCTCTACATTCATTACACATTATTCTACATTGTTTTTTTGAATGACCAATTCCAGCATCAGAATCATCGCCATATCCCACATCGGAGTTGCTATTATAATTGTCTTGTTCATCTGATGCCGATGGCGCGTCCGCGCTTGTTCCAGACTCCGGAGGAGAAAGTGCGATGTCCACACTGTCGCTCCCGTGATGCGGTTGACATTTACCCTGTTTCCAAGTGTTATTACCCGCTTGAGTTGCTTTACAAGAATTTCCATATGTTATTCCTTCAGCACAAACAGGATCCCAATTTGCGGGACATGGCGTGGGTTCATTATCATTTGGCTGTGGTGCAGCGTCAGCGTCGGTGTCGTCGCCGGATGCCGCGACGGCCGCAAGCACCTCTGATGTGGGAGGAGGTGACGCCTGTGCGCGCTGCGCGCCTGTTGGACATGGAACTGGAAGTGGGCATGGTTCACATGGAGGGCAATGTTTTGTATCATCTCTAAATTTAAGAATATAATACGCATATGTGTATACAGATACAGATATAACAGCTATTAAAACCACTAGTAACAGTTCAATCATTATTAATTATAGAATATATATAAAATTGACATCACCTGCAGCTTTAACAGGCTGCTTGCGGATGTCTAATTATAATAATTGAATATTGTAGATATGTTATCTTGAGTTTTACCTTGAAGGTCATTAACTTCAATTTGAGTCAAAATTTTATTTGGATAAAAATTATAAACGTAATCTATGTCTGCCCCAGGGCCATCTGGACCACGTTGAAACCCGGGTAATTCGAATGTAGCCCATTGAGATGTATTAACAGATGAAAAGTCGGTGTTTACAAACTCAGTACCATTAAAAAATGCTTTTAATTGATTATTTGTAGCATCAAATGTCATTGCAATATGAGTCCATTCACCTATAGTTGTAGATACTCCGGTTGTCATTTGAAATTGATCTTCTAGTTCTTGATCGAAAACAAATCTGTCATGGTAGACGTAGTTTACATCATAATAAAGCTGGTTGATATTAGTACCAGAAGTGGCTTGGGTTTTGGTAATTATGTAATAATTTTTTGGATCGCTCGTGTCACCGTTGCTCATCAGAGTATCCATTTCATTCAATCTTACAAAGAAGTCAATAGAAAAAGATTCATTGGGTGTTAAAATAAATTCTATTGGTGGTTTATTTAATACGGACGCTGCCAAATATGATGTGTTAGTATCACCATATACTTTTATTTCCGCATTTGAAAAGCGATTCTTTAAAAATCCAAACAAATACTTTTCGTTACTAATATTGCTTTGAATGTGTTTTGTAATAGTTTTAACCTCTTGTCCAAACCACGATAGAGCGGCAATGTTAAGAAAATCATAATTATCGTTTTCTTCAACCACAATTGCAAAATATTCAAATTCAAGTGTTGAATCTACAGCATAGTCTGTGCCGCCGCCCGAACTGGGCTTATCGTTTGACTTAAATAGTAATAATGTCCATGTTGAATCATCGTTACTACCGTAAATAGACCATTTACGAGGCCTACCCCAGTTATAATATCGAGCAGCTATATTTACAGTGTTTAATATTATTGGGTTTGGCATGTGTATCTTGTGCCATTCACCAAGTGGTATATCATTACCATCACTATCAGAATTAGCTGATAGTTGTGCACTACCTGGATATGTTCCATCGGCATTATATGGGGCTAAAGGCAGAAATATATTAGGGTCGCTACTTCCAGCTCCTTGATATAAAAGATATTGTTTCAGTGGTTCCACACCAGAAGTAGTTAATTCATATCCACCATATGTATTAGTACCATAAGTGTCTTCGTTGCCCAGGGTCGTCGCGTCGTCGTAAGGCCAAGTAAATGGTGGAAATTCAGTAGAATCGGTTCTATGATATTCATATTGTATTATATCATTCTCATCACTCCATGATAATTTGATATCACTATTAAAAAGTGGATAAGTTGCATCATCAGTGGTTTGTCTTAGTTTTTCTTGGGAGTTGTTAACTGTTATTTTGTGAGGCGATGTGTGCGTGGAGGAGTCGAAGTAATATCGTAATTGAATTGAATCTTTATCGTTAATTGTAAAATTGTTAATTGTAGGTATAATAAAAGACACATCTGAACCATCAATAACATAAGTCATTTGCCAATTTGTGTTATCATAAATTTTAAATTTCATTGTATGTTTAGTCCTAAATTTATCATAGACTGCTACTGTTGATTGATCGGCATCACTTCTGCCGCCCGAATAAAAAACATATTCATTACTATTTACTACGAACCATCCCTTATCTGGAGTTTGGGGATCGGTGTTCCAATGCCACAATACCTGGGCCCTCAAGTTCGTGTCCGAAATCCCGGTGCCGTCATCTTGGTCAGGGCCATGATTTAAGAAATAACCACCATGTTGAGCTGAGACGGGGTCATCTTCCCATTCAATGATGTATTCGCTAGTATCAGTCGGTTCTATACTTAAAATTGTGAAATATTTCCAAGTGGACACACTGTACAAGTCAGTATTTTCACCATTTTTTTGAACACTACTTGTGGATAGTATATCAAATACAATATTCTGCGACTGTATTATTCGACCGTGGAAGCTACTATTTCCATCATTAAATGCAAATACTTCAAAATTTGGATTTGTAAATATATATTCTAAATTCATTGTTGTTTCATAAAATAAATCATCTTTTACAAATGAGTAATTTGCAGTACTAAACACCGCATCATCATAAAATGCATTTATTAATTCTGCGCGACTAGAATATGTAATGTCATTTCCACTAATAACTTTACCATTACGCAATGTCCCGTCACTATCTTCTAATAATACTAATATGCCTGTTTGTGTGATTTTAATAAAACGGGTAGCAGGGTCGCCGCTCAAGGACTGGTCCACGAAGTCGAGGCTGCGGTCAGTTAAAATTACGTTATTATCAGAATCTAATGCCCACTGATGGATATTGGAATCTTTGGCGTCATTATTTGTTCTTTGTCCAATGCCACCATTACTTGTACCAAAAGGATTATTTATCCAGAAATTACCAGTATTTGGATAACCAGCAAAAATAGGTACATAAGCTGCATCATAAAATTCATAAACAGTTGTATTAGTCCAATTGTCGCTGCTTAGATTTATTATTTTTGTTGCAAAATCATTCTCATTATCTGTTAGAAGACTACTCGAAACGGTCCACCATGCTGGACCGTTTACACGATGATAAGCATTGCCTCCTGTAAAAGAGTTTCCATCATATACAATGTTCATATTACTGTCTAATAGTTGTGGTTTGAATCCTTCAATTCTTTGTGCGGAGCTTCCACCAGAGTCTTGATTTCTGTTATATACAACAATTGCCTGTAAATCAGATATTTTATAATCATTTTGTAAATCTATTAACATACTAATGTTCAAGTAGCCGTCGTGACTATGAGCAAACGGATATGTTGAAGAGACACTTGGCTCTGTACCCATAAGATTATTGTTAGCCAAACTAGCATAATGATAACTACCTGAGCCCGTCCAAGTCATATTGTCTTGAGATAAAGCTAAATTTTCATAATTTTTCCAATAGGCTTCAGCTGCACCGTTTGCAACTGTCGCAATATTAACATTTCCTACCCAAGCTTGTAATTCCATTATATTACATGCTGATGTTCCATCAGCTTTGAGTTGTAAATATCTGAATGTCCCAAGATTTTCATTATTTAACCAATGTTTTGCTGGTTGATTACAAATCCCTACATAAAATTCAAGGTCTGCGTCTCCATCTATAGTACCACTCTCATCTATTCTAAAGCGTACAAATCCTCCTTCTTGTAAAGAAGGTATTCCGGAATCAATAGAATTTATAGATACAGTTGACGACTTTAATGGAGCATTTGTACCAAATGCTAAGTAATGATTTGATGGTGGATGCTTGGCTGTGGTATCCCAGTTACTTATATTTCGTGATAAAACCGTTCTGTTATCCGAAATACTAAGATATTTTGTAGTGTAAAGATCAAAGATTGGATTTTTGATGAAAGTACTTGGTATTGAATCATCGTCGTGATTCATTGTGGCGTTACCATAATACGTAAGAAGGTCGGCTTGTGATTCGATGATACCTGACCAAGGACTAATATATCCACTCGAAGTTATAACATCTACTCCCTCTTGTGTAATTCTACAAAATAACATGTCACCATTATTTGCATCTGCTGCAATGATTATAGTGTTGTCACTAGGGTGTACACCCCAGCAATGAATGTCAAAAGAATTAGATCCATTTATCAACTGACCAATATATTTCAAGTTATCATTTCCGTCATCTTTCCCAAAGAACTTATTTGTAAGTGTTTCAAAATGTATATTTGATTCAGAAAAACCACCATCACCGATTGACACCCCCACTTTTCTTTTAAGTTCAATATGTGCATCATAACCCAAATAATTATATTGAGTGTTTGCAATGGTAATACCACCAGATCCAATGAACGAATGTCCATAACTATCTTGTAATGACCACCCGTATAATGTATTACTGTAATTTTCAACAGACATTCCCGAGCCGAGAAACATACTGTTAAGTTGAAGTGAATTATTATCATCGTCCCATGGTACAACGCTATTGAAAATAGTCCAATTTCCTAAATTTTGATTAAAGCGTTGTGAATTGTTAACTAACGCACCAAAGTAGCGGACATAATTTATATTCCAATCTGATATATTTGCATTGAAATAGGGACTTTCACTAAACATATTGTTTAGACTTATACCATCACCATTTTGATTGTTAACACTGTCCCAATATCTAAAAGCATACATTGTGTTAGTAGTGTGTGTAGAGGAGTCGTAGGAGTCTTCATGGTTTCTATTGAGGTGTATGGAAGTAACTGACCGTGTTCCCCAATCTCCTATGGATTGTGCAGACTGAGTAACACCATTTATAATATAATAATAATATCCACTTGAATAGACAATTCTTACTTTATTTCTTTTATTGGGAACATAGTCTGTGGTATTAAGTGAGATTAATTCAAAGAAATTTTCTAAAGCCACATAATATTTGCCATCCCAACTTCGTACGAAAAAACGTCCATTAGTGCCGTTACCAATAAATATATCCGATGCGTCATCGTCGTAGACGGCACCGCCAGTAATATAGGTGAGCGTATCCATATGTTCCCATTCAATAGTCCAATCGTTTGAATACCCTAATTCCATCACCATGGGTATAGATTCAATTTTGGAACCAGGTAATACCGTTGATACGTAATGCGAGTCAGCATTACTATAATTAGTCCCAATAGTCCAATTATTCATATATACATTTGCTTCATTACCAGAAGAACTAGGATGATGAAAAGAATCACGGAACATATCATATAATACTTCATTATTTTGGAAGTTACAATCATTCATAATAAATACAGAATCTCCACTGCCAAGATATTGACAATTGCGAAAACATTGTTCACTATTGTTAACATAACTATAGTCCCACGAACCATAAGAAGCAGGAGATGTGCTTCTATCAATAACAATGTCTTCTATATTTTCTATACTTGTAACCGCAAAATCATATATTGCTAGTGTACCAATTGTTCCACGGAAGTGGTTTCCACCCCAACCATCTCCAAGTGTGAAATTATTATCTGTATCTGTACTCAAATTATTTGAAAAGTTTATTTGTTCATGTTGCCATGTTCCTTCGGATAAACCTTTAATATAAAAATGTCCTTCCTTCTTATTATCCACACTCACTGCTACAATAATTTCAACATTAGGACTAACCACAATAGTTGATGTAATACTGGTATTATTAATCCATATATGTAGAACACCACTAGCCTTCATGGATAAAGAAAATGCTGAACCAGTAGACCCATCTTTATTACCATAGCTAAATATGGCGCCGGCGCCCTCGTCTCGCGTGGAGCCGTCATCATAAGTAGTTCCGTACCAGTTGATAACCACAATAATAGTTCTATCCTTAGAACCGGTTATTCCAATGGTAGATGGATTAAAATAGGAATTTAAATAAACAGGTAGATTCATTCCAGTTGCATCATATGAAAATATATGCTGCTCCGCGAACGCCAATCTGAATTGGCTAATATCAATATCTTGTTCATTACCTAAACTAATACAACTACGGAACATTGTGTTCATACTATATTCAAGTCCTTTTGGTGATTTTACAACCCATGATGATAAACCTTTGCCTTTAAATTTTTCGCAGTCGTGAAACATAGATGTCATATTCGTTGGATCTGTAATAGTCCAATTACTAACATCCCCGTTAAAGTACGACTCTCTACCAGTACTATCAGTGGTACCAAACATATCACACAAACTTATGCCCCAGTCCCCAGGAAGGCAATTAAATTTAAGCTCCGCAATTCTCACATTGTCTTTGTCTTCGCATTTTGAAATTACAATAGCAAAAGATTCGTATTCATTAGTTGTTTCTGCAGAGTATACACTACCGCCACTATCGGTGCTTCCACTACTATAACCCGTTGGTGCTTCACCTGTTCTTTCGTCTATAAGTTCCCAATTCGATGATTTTGTTTGTCTGCCGTAAATATTCCAATCCGTTGGGAATCCGTTTGTGTAACCAGTTTGTCTCGCTATAAGATAGCTAATTAATTGTCTTTTAATTGGCAAATTAAGTATTATGTATTCACCATCTATAGTTGTGCCGCCTGTGGTATCTGATCCAAGATTTGCTGAACCAACATAACTACCACTACCGTCGGAATATGTGCCGCCAGCACTAGCCCAATTGTCCGTATCTGGTGATGTTAAGTCATTAAAGGCATAATATACTTCTTTTCCTGAATGTTCAGATGAAGCACTAATTTCATATCCATCTTGGTTATAATCTGACATACTTATAATCGGTTCGGTTACCTCGCCTATTGATTTATCGAAAGGTGCAATATTCCAGTTTTTTAATTCAGTATTAGTATTGGTGTAAACGTCAACTGAGGGGGTACATCCCTCACATAGTCCAAAACTATCAAAAAAAGTTTGATAAAGCTGCCCGCTACCTTCTTCCGATTCGTTTGAAATATTTTTAAGATTTACTAAATTACAATTATTCATTTTAAATTCACTATTATTACCAAGATTAGGAGTATTTCGGAATGCTAATTCCATAGTACTACAATAAGTATAGTCCCAACTGCCAGGAAGGTCTTCTATATTAGATGATTGGCTAATATCAATATCTTGTTCATTACCTAAACTAATACAACTACGGAACATTTTGTACATACTATATTCAAGTCCTTGTGGTGACTGTACAATCCATGATGATAAACCTTTGCCAGTAAAATTTCGGCACACATGAAACATGTTTTGCATATTCGTTGGATCTGTAATAGTCCAATTGTTCAATTCTCCATCAAAATAATAGCTTTCATAAAACATCTCATATAAATAATTTGTGAGATTCCATCCGTTTAAAGATATTGTTTTGTGAATATAATTATCAAGGCCGTCGGGCGGGTCATAACCAAATGATCGACGAAACATTTGTTCGCAACTATCAGAATTATTTAAATCCCAATTTTCAATTATTACATCAAAATTATTTCCCAAATGTGGCGTAGCATTAAACATTTGTTTTGTAGTAGTAATTCCAGAAACATTCCAATTAGAAAGATTCAAATTAGTTTCATTATCTCTATGACCTTGGAAAGTCGAATTTTCGAAAGCAGAATTAAGACTTGTACCGGTTCTTATAGAAGGAGCATCAGTCGCACTTATTCGTCCAGCAAATCCCTTAAATTGCTTACTATCTGAATAGAGAACTATTCCATTTAAATTAGTTATATTTAATGATGAATTACTAGTTATATTTTTGTCATGAAAATATACTCCCCATGTTTCACCTGAATCATTTAAATCTGGAGTAGGTAAATATATTTTAACAATATAAGCACCAGAAATGTCTAAATTACTAATAGAATCATTTTCACCATAAAATCCAGTTGTAACTGGCTCATTATCAGTTGTTTCTACTTTTACATATGTCTCTTCATAATCTCCAACTTTCCAACCATTTCCAATTTGAATAGGAATATCTATAGTCTCTACTCCGGATATAGTAAATTCTAAAGGTCCATTACTATATGGACCATCATCACTTTCTCCATGAGAGGTTATTAGACTTTCTCCTGATACATCAAATCCTTCATCGTCCCAAGTAAAATTATCATCTAATCTGGAAAGTAATTTCGTTCTTGCAACCCAACCCTCTTCATTATATTTCGATGCGAATTTTATACTATTCCCAGATATGTCTAAAGATAATGTAGCAAGTTTTTCCCAACCAACTAAGATTGAACTATAATTATTTGTCGATATATTAGTATCTTTTGCAAAAT
>PBQX02000042.1:0-11261 GCA_002725175.2 Paracoccaceae bacterium
TCTGTTGAGATATGATCATGTGGTATTTCATGATTTACAACAAATGCTAATGCTTTTTGGTTATATGACCATTTTTTCTTCTTTATATTGCTGATTTCTCGGAGAAAAGAATCTCTTCCGTCTGCTCCTATGATTAACTTTGCTGATATTCTTGTTCCATCATCAAATAATGTTATCGCTTCTTTATTTCTCGTGATAACCTTTGATAAATTTTTCCCATAATCGATAGAAAAGTTCTTATATCCAAAAAGATGGGTCATCATTTCTTTTTTCAAAAGATAATTAGGAATGTTAAAGCCAAATTGATCCTGATTAACCTCCTTTGAGCTAAAGTCTGCTATATATCTAATTTTGCCTTGTTCGCCACCAGCATCAGCTAGGCGCATAATTTTTAAGGGAGCACTGTGTTTGCTGATTTTTTTCCAAATTCCTGCCTCACGTAAGATTTCTATTCCAGGCATTAGGATTGCGGTGGATCGATTGTCCTTATTCAAACTATTATTAAAAATATCTTTATTCAATCGTTCAATACAATGTACCGATAGCCCCATTTTAGTGAAGACTGCTGCGGCAGCCAGACCTGCAGGGCCGCACCCTAAAATTAAGATATCCGTATCAGAAATTTTAACCCTCTTATTCTATTGATGAAGCAAATTTTTGAAACAAATGGTCAGCATCCATAGGTCCTGGACTTGCTTCAGGATGAAATTGAACAGAAAAAATTGGTCGATCACTCACTTCTATGCCACAATTTGAGCCGTCAAATAAAGATTTATACGTTTCAATGGTACCTTTTGGAAGTGACTCGGAATCGATAGCGAACCCGTGATTCATGGAGGTGACCATGACTTTGCCAGACTTTAACTCTTTAACAGGGTGATTTGCTCCATGATGACCGTGATGCATTTTTTTTGATTGAGCACCTAAAGCCAAGCCAAGTAGTTGATGTCCTAAACAAATTCCAAAGATAGGAAGGTTCTTTTGTGAAATTATAGTCTTGATTATAGGTCCAGAGTAGTTGTGGGTAGCTGCAGGATCCCCTGGGCCATTCGATAGAAAGATACCTTTTGGGTTAAGTTTTAAAATTTCATCTGCAGGAAAATCAGCAGGTACTACAGTTATTTCAAAACCATGAGAAGCTAACTTCCTAAGAATATTAGCCTTTATTCCATAATCTATAACTACAACTTTCTTTCCTGTTAGACTTTTTTGTTTTATCCATGGAAAACCCAACTCAGTAAAGTTGTATGGCTTTCTGCAAGATACATTTCTAGCAAGATCCATTCCTTTTAAGCCTGGAAAATTCAATAGTTTTTCGGATAATTCTTTATCAAGAAATTTTCCGTCCTTCCTGTGTTCTATTGCTACATCTTGGGCCCCTTGGTCCCTAATTTTTTTAGTAATTTTTCGGGTATCTACGTTGCAGATGCCAATAACTTTTTTATGTATCATCCAATTGATCAAGGAATCTTCCGAGCGCCAACTAGAATCATTGGTTGGTATCGAGCTGGTTACAATTCCCGATACGTGCGGCTTAGATGACTCACTATCTTCTAAATTTGTGCCAACATTACCAATGTGAGGGAAGGTAAAAGTTAGAATTTGTTTATAGTAAGATGGGTCAGTTAATATTTCTTGATACCCTGTCATTGACGTATTAAAGCAGAGTTCAGCTACTTTAATACCTTCAGCCCCATACCCAGTTCCAAATATAGTTTCCCCATCCCTAAACTTTAGACGAGCAGAATTTATTTGCGTTTGTAGATTTGGTTCCATGATAATTAAAACTTATATAGGTTATTGTTTGAATTTCAAAAAGAAAGAAAAATAATTTGTTATCTTTTAACTTAAAATCCGAAGATTTTTGTCGTAAATATGCTCTTGAGAAGATAAATTATATAACTATAATTATTTTGGGCTTATCTATTTGTTAGGATTGATTTAATGAGAACCAAGTTAAGGGAAGAGCTAAGCAAAGCTATGAAGTCTCGTGATTCAATTAGAGTTTCGACTTTGAGATTAATTAATGCAGCTATCAAGGATAAAGACATTTCGCTAAGGAATGATAGTAGTTCTGATGGCGTGTCTGATAAAGAAATTCTTTCTATACTGGCAAAGATGATTAAACAGAGATCTGATAGTATAAGACAGTATGAGGAAGCTGGTCGAATTGAACTGGCTGAAGGTGAAAGGGCCGAAGTAAAAGTAATTGAAGAATTTTTACCTGAAAAATTGACAGTTGAAGAGATAGAAAAAGCTATTTCCAAATCAATAGAATCGATTGGTGCTAATTCTATTCGTGACATGGGAAAGGTTATGGGCCAACTGAAAGAAAGCTTTGAAGGTCAAGTGGACTTCAATATTGTTTCCCAAAAGGTTAAAGAAGCGCTATCTAATTAGAGATCACTGAGGGTGCGGATGAAATATTCATTTCGCACCCTCAATATTATTTAACATTAGATTAGTAGAGGAGCTATAACCAAGCTAACTATAGCCATAACGTTAATCAAGATGTTCATTGATGGCCCAGAAGTGTCTTTTAGTGGATCCCCTACAGTATCACCAACTACAGCAGCTTTATGAACATCGGAGCCTTTGCCACCTAAATTACCTTTTTCGACGTATTTTTTCGCATTATCCCATGCACCGCCAGCATTTGACATCATTAATGCCATCATTACGCAGCATATTAGTGCTCCTCCGAGCATGCCTCCTAAGGCTTTTGGTCCAGCTAAAAAGCCTACCACCACAGGAGCGAGAACAGCAAGCGCCCCAGGAGCAATCATTTTTCTTAAAGCTGCTTTTGTTGCGATGTCCACACAAGTAGCAGTATCAGGTTTAGCTTTGCCTTCTAATAAGCCAGGTATTTCTTTAAATTGACGTCGGATTTCTTTAATCATTTCAAACGCAGCATCTCCAACAGCTCTCATTGTTAATGAACTTACTAAAAAAGGAAATATTCCACCTAAAAACATTCCGGCTAGGACTAGTGGGTCGTTAATTGCCAAAACAAAGTTTTCACTTTTTGAAGCAATTTTTTCTATATAAGCACTTATAAGTGCAAGAGCAGCTAAAGCAGCAGCACTAATTGCAAAACCTTTTCCAATAGCCGCTGTAGTGTTTCCTACCTCATCTAAGGAATCAGTAATTTTACGAGTTTCTTCTCCCATCTCTGACATTTCAGCTATGCCCCCTGCATTATCTGCTACNGGCCCATAAGCGTCTATTGCCATGGTTATNCCAACTGTNCTTAACATGCCCACGGCAGCCATTCCTACTCCATATAGGCCAGAAAAATAATTTGCAGTAAAAATAATGCCAACGATCGTAAGAACTGGAATGGCTACAGATTCCATGCCTGTTGCTAGTCCTGATATCATCACAGTCGCAGGACCTGTCTCACCACCTTCTGCTATTTTTTTCACTGGGGNNCCACCTGTATAATATTCGGTTATTAAGCCNACAATAATCCCTCCTAGNGCTCCAACCAAAACAGANAACCACACATTTACAGATGCGCCTGCTATCTGAATGGTAAAATATGCAACCNCTATAAATAATGCAGCTGACCCAATTGTTCCAAANCGAAGAGCAGTCTCAGGGTTTTGAGCCGACATAACTTTAACCGTTAAAATTCCGATAATTGAACAAAGTAAACCTACTGTGGCCAATAATAAGGGCATAAAAATTAGNGCTTCCTTGTTTCCGCCCAGCGTTGCTGCAGTTGCNAGAGACATTGATGAGGCCAAAGCTATTGAAGCTATAATTGAACCACAATATGACTCAAAAATATCTGAACCCATACCNGCCACATCTCCTACGTTATCGCCTACATTGTCTGCAATCACACCTGGATTTCTTGGGTCATCTTCAGGAATGCCAGCTTCAACTTTTCCGACTAAATCTGCTCCTACATCGGCACTTTTTGTAAAAATNCCTCCACCTACTCTTGAGAATAATGCNACAGAAGATGCCCCCATTGCAAACCCCTCAATGGCATGAATGCTTTCGTTGTNACCAGCAAAATAGTAAAATAGTATTCCTATACCGACTAAGCCCATGGATGCAACAGTAAGACCCATAATAGATCCACCAAAGAAAGCTATTGTNAGAGCACTAGCTGCGCCATTGTCTCGAGCTGCTACGGCAGTTCTAACATTTGCTTTAGTTGCTGCATACATTCCCACAAAGCCAGCAAAGCCTGANGACAAAGCTCCAACTAAAAAAGATATAGCTGTCTCCCACCCAAGTGAGAACCACAAGGCTAATATGCATATTATACAAAAAATAGCTAAACGTGAGTATTCAGCAGACATAAATACCATTGCACCAAGGTGAATTTCATCACCAATTTCCTTAACTTTTCCTTCTCCAGCAGGTGAAGCTTTAACGGTGCCATAAACTATAAGAGCGGCTATTAAGCCGATTATACCTAAGGCTACGGGCAATAGAGGATTCGATAATAGGTTGATAAGCATTGCAGTTTTTCCTTTAAGATTTCAATTTGTCAAAGGCTCTATATAACTCATAATCAAGAGTGTAAAGAATTCAAATTGTCTATAGTCATTTTTGTATNAGNTTTTTTTTGAATATCCTCCATTTAATCTTTTAATGAAGTATATTTTTTTATCTGTTCTTCGTCTATTATAATGGGCTGAATTATACCNCCAGAATTNATCAAAGTGTCATAAACGGANGATTCAGCCAGCATATTATTCCAAACTTTCTCTATCTGGGGGAATTCTTTCAGTAGCTTTTTATCTGATGCTAAAGCATTTCTTACTTGTGGAACTAAAAAACAATCAGCGTAAGTCATTGAGTTNCCTACACAGAAAGTTCCAGAGGTTAAAGCTAAAATATTTTCGAGTGCTCCAAATTCCCGTCTTATAAAGTGCATCCTTAAAGGATGCTGTAGTGGAGGGGTTTTTATCATTCCCCATTCACCCATTGCCTGTACAAGAAAAGGAATATTTTGATATGGCTGAACATCCGCAGCGATTATATACATTATTCGCTTTACTTCCGCTCGCTCCCAAGGATCTTGTGGCATTATTGGCTTTAGACTTCGATCTGCATTCAATAATCTGTCTTCAATATATTCAATAATTGCTCCACTCTGAGTCATCTTTTTCCCATCACTCAAAAGTAAAATGGGAACACGTCCTTCAGGGTTGAATTTTGACAGTTCATCTGAGCCNAGATTTATAGTCTCCGGATCATTTTNAGGCATAGTATATTTAGGTATACCTCTTTCATCAATTCTTAATCCTGTGGAAATGAGCTCAACAATTGATTCAGGGACTTGTCTATAATTTAAATAAATTGTAACTCTTAGTGATGCACTGCTGCTTTTATGATAGTATAGCTTCATTTAGTTCTCTGAAATTTTTTTTGGTATGATAGGCATAAGAGATTTATTTATACTATTAAAACTCAATTAAATATAGCTTTGATTCTAGAGGTTATGTTGGGTATCAAGATGGCTTATTAAGAGGAAAATTTCCGAATGGTTAGAAGGTTAGGTAGGAAAATCAGAAGAAATTCTTCACTGAGNAGTGAAATAAAAAGCAAAAATTTCTTCGGAGGATTTCAGGGTGGTGGTTACAAACCTCTTTCTGATGANGATGTTCAAAAAATTCATAGAGCTGCATTAAATATTCTTTGGGAAGTAGGGATGAAAAACCCCTTGCCAATTCTCGAAAAAGTCGCGCTCGATAAAGGTTGTAAANTATCTAGTGCTGGTAGACTTTGTTTCCCTAAATCTTTAGTTGAAGATGNCATTGATCGAGCATGCAAAGAAACTGTGTTATATGGTAGAGACCCTATACACGATATAGAGTTATCAGGCAGGAAGGTTAGTAGTTATGGAGCTGGAGAGGCTGTAACAGTACTTGACCCTGGATCTAATGATTATAGACCTTCAACTATTAGGGATGTTTATGACATNGCTAGAGTTGTTGATTGTTTGGAAAATATTAATAGCTTTTCAAGATTCGTTGTGCCAACTGAGATAACCGACTTGATGTCGGCAGATATTAATACTGCTTATGCAAGCTTAATGGGCACTAGGAAACATACTGCCCTATCTTTTTCAAGTGGTGAGAATGTTCANGCTGTAATTGCAATGTTAGATATTATTGCTGGCGGTGAAGGTGAGTTTGCTAAAAGGCCCTTTTGTCACGGCGGAGGATGTACTGTTGTTTCTCCTTTGCAGTATGGTGCTGACAACTGTGAAGTCGCAATAGAATCTATTGAAATGAATGCTCCTATTTGGGTTGTTATTGCTCCACAGTCTGGAGCAACAGCGCCTGCTACTTTGGCNGGCTCTCTTGCNCAATGTTTTGCAGAAGCTCTTGCAAGCTTATTGTTGGTTGATCTTATCAAACCTTCTCACCCGGTAATTTTTGGNCCTTGGCCTTTTGTGACTGATTTAAGGACTGGATCTTTCTCAGGGGGTGGGGGAGAGGAGGCTCTTTTGGGAGCAGCATCAGCACAAATAACAAACTATTACGGCCTTATTAGNAGCGTTGGGGCGGGAATGACAGATTCTAAGCTTCCTGATGCTCANTCGGGGTTTGAAAAAGGTATTTCAGTGGCAATGGCTGCACTTGCAGGATGCAATGGCATTTCAGAATCATCAGGAATGTTAGCAAGCTTAATGGGGTGTTCTTATGAGTCTTTGGTGATAGATAANGAAATGCTTGGTGTCATTATGAGAACAGTTAAAGGTATTGAAGTAAGTGATGAGACTCTATCTTTAGAGGTAATTAAAGAGGCTGTATTTGGTGACGGTCATTTTTTGAGAAGTGGTCAAACATTAGAAAAAATGAAATCCGAGTATTTTTATCCTGAAATTTTAGACAGAAAGTCACAGTTAGAGTGGAGGGAGGACGGTTCTTTAGATATAAGAAAGAGAGCAGAAATAAAAGTGAAGCAAATTTTNGAAAATCATTCTCCCTTATATATTGATAAGAAGGCTGACTCTNTAATACGACAAAATTTTCCTATTCAGATAGACTTTAGTTAAGTCATATCTTANCGATAAATTTTTTGATTGTGAGAAGTGTCCTGTTTTAGTAAATACAACTTTCGGTTATTAAAAAATCTAAATGATAAAAAAATCAAAGCATAAATTAAACTTTTTTGAGCGTCTAACTGATCCAATGAGGTTTGGAATAGTTGGATCTCCTCCTGAGAAGATTTTCAATTTTATATGGTATTTCTGTTCTCAAGTAAAANTTACTCTATTTTCGGTTTTCGTCCTCAAATTTGTGGAGGTNCTTTTAGATCTTTCTGTGCCATTGGTATTTGGCTATGTCGTCAGNCGGATAGTTGAGAATAATAACATTGAGGTAATCTTGCAGGAGGATTTAACNTTTCTTCTAGCNTTTGGTGCCTTTTTTTTAATTGTAACCCCAACAATTCGATCATTAAGCCAAGCTTTGATGAATATGTCTNTAATGACAGGATTTGCCAATATTGTAAGGTGGCAAAGTCACTTAAACGTTTTAGGGTTAGATGTAGATTACTTCTCTAATGAACTTTCTGGAAGGTTAGCNAATAGGGTNATTGAAACTGGTCAAGCTGTTCGTGGAGTGGCTATGAAGTTTCTTGAAGCTATTTTATATATAACACTATATTTTGGNGGGACAATTCTTGTTTTGGGAAAGTCTAGTTTTGNAATGACTATNCCTAGTTTAATTTGGCTTGGTATTTTCTTATGCATATTATTTCTTTTNATGCCAAAAGTGCGACATTTGAGTCATAAGCACTCTTTATTGCGAAGCAAGATGACCGGTAGGATTGTNGACTCTTATGCTAATATCAATTTAGTAAAATTATTTGCCAGAAGAAATTTCGAGCAATTAGGAGCAGCCGACGCAATAGATGACTTTAACTATGGCTGGGCAAAGGTTATGCGGATTTCTTTTGTAATGGATGTTTTGATGTCCTTTGCTAATGCAACTCTGATAATAGGTACAGTAGGTTTTGGTCTGTGGCTTTTAAGCTCGGGCTATGTTGGGGCGGGCATTGTAGCGGCTTCTTTGCCTCTTACATTAAGAATTTCTGAAATGTCATGGTGGATAATGTGGGAGGTAAGTTACTTGTTCGAAAATATTGGAACAATTGATGAAGGACGAATGACNATTTCAAAAAAACCTAAAGTGATTGATATTCCTGACGCAAAAGACTTAGCAATAAAAGGAGGTAGGATAGATTTTAAAAAAGTAAAATTCAATTATGGCAAAGTGGGGGGGTTATTTGAGGAATTATCTTTAAGTATTAAATCTGGAGAAAAGGTTGGCTTGGTAGGCAGGTCAGGGGCAGGAAAAAGCTCTATTGTAAATTTACTTTTAAGGTTTTATGACGTTGATTCTGGAGAAATTCTGATAGATGGCCAGAATATCTCTAAGGTATCACAAGAATCATTGAGATCTCAAATCGGGGTAGTTACGCAGGAAACTGCACTACTTCACAGGTCAATATTTGAGAATATAGCGTATGGAAATCCAAATACTAGTAATGAACATATTTTTGAAGCTGCAAAAAAGGCTGAAGCATATGATTTTATTCAGGAATTAGAAGACGGGGATGGAAGAAAGAACTTTTCTGCTTTTGTGGGAGAAAGGGGTGTTAGGCTTTCAGGAGGGCAAAGGCAAAGAATTGCTATAGCAAGAGTTTTGCTTAAGAATGCCCCTATTTTAATTCTTGATGAGGCAACTAGTGCTTTGGATAGTGAAGTAGAAGCCGCAATTCAAAACCAGTTAAATAACATTCTTGCTAATAAAACTGCGTTGGTTATTGCTCATCGGCTTTCCACTATAAATAAGTTAGACCGTTTGATTGTGATGGATTCAGGTAAAGTTGTGGAAATGGGGACACATGAAGATCTATTAAAAAAATCTGGACATTATTCAAGGCTTTGGGCGTTACAGTCCGGCGGATTTTTGCCAACTTTGTAACATTAAATAGTTCTGGAATTATTTTTTTGTATTTAAAGGTAGGTTTATTTTATAGAGTTTCTCTTTTCCATGCATAAATACCAGCCCCTACGATTATAAAAGCTCCTATATAAACATAAATATCGGGATATTCGTGGAAAAAAATTATTCCTAAAATTGTTGCAAAAATTAGATCAAAATATGTGAATGGGGCTAGCAAGGATGCCTCAGATTTTCTTAAAGCTATGATGAAAGAAAAATGTCCTAGGCCTCCCAGTATACCTAACACTGAAAATAGGCCGACATCGATTATTGCAATAGGTTTAAAGAAAGGAATTAGAATTATTGAAGAAATAGCGGTGCCTACTATGGATGAGTAAAAAAAGTTTGTTCTTGGGTCCTCGTCTGATCCAAGGTGTCTAGTAGAAACTGCGTATCCTGCATAGCATATAGCCGCCAATACGGGAAAAAAACCTGCAAGGAGAAACATGTCTGTCCCTGGCTTCAATATAAATAAAGTGCCAAAAAATCCAATAGCTACACTTGCCCACCTTCTAACCCCTACAGCCTCATTTAAAAATATTACTGAAAATATAATCACGATTAATGGACCTGTCTGGAAGATTGTAATTGTAGAAACTAGAGTTAGATATTTAAATCCTGAAAACATAAATATAGTGGCACCAAATAATAAACTGGACCTAAATAGGTGAAGCTGAATCCTTTCAGTTCTAGTAATTTTTTTTAAAATTGGAAGAAATAGGAGGGTGGTGAAAATGGTTTGGCTTAAGTATCTTGCCCACACTATTTCAATAATAGGGTAGTTTCCTGTAAATCCTTTAGCCCCAGCATTCATAATCGAGAAAAGAAATACAGTCAGCAACATAAATGAAATTCCACTGGTTAAGTTTTTCAAGTATGGATTCCTTTAGTTAATGAGTTATTTTTATAGCATACCCGGAAAATGACAGACTTTAGTTTGAATGCAAGGAGTATTGGGCTATTGTTTGGTTAGTAATTAAATTCATAAGGGAAGGGGCCTAACAATGAAATTTTTATCAACTTTTAAGATTACAAAGGGATTTGATTCATGGTTGAAAATGTATAAAGAAATTGAGCCTGACCTTGATCAACTAGGTATAAAAATCCTTTGGGCCGGGACAAACTCTGAAGAAACGAAGGTTTTTGATGTTACGGAAGTCAAAGACCCTTCAAAATTTGAAGTATTAACAAAACGTGAGGATATTACTCAGAAGAGAGCTGAGGCTGGTGTTGAGTTGGAAAGTCAGGAAGTGATAGAGACAATATCTAGGGATTATTGGGCATAAGACAGGTTAGTTCTTTAAGCCCTTTGTTATCCTCATTTATTTTATGCTAGATTCACTTCCAAAAGGGATGTTTTTAATGAAATTAGCAATAGATTTTGGAGATGAGATAAGCATTCTTTATCCAGCTTCCATATCAGAAAAACTTTTTTCAAGTACTTTTACTACTTCTATATAGCTTTTATTAAATTTTTGGGTTGCAGGTTTCATTTGTTTTCTTTCCAGAATGGAACCATTGAACTCCAAACGCCATCATTCTTTAAGCGATGGTATATTGCAGCAATAACATGAATAGAAATGAGCCAGTATATTGCTGATACAAAAAATTCATGCACCCCAACTGTAAACTCGATTAAGAATCCATCTTTAAAACCTAACGAAAAAAAATAACCTATTAACAAGCCTGAGCCTGCAATGCCTGCAAGGCTGATATACATAGAAAAATGGACTATTTTAGCTGCAAATTTTTGTGACTTGGGCGTATCAATTGGCAGAGATGTTTTTTGTGTTTTAGTCATGTAGAAAAGCCGAAAAGCAAGAAACAATAAGAACACTGACGCAAAAATTATTTCAGTTCTAAAAAATGACACATCTTCTAATTGGTTAATGTCGTCTACTTGCTTATATATTCCGTAAGCGAACATAATTATAAAGCACCAATGAAGAGCTTTTGCTAGCAAGCTATAATTTGTGCTATTATGCATTTCTTTATTATTAGTAATCTTTAGCCCTTACTTTATACTGCCGTCAATCTATTCACATCAATAATTTTTGGAGTATAAGTTATTGAATATAATAATAAAGTAAAAAGTATCGTAAATACTTTGTGCCTTTGTCATATTCAAACGTTTTTATCTTCATGAAAAAAATTTTTGATTTATAGAGCGTCTAACAAGTGCATCAAAACTACGTTCAATAATATTATAAACCCAAAAATGAATGTGTAGACCCAGTATTTTCTGAAAAGTAAATCTCCGTATTTCGTTAAATAAAA
>PBQX02000068.1:0-14113 GCA_002725175.2 Paracoccaceae bacterium
TGGAAAAAGTTTCCGAATACTTAGTGAGTCCTCACGATTTTTGAGGCAGTTTCTGGCGATCCCGACAGGATTCGAACCTGTAACCTGCCCCTTAGGAGGGGGCCGCTCTATCCAGTTGAGCCACGGGACCACTAGACGCATTATAAATAAACCAATTCTTCAAAAAATCTATATTTATCTATGGATTAATTATTGTAGCCATAAAATTCCGAGACCGATTGAAAGTGTTGAAATAACAATCCCAATTGTTATTCCTCCCAATAGGGCTGGCAACCGCCTCTTCTTCTCTTTTTTTGGCGGAGGTTCTAATATTTGCCGCAAAGATTTTTCTAAGAAAAATGGGATGTGAGGACCAAACCTTGAAAGTGTATATATCGTCTTAGAAAGATCTCTTAAAATCGCTTTGGGCCCAAGATTTTCCTTTATATAATCCTCAACTACTGGCTTTGCAGTTTCCCATATATTTAGGTTGGGATCTAAAGAACGCGCAACCCCTTCCACTACAACCATAGTCCTTTGTAAAAGCAATAGCTCCGTTCTAGTTTCCATTCCAAACCGTTCAGTAACATCAAATAGATGTTTAAGAAGTCGCGCCATGGATATATTATGAGCCTCCATGCCGAAAATAGGTTCTGCTACAGCCCTTAGCGATTGAGCAAAAACATTTACATCTTGGTCAATGGGCACATAACCTGCCTCAAAATGAACCTCTGCAACACGAAAATAATCTTTGTTTAAAAAGCCCATTAGTATTTCTGCATACACTCTTCGGGTATAAGGATCTATTCTGCCCATAATACCAAAATCCATCGCTATTAAGCTATCTTTGGTACCCCTCATTAGATTTCCTTGATGCATATCCGCATGGAAAAATCCGTCATGCAAAGCGTGAGTTAAAAATTTCTGCACTATGCGCTTTGCCAGCTCTTCTAAATCAGTATTTACTTTTTTAAGCTCATCCCTCTTACTCAAAGGTATACCGTTAACCCATTCAGTAATCATCACTCTTCTAGTTGAAAGCTCCCATAACACTGAGGGAACAGTGAATTCGTCATCATTTTCTGTGTTTGACTTAAACTCTGCTGCCGCTGCCAGCTCCATTCTTAAATCCAGCTCTTCAAGTACTATACCTTTAAAATGTTCAATAACTTTTAATGGTTTTAGCCTTCTTATAGAAGGCGCCAAAACTTCTGAAAGTCTTGCCATAAAAAAAAAGGAATCAATGTCTTTTAAGAAAGCTTTCTCAATACCTGGTCTCAAAACTTTTACGGCCACTTCCCTTCCATCTGACTTTAAAATAGCTTTGTGAACTTGGGCCAATGATGCGGCGGCCTTAGGTTCCGATAGTGATACAAAAGTTTCACTGATTTTGGCACCTAATTCAGCTTCAATAATATCAATAGCAGTCTTTTTTTTAAACGCAGGTAAAGAATCTTGTAAGACCAATAGTTCACTTGCTATTTCATCACCAACTATGTCAGGTCTAGTAGATAGGAGTTGTCCAAACTTAATGTAAGCAGGTCCTAAAGCTGTTATTGCCCTTAATAATGGAGGTTGGAGAGGGTCTCCCCTATGTCCTAGTGGTTTAAAAGGCAATCCAATAATTCGCGCAATAATTCTTAGTGAAAAGGGAACATTTAACCTCTTAAGTAAAAACTTCATCGCACCTGTACGTTCGAAGGTGGATCCGACCCTTATTACTCGCCAAATGTTGTGTGGGCCACGCACTTTATAATTTCCACCCAGAGTGTAAGGCAACTATTCCCATAGATAAATTTCTATATTTTACCTCTTTAAACCCAGCGGAAATCATTAGATCAACTAACTCATTTTGTTTCGGAAAATTTCTTATGCTCTCGACAAGATATTGGTAACTTTCTTTATCTTTCGCAATAACCTTTCCTAACCATGGAATAACTCCAAAAGAGTATTTATCGTATAAGCGCTGAAGATTTTTATCTATTAAAGTGCTAAATTCTAAAATTAGGATTCTTCCACCAGGTCGGAGAACTCTATATGCTTCTTCTAGAGCTTCATTAATATCCAAAACATTTCTAAGACCAAAAGAAATCGTATATGAGTGAAAATTATTATTCGAAAATGGCAATCGCATCGCGTCAGCACAAAACCAAGCTAGCTGATTCTTATATCTATAATCTTCAGTCTTTCTCTTTCCGAAGGAAATCATTTCTTGAGTAAAGTCAACTATTTTGACTTCCGCATTTCCTTTACACCTATCCAAAAAACGCTTCCCAATATCTCCCGTACCACCAGCTACGTCAATTAAATTTTGACCAGGTCTAGGAGCCAACCAATCCATCATTAAATTTTTCCAGATTCTGTGGATTCCTAAGCTCATGACATCATTCATAATATCATAGTTATTAGCAACGCCTGAAAACACATCGTTAACAAGCCTTGGCTTCTCAGAAATCTTAACTTTTTTAAATCCGAAATTTACTTCATTATCTGCCAAAATTTTTTTCCGCCTTAAGTAGTCTAATTAGATTTATTCTTTTATTCTTAACCTATATCATTACCTCAACAAATGATAAAACCGTTTCTCCATATTTTCTCGTCTCAAGAATGTTACCACCTTCTATATTTGATATTTCTGCACCCTCTTCCCAAACAATTAAACTATGCTCCTTAATCCAATTACCCTTCAAAACATTTTTGAACGACTTTTCTCCTAAGCTTTTACCGTACGGAGGATCCATGAATATTAACTCGAAAGGATCTGCTTTATTTAAACCTATTTTTTGGCACTCCCCTACCTTTAATGATATTTTAGATTCAACCCCCAGCGTTTTTGCATTTTCCATTATCAATTTGCATGCATATTTGTCACTTTCAACAAAGGTTGCGCTTTTTGCACCTCTTGAAATAGCCTCAAAACCAAGTGATCCAGTTCCTGCAAATAAATCCAAAATTTTTATTTCATGTAACTTTAAATGAAACTTGTGACTTAATATATTGAATATACTTTCCTTAACTTTGGCAGATGTTGGCCGAAGAGAAGTATTTTCAGATGAAGCAATCGACTTAAGTTTTCTTCCTTTGTAAACACCTCCAATAATTCTCATAATTGCACCAAAAAACTGTTCTCTTTTATCTCAGTCCTCTATATAACGGCCTTATGGTGAGATTAAAATGAAAATTTCTGAAGGTTCAGAATTACCTAGGTTNAACCTCCTAACAAAGGTAAATGACGAAATCCTGGAGNTAAAGTATGAGGATTTATTTGTCGGCAAAACGGTTGCTTTGTTTGGNATGCCTGGTGCATTCACTCCCACTTGCTCCGGACAACACCTTCCAAGCATTATAGAATCTGAAAAAGACTTAAAGAAAAAGGGTGTTGATATTATTGGCATTCTTACTACGAATGACCCACATGTCTTGAATGCTTGGGGAAAAGCTAACAATGTAGACCTTAAAAAAATTATGCTCTTATGTGATCCAGATGCTAAATTTACGGAAGCATCCGGGTTGATGTTTAGCGTACCTCAAATTGGTCTAATCAGAAGATCTATAAGGTATGCGATGATAGCTAAAAATGGGATAATTTTGTCTCTACAAATTGAGGAATCTAGAAGTTATTGCAAAACCTCTTCTGGTGAAGCCTTAATAAAAAATACAAATTGGCAGGATTAATTTTTTGGTCTAAAAGTACTTTCAATCATCTCACCTAGCTTTATGTCAAACTTAGTTAATCCTCCCTTGTCATGCGTGGTAAGTACTATTTCCACCCTATTATAAGTATTTTTCCATTCTGGGTGATGATTTATCTTCTCGGCCATTAGAGCTATCTTGGTCATAAATCCAAAAGCTTCAACAAAGTTATCAAACTTAAATTCCTTTTTTATTTCTTTTCCAGAAGAAGATACTAACCAACCACATTTAATTAATTCCGCAAAACTTTTATTATCATTTTCGTCTTCAAATATTTTTTCCATCATTAATTTAGCTCCTTAAATGGACTTAAATTCCTTATATAACCTGTATCAAAATCAATGGATTCCTTCTCGCCAACCAAATAATTCTGAATCGCCTCATGCATTCCATTATGTAAAAACCAGTGTAGTGAATGAGTTTTGTGTGGCAAGTACCCTCTCGAGATTTTATGATCTCCTTGCGCACCTGCCTCAACTTTTTCAAGTCCATTATTTATTGCATAATCAATAGCCTGATAATAACATAATTCGTAATGCAGAAATTTATGATATTCTGTTGCCCCCCAATACCTACCGAAAAGTGTTTTACTTCCAACGAAATTTAAAGCACCCGCTATTGCCTCTCCCTTATTAAGAGCTAAGACAAGTAAAATATCATTTCTCATCGTTTTATGAATTTCTTTGAAGAATTCCCAAGTTAAATATGGTGCCCCCCACTTTCGCTTTCCAGTATCTTGATAGAATTTCCAAAAATAATGCCAATGTTCCATAGTTATATTATCGCCAGAATATTGTACTATTTTTCCACCAAAACTATTTGCAACTTTTCTTTCTTTTTTTATTGCCTTTCTCTTTCTAGAAGAGAGCTTGCCAAGAAATTCTTCGAAGTCTTTAAAGTTGTAATTTTTCCAGTGGAATTGGTAGGTCTCTCTGCTTAGAAAGCCTTCTCGAATCGGGATTTGTTTTTCATCTATCTCGCAAAAAGTAATATGGACTGAAGATAATTTATTATTTGTAGCAAGAGACTTTATATATTTTAAAATCTCTAAGGGTGTATCTTTATCATTTTCATATTTTAACAGGAACCGCCTTCCTGTAGCAGGTGTAAAAGGAACACTAATCTGAAGCTTTGGGTAATAAGACCCTCCAGCATTTTGATAAGCATGTGCCCAATTATGATCAAAAATGTATTCCCCTTGTGAGTTNNTTTTTAAATACATTGGGACAACTCCTACCACCTCCTTGTTTCTTAAAGCTAATAGATGCTGAGGATACCATCCCGTNCCCTCTCCCACAGATTTACTTTTTTCTAACGCTCGTAAAAACCTATANGTAGTAAAGGGGTCATAGGNCNTTCCTTTGNTACTTATNGAGTTTGAGCAGGAATCCCAGATATCTTCATCAATTTTATCCAGACTNTTTATTATTTTTATTTGTAAGGTCATAAGTTTCTTTTCTTTAAACCANATTNGGAAANTAATTTTCAAAAGTAATATTNTCAAAAATTTTTCTAGCTTCCNTCTCTTGAATACTGGAACGAACAGTCCAACANAGAATAGGAAGATGTNCTTTCNTGGCTANANTTATCTGCGGGCTTCTGATNTTTGTCACNNTATGGGAAATGAAATCCAACTGGCTTGTNTTTGAAANCANCATTTTGTTAAGAGACTCTTTTTGTTCNAAACNAAGAAAACNCCATTCTTTTGAAAAAAAATCGTCCGTAACCAAACCTCTNGGAATTTTAGGGGATAAATTTTCCAAAGCTNTAACTACAAAGGGATTAAAGGACATGGCGGCCAAAGGACCTNTGTANGCGTTAATTANATTTGCTGTTTTTTGAACTAATTGNCCGATNTTTTTCCCCAACATTCCGTCTTGATCTTTTANTTCCAAAAGAATTGGAACTTTTCCATTAACTAAATTTAATATNTCTTCAAGNGTTGGTATAGATTCTCCATTACTNAAGTAAATTTTTTCCAAANTCTTAACTTTCAGNTGNCTCACTTGCCCCTGCGCATTGGTAAGCCTTTCTAAAAAATCATCATGAAAAACCACAGGAGAGGAGTCCGCTAGTCCNTGAACATCCAACTCNATACCGAACCCTTTACAAATGGCCNCTTGAAATGCTGCTCTCGAATTCTCNGTAATTTCTTTTCCATGTAAACCTCTATGCGCAAAAGGNCTGGAAAGGAATATTGAGTTTAAANCCATGGTTTTTCAGTGGTTAAACAACNNGTTATNAAAGTTCAAATATTCCCTCTACNTCCACCGCTACTCCTAACGGTAAGGATACTGTTCCAACAGCTGAACGAGCGTGCTTTCCTTTGGATTCAAATACTTCAAACATTAAATCTGACGCGCCATTAACAACTTTTGGTTGATCCGAGAAGTCTGCTGTACAATTTACGAANCCTGTTAACTTAACNACTTTTTTGACTCTTTCAAGATCTCCTGAGCAAGCTACCTTTAACTGAGAAAGCAATGCTAACCCGCAGCGTCTTGCTGCCTCATATCCATCTTCAATTGACATGCCAGAACCAAGTTTTCCACATATAAAACCATTTTGATCTGCTGACACCTGGCCAGAAATATAGACATNNTTTCCNGTNATTACGAAGGGCACATAATTTGCAGCTGGGGCCGGGGCTTCAGGTAAATTAATTCCTAAAGTCTTCATTTTTTCTTCAATAGAATTACTCACAATAAATTCCTTTCCATTATTAATTTTTTTTTTATATTAAAATAATTAAAACCTGTAAATTTAAACTATATATTATTCCTATNTTTTAAATAGTTCATAATATATAANCATTANTGTTACTNTTTTTGGGAANCNTGCATTATGACAATTGANATAAAACCCTTCTTCCATNTAAAGAGTAATACCTTTTGTTACGTTGTCTTTGACAAAAGCTCAAATAAAGGCGCCNTTATTGATAGTTGCCTTGATTTTGATGTGNCCACTGGNANGACTAATAGTGAACATGCAGATCTAGTTATAANCTANATCAAAGAGAACNATATTAGTATTGAATGGATTNTGGAGACCCATGTTCATGCNGANCATCTATCAGCNGCCCCTTATATTAGAGATAATCTAGGAGGCCAGATTGGTATAGGAAGTANAGTNAAGGAAATCCAACATACCTTTGGNGAAATATATAACGCCGAAAAAGGCTTCAAAAGAGATGGNTCACAATTTGACAAACTTTTTAATGACGGGGAGTCTTTTTATATAGGNGAGGTTTTATCTTCATATATTTCCACACCTGGACANACACCCGCTTGTGGTTGCTATAAAATTGAAGACAANATTTTTGTNGGGGACACCTTATTTATGCCAGATTTTGGAACAGCAAGATGTGATTTTCCNGGAGGCGATGCCAGAACNATGTATAAATCAATAANGCGAATACTTGAGCANCATTCACAAACAGTTTTATGGATGTGCCACGACTATCTTCCCANTGGTCGGTCTGAATACCAATATAGAACTACAGTTGGCGCACAAAGAGAAAANAACCCTCACGTAAATNATAACATTAGTGAAGATGNNTTTGTNCAGCTTAGGGAAAAGAAAGATTCTCTACTTGGATTTCCAAAACTCCTAATCCCATCAATCCAAGTTAATATGAGAGCTGGGGATCTACCTCCTAAAGAAGAAAACGGGACATCTTACATAAAGATTCCAATAAATAANATCTAATTTGNCAAAAAACCATGTTAGCTACAGATAATTTAAAACGACAAATAATAGTGTGTANCTCAGTTATTTTTTTGTACACGATAGGAAGTAATTATCTTTATTCTGAAAGCANTACAGAAAGACTAGACCCAAAGANTTTTGTCGAAACCATNTATAAGAAAATTNACAAANTTGCTTCGANGGAGTCCANCGAATTAGAAAGAATATCGGACATGNTATCTCTCTTTGATGAGAGTGTTGATGTTTTATTTATATCAAGGGCTGTGCTTGGCCCAAGCTGGAAAACCTCTACTAAAGCAGAAAGAAGACATTTTTCTTCAGCACTAAAATATTATATGGCCAAAAAGTACGGCAACCAATTTGGAGATTTTAATTCTGGAAATCTACGGATAGAAAATGTTAAGAATCAGGGTTCAAAAGGATATCTGATCGACAGCAAGATCATAACTGAGAATTCAAAGTCTTTCGACATTTCTTGGCAGGTTGTTATGCATAAGACTGACCTAAAATTGATTAATATTAAATTTGAGGGAATTTCGATGATTCATACCGAGAGGACTGAAATTCGNAACTTNTTAAGGTCTCTNTCTGGTTCCGTACCGACATTAATTAAGGAACTAGAAAATTATTAATATTTTCANTTAGAAAAAGATTTAATTATCCTTTCAAAAAAACTCTCATTTCTATAGTCATTTAGATTGCTATTTTTGGGCACTTCTTCCAATCCTTTTTTAATTTCATCTGTGTTTACTATTACTGGAAGAGACATTTCTTGAGATTCCTTTGAATGTAATGGCTTTAAGCTTAGCATAATGCTCCTCCAAATTTCAGCAGGAAGNGTCCCCCCAGTTACTCCCTCAAGCGGAGTGTTGTCATCTTTNCCCATCCATACTCCAACAACATATTCGGAAGAGAACCCTAAAAACCAAGCATCTCTAGCATTNTGTGTAGTTCCTGTTTTACCTGCCAATCCCCAATCTTTAATTTTTGCCCTTACACCAGTTCCTTTTTCAATAACTTGATTCAACATATAAACTAATGCCTCAGATGCCCCTTCACTTANTGCTTGATTCCCCAAATAAACTTTATGCTCGATGATAGGAAAGCTGTCTCCTTTCAAGGATAATTCCTTCAAACCAAAAGGCTTAATGCTTACACCCTTATTTAAAATACCCGCGTAAGCACTTGTTAATTCAATTAGAGAAACTTCAGAAGTACCTAAGGACATAGAAGGGTTTAACGATATCTGAGAATCTATTCCAAGCTTCTTAGCTGTATCTTTAATCCTNCCGTACCCAATTGAGTTGCCTATTTCTACGGCGATTGTATTTATAGAATTTGAAAGTGCCGTAATTAAAGTAGTAGAACCAATATATTCATCGTTATAATTTTTTGGNGAATATTCCTTGAACCCAGGAACTTTTACACTTAGCCGCCTATCATTTGCTATTGAAAAAGGAGAATATCCCAAATCAAGGGCAGTTGCGTATACAAAAGGTTTAAATGCTGAGCCAGGCTGTCTTNTGGCTTGAGTGGCTCTATTAAAATAATTCTTGCTTTCCTTTAGCTCACGTCCACCGACTATAGCTCTTACAGCACCATTTTTTTCCATTACAACTATCGCTATCTGTGCGTTTGAATCAGCCTTAAGACGATTAGATAGGATATTTTTATATGCTTCCTCTACAACAGTTTGAATTTTTGGATCAAAGGTAGTNTTAATTACGATATCTTCCGTAGTATCATTAGAAAGGATATCNGGTGCATTTCTTATTATCCAATTGGCAAAATCCTCTCCAANTTTTGTCTTAGCTTGTGGATGCAATTTTGCAGGTTGAGAAATAGCACTTTGATATTCACTTTCAGAAATATAACCTTGTTCTCTCATTAATCTAAGGACTATTGAACCTCTCTCACGTGCTAAGTCGATCCTATTAAGAGGAGAATATTTTGAAGGCGCAGTTANGAGACCTGACANCATGGCTGCCTCGGACAAATTCAAGGTGTGTGATTTTTTTCTAAAATACCGGTAAGCTGCAGCCTCAAAACCATTTGCTCCACCTCCCAAATAGACGCGGTTCACGTAAATGCTTAATATTTCTTTCTTTGTGAATTTCAACTCTAGAGCAAAAGAAAAGGGTATCTCAATAATTTTACGACCTAAAGTTTGTCTCCTACAATCTAAATCATTTTTGTTCTCTGTTTTACCCAGACAAATCAACTTAGAAACCTGCTGAGTAATAGTTGACCCGCCNTGGCCTTTAAATGGTGAACGTCCTTCTCTTAAATTAATACGAATCGCNGATAAAATTCCACGAGGAGAAACCCCTAGGTGAGAATAAAANCTTTTATCCTCTACAGNTATGATAGAATCATGAATTAACTTTGGAATATTGAGTGGNGTTAAATCATTAGAAAANTGTCTTCCNCTTGAAGCAAAATTTACNCCATTAANATCTTTTATTTCAACGGAACCTCTATCTCTTCCATCTANAAGCTCTGGAATTTCCGGGATTATTAAGTAAAAATATAAAACAAGGAAACAAAATACAAAGCAACCAATTAAAAAGAATCTAAGAAGTAGCCAATTAAATGCTTTCAGTGCATACTGAAAGAAAACCTTTGGTAGATAGTAAAGCTTTTTTAGAAGAGATTGGTCCTTGGGCAACTTTATTTTCTCAGATACTCATTTAATAGAAGTTTAGTAGTTATTAGCAGATAAGTNNNGTTTAGAAAACACCTTTGGNCCTAAGATGCTCTGAAGAAGANATCTTAGGCTTGGATGTATCTTAATTAGGAATTGAATCCTACCCAGNCTTTAATACCGTAAAACCTTNNCTCTCTACCATAAAGTCATAAAAAGATGGGTATTGATGATTTTTTCCTTACTGATGTAGCAATATTCCATTATTTATTAGGAAATTTTCAAATTTTTTCCATTTTTCTTCAAACTATCATTGTTTTTACAAGAAAATTTTGGTTAAGTTCTTACTATACTATTTCAAATAGCACTGTTAATAACGGTGTTTCAATAAAACATAAGTGGAATTTAATATGACACAAAAGCCAATGACAAAATCACAGCTCGTTGCATCTCTAGCAGAAACAATGGGTTCTGATAAAGCTTCAGCTAATAGAATGGTTGATGCACTATGCGGAATAATTACTAAAGAGGTAGCTGGAGGAGGTGCAGTTACTCTCCCTGGAGTTGGAAAAATATATTGCCGAGCGCGTCCAGAAAGAATGGTAAGAAATCCTCAAACAAATGAACAAATTAAGAAACCAGCTGATAGAGTGGCTAAGGTATCAATAGCCAAAGCTCTCAAAGACGCTATTAATTCTTAAACAAACGTTGAGACCGCACGATAAATCGTGCGGTCTAACCTTTTGACATTTACTCTAAAAAAATTTGACTATAAGTCTGCTCTTCTAGGAGTAGCATTCGTGCTAATGTGGTCCAGTGCTTTTACATCTGCAAAAGTATTAGTACAGTACTCTCCTCCCTTATTTATTTTAGCAATAAGATTTCTAATCTCAGGCAGTATCGGAATTTTATTAGCGTATCTTATGGGCCAACGAATGGCCTTCTCCAAAAATGAGTGGAAAGTTATTATCATTTTTGGAATTTGCCAAAATTCCATTTATCTCGGTCTTAATTTTACAGCAATGAAATGGATCGATGCAGGTATCGGTGCCGTAATTGCAAGCACTCTGCCAATCATGGTGGCTACATTTTCTCTAATCATGGGGAGGGAAAATTTAAATATTTTAAGATTATTTGGACTTTGTATTGGTTTTTCCGGTGTCTTACTAATCATGATTCAGCGTATAGAGGACCCTTCAAGTATTCTTGGGCTGTTTTTTTGTTCAGTTGGGGCAATTGCACTCGCTATTGCTACTATAGTAGTAAATAAAACTGCTACAAAGGGTGAAAATATTCTTATGATTGTAGGTCTCCAAATGTTAATCGGAAGCTTGACCCTTTTTCCAGTCGCCCTAATGATTGAAGATTGGTTTCTAAAGCCAACATTACCTTTCTTCATATCTTTTTGTTATACGACCATATTTCCCGGATTAGTAGGAACAGTAATATGGTTAAAACTTGTTGGAAGAATAGGTGCAACCCAAGCATCAAGCTATCATTTCTTAAACCCATTTTTAGGTGTAGTTACTGCCGCAGTATTATTATCGGAAAATTTGACGCTTTTCGATTATTCTGCAGTCATAATAATTACTGTAGGTATAGTAATAACACAAAGAAAAACTAAGCACTAGTAATCGAGATTAACCACATTAAGAGCATTCTCCTGAATAAACTCTCGCCTAGACTCAACCACATCACCCATCAGTTTTGAGAAAACTTCATCCGCTTCTACACTTTCCTCTATTTTTACCCTTAGTAAGCTTCTTGCTTCTCTATCTAGTGTAGTCTCCCAAAGCTGGTCTGCATTCATTTCACCCAACCCCTTATATCTTTGCAGGCTAGTTCCGGAATTCCCCTCTTTCAAAATGGCCTGAATCAAATCACGTGGAGAAAAAATATTATATTGGTTATCTTTTCTAGATAATACTGCTTTATCAGAATAAACCTCTCCTAAATCCTTTCCAAATTCAGTCAATTTTTTTGCTTCAATAGATTCTAATACCCTGGCGTCCAATGAAAATGTTTCCTGAACACCTCTTAGAGACCGCATTAGCACCAAACTGGAATCTTCACCTACCTCACCAAGCCAACCTCGGTCGTACTCTCCTGAAATATGGTTGAGTCTGTCAGCAATTTTTCGAGCATACTCACGCCTTTGCTCTGTCCCGCTTCCATTACGAAGTGCTTCCACTATCGCAGCATGCTCTATTAACTGACTATTATAATTCTTAGGAAAGTTTAATAGTAAGCTTGATACTTTTCGGGCAACTAAAATAACTTGGGCAAGATCATTCCCAGATAAAGCTGACCCATCAGATAGCGTGAGAATAGAACCCTCTAAACCTGATGCAATAAGAAAGTCATCCAAAGCATTTTGATCTTTCAAGTATACTTCTGATTTTCCTCTAGCTATCTTAAAAAGTGGAGGTTGAGCAATATATAAGTAACCGCCTTCTATTATTTCACGCATCTGCCTATAAAAAAATGTTAGTAAGAGTGTTCTAATGTGAGCCCCATCAACATCGGCATCCGTCATAATGATAATTTTGTGATATCTAAGTTTAGATATATCAAACTCATCTCTTATCCCTGTCCCTAAAGCATTAATTAAGGTTCCAATTTCCTGACTTGAAAGCATCTTATCAAACCTAGCTCTTTCTACGTTTAAGATTTTTCCTCTCAAAGGAAGTACAGCTTGATTTAATCTGGAACGCCCTTGCTTTGCGCTGCCTCCAGCACTATCTCCCTCAACCAGAAAAAGTTCAGCTTTTTCTGGATTCTTTTCCTGGCAATCTGCCAACTTACCGGGCAAACTAGCGATATCTAAAGCAGTCTTCCTTCTAGTTAGTTCTCTTGCTTTTCTAGCAGCCTCCCTAGCAAGAGCTGCCTCAATTATTTTCCCGATAATAACCTTCGCTTCAGAAGGATTTTCTTCAAACCAGTCATTAAGTTTTTCGTTTACCAAACCTTCAACAACAGGTCTTACTTCCGAAGAAACCAATTTATCTTTTGTTTGGCTTGAAAACTTTGGATCAGGCACCTTAACCGATAACACACATGTTAAGCCTTCTCTAGCATCATCACCTACCAAATTGATTTTTTCTTTTTTTCCTAATCCGGATTTCAAGGCATAGGAATTTATGGTCCTAGTAAGTGCCCCCCTAAATCCAGCCAAATGAGAACCTCCATCCCTCTGGGGAATATTATTTGTAAATGGGAGAACATTTTCATGAAAGCTATCATTCCACCACATTGAAATTTCCAGTTCTATTCCATCACGCTCACCCATGATAAATATTGGATCTTCTATAAGAGCAGTTTTTGATCTGTCGAGGTATTTAACAAATTCTTTCACACCGCCCTCATAGCACATCTCCTTTGAGATTCTATCTACAGGCCTCTCATCAATTAAAACAATTCTTATCCCAGAGTTCAAAAATGCCAATTCTCTAAGACGCCGCTCTAGAGTTTTGAATGAATAGTTAGTATCAGAGAAGGTTTTTGTAGAAGCTAAGAAGGTGACTTTAGTACCTTGCTTTTCATGCGCAGATCCTATTTCTTTCAAAGGCGTTATAGTATCTCCATGCCCAAATTCTGCATAATATTCTTTTCCACCTCTCCAAATGGTAAGTTGAAGTTCTTCTGATAGCGCATTTACAACAGAAATCCCAACTCCATGTAATCCACCAGATACTTTATAGGAATTTTGATCAAATTTCCCCCCTGCATGTAACTGGGTCATTATAACTTCTGCTGCTGATATACCTTCACTTTCATGAAAATCAACAGGAATACCCCTACCGTTATCAGTAACCGTTACTGTATTATCTCTTTCCAAAGTGACAGAAATCACATCGCAAAATCCCGCTAATGCTTCATCAATGCAATTATCAACAACTTCATAAACCATATGGTGAAGTCCCGAACCATCGTCCGTATCTCCAATATACATTCCAGGCCTTTTTCGGACAGCTTCAAGTCCCTTTAAAACCTTAATGGAATCTGCATCGTATGATTTTTCTGGTAGATCGTCTTTTGTCATAATTTGCCTCAATTAACGATAATATAATTAGATTTATTTGTCACTAA
>PBQX02000040.1:0-36377 GCA_002725175.2 Paracoccaceae bacterium
CTGACGATTTTGATCAAAAGCTGGATGTAGTGATTACCGACAAAAACTACTTTATCTTTTAAATTCAACGGTATGAAGGATTGCATTTAATTCCAGATAATAATATGCATTTATTATGAATTTGCTTTTTTTAGGGGATGTTGTTGGACGTACCGGTCGTGAATCAGTATGTGAGCACAGCCTATACTTAAGAGAAAAGCTTGAACTTGATTTCCTGATTGTCAATGGTGAAAATGCTAGTAATGGTGCTGGAATAACTGGAAATCATGCCGATATTTTGTTAAATAATGGAGTTGATTGCTTAACCTTAGGAGATCATGCTTTTGATCAGAAAGACATGATATCTCATATTGAATCTTCGAATAAGATTGTAAGGCCACTTAATTTTTCAAGAAAATCTCCTGGCGTTGGCTATAGAGTTTTTAAGACTAGAAAGGGTAAAAGCATACTGGTTACTCAGGTTCTTGGAAGAGTATTTATGAACCGTAGTTTTGACGATCCGTTTTCTGCAATGGACAACTTGCTTATGAAGTACAGAATAGGTCAAAATATTGATTTCATAATAGTTGACATTCATGCAGAGGCTACCTCAGAAAAGATGGCTATGGGTCACTATTTAGACGGAAGAGTCAGTTTGGTTGTAGGTACCCATACCCATGTTCCTACCTCTGACGCACAAATATTATCAAAAGGATCCGGGTATATTACAGATGCCGGAATGTGTGGTGATTATGATAGCGTGATTGGTATGGAAAAACAGGAACCAATAAATAGGTTTACAACAGGAATTTCAAAAGGACGTTTCGTTCCGTCAGCTGGAAAAGCTACTTTGGCAGGAGTTTTGACTAAAATTAATGAGGATGGAACAGTAGAAGAAATAAAGTCCATAAAATTTGGTGGTAAGATAGGTGTGGAATTTTCTGATCTTGATATGCATAAATAGATTATAAATTAAGTCTCAATTACGATGTTAAAAGGCTGAATTATGGAGGGAAGTTATGGCAGGTCACTCGAAATGGGCAAATATACAGCATAGAAAAGGCAGGCAGGATGCAGTTAGGTCAAAACTTTTTTCGAAATTGTCAAAAGAGATTACAGTGGCAGCTAAAATGGGTGATCCTGATCCCGAAAAGAATCCTCGCTTAAGACTTGCGGTTAGAGAGGCGAAAACAAATTCTGTTCCCAAAGATGTTATTGAGCGCGCCATAAAGAAGTCAGAAAGTGGCAATTTTGATAATTTTGAAGAAATACGATACGAAGGTTATGGCACAGGGGGCGTTGCTATTATCGTGGAATGTTTAACAGACAATAGAAATAGAACAGCATCAATAGTAAGGTCAGTATTCACTAAGTTTGGCGGGAGTCTTGCCGAGACTGGTGCGGTAAGCTTTATGTTTGAGAGAAAGGGATTAATTCTGTATTCAGAAACAGTGATTTCTGTGGATGAATTTATGGAATTGATAATTGAGGCAGGAGGAGAAGATCTTGACTCAGATTCAGGAGATTATCTTGTTTATTGTGATCCTTCAGAACTTCACAAGGTAGAGAAGTCTCTTGAACTAAAACTGGGACAGAGTAAGAATTCAAAGTTAATTTGGAAACCTACTACTGTCACAAGTCTAGATCTTGACGGTGCAAAAACATTTTTCAAATTAATTAGTGCACTAGAAGATGATGATGATGTCCAAAGTGTAACTTCTAATGTAGAGATAAGTGAAGAAATTTTTGATCAATTAGGATAATGCTAATTTGAGTTTCTTTGAAAGGGTAATAATGGAGACAATAAATCAAAAACTGAAGAAATTAAGAGAAGTAGCAAAACTTGGAGGTGGAGTAGGGAGAATAGAAGCTCAGCATAAAAAGGGTAAGCTGACAGCAAGAGAAAGGTTATCTATTTTGTTGGATGAAGATTCTTTCGAAGAGATGGGAACTTTTGTTACTCATAATTGTAAAGATTTTGGTATGGAGCAAAATATTATTCCTGGCGACGGAGTCGTCACGGGTTGGGGTAAGATAAATGGTAGGCTCGTTTACGTCTTCAGTCAGGATTTTACAGTTTTAGGAGGATCATTATCTGAGACACATGCTCAAAAAATTTGTCGAATTATGGATATGGCAATGAGAAACGGAGCTCCTGTTATAGGCTTGAACGATAGCGGGGGAGCCCGAATACAGGAAGGTGTAGCTTCTTTAGCCGGTTATGCAGAGGTTTTCCAAAGAAACGTTCTTGCGTCAGGGGTGGTTCCGCAAATAAGTGTTATAATGGGCCCTTGTGCAGGCGGCGCAGTTTATTCGCCGGCAATGACCGATTTTATTTTTATGGTTAAAAATACATCGTATATGTTTGTAACAGGTCCCGACGTAGTAAAAACTGTCACAAATGAAGTTGTTTCTGCTGAGGAGTTAGGTGGAGCTCAGACGCATACAGCAAAATCATCCGTTGCGGATGGGGCCTATGATAATGACGCTGAAACACTTTTGGAAATAAGGAGATTTTTTGATTTTCTGCCACTAAGTAATAGAGAACGGTCCCCGGAAATAGCGAATGAAGATAATATTAAAAGAATGGAGCCATCTCTTGATACTCTTATTCCAGAAAATCCAAATACACCATATGATATGAAAGAGTTAATATTGAAAATTTGTGACTGCGCAGATTTTTTTGAAACTCAAGAACAGTTTGCAAAGAATATTATCACCGGATTTTGTCGTTTTAATGGTCAAACTGTTGGCGTAGTGGCAAATCAACCTTTGGTTCTAGCGGGTTGTCTAGACATAGATAGTTCTAAAAAGGCTGCTCGGTTTGTTAGGTTTTGTGATGCTTTTGAGATACCTCTTCTTACTTTAGTAGATGTGCCTGGGTTTTTACCTGGCACTGCGCAAGAATATGGAGGTGTAATTAAACATGGTGCCAAATTATTGTTTGCCTATGGGGAAGCTACTGTTCCAAAAGTTACCGTTATAACTCGAAAAGCTTATGGAGGGGCATATGATGTAATGTCCTCAAAACATCTTCGGGGCGATTTTAATTATGCCTGGCCAACTGCTGAAATAGCAGTTATGGGAGCCAAAGGTGCCGTGGAAATACTATATAGATCTGAACTTCAGGATACGAAAAAAATTACTAAGAGAACTAGTGAATATGAAGATAGATTTGCCAATCCATTTGTAGCTGCGCAAAAAGGATTTATTGATGAAGTGATCATGCCTCATAATACTAGAAAAAGGGTTATAGGTGCTTTTTCAACATTAAAAAATAAGAAACTTTCAAACCCACAAAAAAAACATGATAATATTCCATTGTAATTTAAAAGGCAGAAATAGATTTTTTTGAACAAACCATTGAATTTAAAATCTCTTTGGCGATTATCTTGAATTTAACTTTTCAAAAAGATAGGATCTATTTGTTAAATGAGAAGAATATTTTTGAATAGTTAATCTTACATGTATAAGAAAATATTAATTGCTAATAGGGGAGAAATAGCTTGTCGAATAATAAGGTCAGCTAAAGACCTTGGCATAGGCACTGTTGCTATTTACTCTGACGCCGATAAAGGTGCCTTGCACGTTGAAATAGCAGACGAAGCCTTTTATATAGGAGATTCTGCTGCTACAAAATCCTATTTATGCTCTGAAAATATTTTAGAGGCTGTGAGAAAATCAAATTCTGATGCAGTGCATCCGGGGTACGGTTTCATGTCGGAGAACGCTGATTTTGTTAGTGTTCTTAATTCTAATGGGATTGAATTTATAGGCCCTTCAGTGGACGCAATCCGTGCCATGGGGGATAAAATAACTTCAAAGAAAATTGCTGCTGAGGCTGATGTTTCAACCGTTCCTGGCCATATGGGAATAATTGATAGCATTGAAGAAGCCAAAACTATTGCATTGGAGATCGGCTATCCCGTCATGGTAAAGGCTTCTGCAGGAGGAGGCGGTAAAGGTATGAGGGTTGTTAGATCTGAAAAGGACCTTTCTGAAAGTTTCGAAATTTCAAAGAGGGAATCTGCGTCGAGCTTTGGTGATGATAGAGTTTTTATTGAAAAATTTATAGAGAATCCCAGGCATATTGAAATTCAGGTTATTGGGGATAAATTTGGAAACTATGTTCATCTCGGCGAAAGGGAATGTTCTATCCAAAGGCGCAATCAAAAAGTAATTGAAGAGGCCCCAAGCCCTTTCCTAGATGCTGATGTTAGGAATGCTATGGGGAAACAGGCTATAGCATTAGCCAGGCAAGTAAAATATCACTCAGCAGGTACCGTTGAATTTATTGTGGACTCGGAGCAAAAATTCTATTTTCTTGAAATGAACACCAGATTGCAAGTTGAACATCCGGTAACGGAATTAATAACAGGTATTGATATTGTAAAAGAAATGATTTCAATTTCTTCTGGAAATCAACTGTCTGTAAAACAAGATGAAATAAGTTTAAATGGTTGGGCAATAGAGAGTAGAGTTTACGCTGAGGATCCATTGCGAAATTTTCTTCCGTCAACTGGCCGTTTGACTAAGTATAAATCTCCAGAAAGCGTTAGTTCTAAGGGAGGTGTTGTTAGAAATGACTCAGGGGTTCGGGAAGGCGATAGGATATCACTTTTTTATGACCCTATGCTATCCAAACTTTGTACTTGGGCTAAGGATAGAAAAACGGCTATTAAACAAATGTCCTCTGCTCTTGATAATTATGAGATCGAAGGAATTCAAACCAATATTTCATTTCTTTCTGCACTGTGCGAGGATTCGGATTTTATAAAGGGACATTTGCATACCGGGTTCATTCAGGAGAAATTTCCTGAAGGATTCAAGATAATTAAGCCAGGAAAGCAAAGACTTTTGAATATTCTTTCAATTGTGGCTTCGGTAGATTTAATTGCGCAGTTCAGATATCAAACAGAAAACATTTCTTTGGGCTCAGCAATTAATCGTTCAGCATATTATTATGATGGGAGCTTAGATTTTGAGATAATGAGTTTAGATAAAGAGACCTTTTCTGTAAAGTTTCATGGAGAGACCGCAAAAAAAGTTGAGGTCAATTGGACAATCGGCAAGTCTTTGGTGAAAGCCAAGATCGATGGCAAATCAATAGTATTAAAGGTTGCAAGAATTAATAGCATTTACCAGGCAAGATTTCGGGGTTCAGAGTTAAAGTGCGTAATTGTTCGGAAAGAGTTGACACCTTTATTTAACCTAATGCCAAAGAAGCAAAAGGATATTAATTTTAAAGTGCTGAATTGCCCTATGCCAGGCCTATTAGTATCTTTAAATGTTTCAATTGGAGAAAAAGTTGAAGAAGGACAGGCTCTTTGTATAGTTGAGGCTATGAAAATGGAAAATGTATTATATGCAGAGCAGCCTGGTGTTATAAAGAAGATAAATTTTGTAGAGGGAGATATATTGTCTCTTGATGACAAAATAATAGAATTTGAATGAGGTGATAAGTGAAAGATAAGATTGAGGAGTGGAAAGCCCTTACAGAAAAGGAGCTCAAGGGTAAAAGTTCTTCTGAACTTCAATGGGAAACTGATGAAGGAATAATTGTAAAGCCACTTTACACCAAGGATGATATTGCTGGCTTACCTCAAATGGACGAAATTCCTGGATTGCCTCCTTTCACTAGAGGGCCTAGAGCGACAATGTATGCCGGTAGGCCTTGGACAATAAGACAATATGCTGGATTTTCGACAGCAGAAGAGAGTAATGCTTTTTACAAAAAGAACCTTCGAGGAGGGCAGAAGGGGATATCAGTAGCTTTTGATTTAGCTACTCACAGAGGATATGACAGTGATCATCCTAGGGTGTCGGGTGATGTTGGAAAGGCGGGAGTGGCAATAGACTCCGTTGAAGACATGAAAATTTTGTTTGACGGTATTCCACTAGATAAAATGTCCGTTTCTATGACCATGAATGGTGCTGTCATTCCAATTTTGGCTAATTACATCGTTGCAGGCGAAGAGCAGGGAGTTTCTAAAGAGCATTTAACCGGGACTATCCAAAATGATATCCTTAAGGAATTTATGGTTAGAAACACTTATATTTACCCTCCTCAACCATCGATGAAAATAGTGTCGGATATAATAGGTTTTTCAAGCCGTGAGATGCCTCGGTTTAATTCTATTTCAATTTCGGGGTATCATATGCAAGAGGCTGGTTCAAATTTGGTTCAAGAGCTTGCATTTACTCTTGCCGATGGAAGAGAATATGTAAGAGCAGCATTGGCGGCGGGGCTAGACATTGATGAATTTGCAGGAAGATTATCTTTTTTCTTTGCAATCGGTATGAATTTTTTTATGGAAGCTGCAAAGCTTAGGGCTGCACGTTTCTTATGGGCTAAAATAATGAAAGAGTTTGAGCCTAAGAAAAATACTTCTTTAATGTTGCGAACCCATTGCCAAACGTCAGGGGTGTCCCTTCAGGAACAAGATCCTTATAATAATGTTGTTAGGACGGCATTTGAAGCTATGTCAGCAGTATTAGGAGGAACTCAAAGTTTACATACTAATGCTTTTGATGAGGCAATGGCATTACCTACCGACTTTTCGGCAAAAATAGCGCGCAACACCCAGCTTATTTTGCAGGAAGAAACCGGAATAAATAAAGTTGTAGATCCATTGGCTGGCAGTTATTATGTTGAATCTCTGACCAGTCAACTGATAGACAAGGCTTGGAATTTAATAGAAGAGATTGAGGCACTTGGCGGGATGACAGAAGCAGTTTCTTCTGGAATGCCAAAACTTAAAATAGAGGAAGCCGCAGCCACTAAACAGGCTTCCATAGACAATGGCAGCACAGTAATAGTTGGGGTAAATAAATATCAATCTGAAACTATTCAGGATGTTGAAACATTAGATGTTGATAACATGAAGGTCAGATCATCGCAGGTAGAAAAGTTAAAAAAATTAAAACTATACAGAGATAATCGGGTTTGCAAAGAATCTCTTGATAGACTTGAAAAATGTGCAAGGACGGGCGAAGGAAATTTATTGGAATTTGCTATTTGTGCTTCTAAGGCAAGGGCAACAGTAGGAGAAATTACTGCGGCAATGGAAAAAGTGTTTGGTCGACATAAGGCTGAAGTAAAATTACTGCGGAATGTTTATAAAAAAGAAATTGGGGCAAATGAAATTGTAAATAAAGTGAAAAAAGAGATTGAAGTTTTCAGAAGAAATGAGAAAACCTACCCTAAAATTATGCTAGTAAAAATGGGTCAGGATGGTCATGATCGAGGGGCAAAAGTCATAGGGACGGCATTTTCAGATATGGGGTTTGAAGTTGATGTCGGGCCTCTTTTTCAGACACCAAAGGAAGCTGCAGAGGACGCTGTGGGTAGAGGTGTTCATATAATAGGGATTTCCAGTCAGGCAGCTGGTCACAAAACTTTAGCCCCGCAGTTAATGAATGAACTTCGAAGTCTAGGAGCAAATGATATAATGGTCATCTGCGGAGGAATCATTCCAAAGGATGATTACAATTTTTTACAACAATCAGGGGTAAAGGCAATTTTTGGTCCTGGTACAAATATTCCGGAAGCAGCACTTGATGTGATTCAGATTATGAATAATAGAGTAAAATAAAAATGGGATCAGATGATAGGAAAAATGAAACATTACGAAAGGCAGCGTTGGAATACCATGCTTTTCCCAAACCTGGGAAGCTGGAAATTAAGCCGACAAAACCTCTGGCAAATCAACGCGATTTATCAAGAGCATATTCTCCGGGGGTAGCTGAAGCTTGTATAGACATTAAAGAAGACTTAAGCGCTGCATATAAGTATACTTCTAAGAGCAATTTAGTAGCAGTAGTTTCTAATGGCACAGCAGTTTTAGGTCTTGGCAATATTGGGGCGGATGCTTCCAAGCCTGTCATGGAGGGTAAGGCCGTACTTTTTAAAAAATTTGCTAATATAGATTGTTTTGATATTGAAGTTAATGAAGATGATCCCAGGAAGCTGGCGGAAATAGTAACGGCACTGCAACCAACTTTTGGAGCTATTAATCTAGAGGATATAAAGGCTCCAGATTGCTTTCTTGTTGAAGAGCTTTGCAAAAAAAACATGAATATTCCTGTTTTTCATGATGATCAGCATGGTACGGCTATAGTTGTAGGGGCAGCAGCTTTAAATGCATTGAAGCTTACTAAGAGAAACTTTTCTGATATTAAAATAGTTTGTGTAGGTGCTGGTGCAGCGGGAATCGCGTGCTTGAAGATGCTAATTACCCTTGGAGCGTTAAAGGAAAATATTTGGCTTTTGGATACAAAGGGCCTTGTTACATTAAAACGTGCAAAGTTAAATAAGGAAAAAGAATTTTTTGCGAAGGAATCTGATCTAGTATCATTAAGTGACGTTATTGAAGGTGCTGATTTATTTTTAGGCCTTTCAGGGCCAAATATTTTAAGTCCTGAAATGATATTAAAGATGGCTCCAAAGCCTATAATTTTTGCTTTAGCAAATCCAGATCCTGAGATAATTCCTGAGGATGCAAAAAAAGTAGCGCCGGACTCAATTATAGCTACAGGCAGATCAGATTATCCAAATCAAGTAAACAATGTACTTTGTTTCCCTTTCATTTTCAGGGGTGCTTTGGATGTTGGTGCTACGGAGATAAATGACAAGATGAAAATTGCTTGTGTAGAAAGCATAGCGAGTCTTGCTAGAATGGCTTCAACCGCTGAAGCTGTAGCCGCGTATAAGGGTGAAAATCTTAAGTTTGGTGCTGATTATCTCATACCTAAGCCTTTTGACCCTAGGCTCTTGCCTGTAGTAGCAGTATCCGTGGCTGAAGCTGCAATTGAAAGCGGAGTGGCAACGCGGCCGATCGAGATAGAAGAATATAAAAGGTCACTTCAAAGTTCAGTTCATAGAAGTGCTATTTTAATGAGGCCTGTATTTGAGGTTGCGAAAGCAACATTCAGAAGAATAGTTTTTGCTGAAGGTGAAGATGAAAGAATATTAAGGACGGTACAAGATATAGGCGAAGAAACTCAGGATAAACCAATATTGATTGGTCGACCTGAAGTGGTGAATAGGAGAATAGAGAAGTTTGGTCTACCAATTAAGGAACAGAGAGATTTTGAATTGGTCAACCCTCAAAATGATCCGCGTTTCAGAGAATATTGGGAAACATATCATAATTTAATGAAACGTAAGGGAATAACTCCAGCACTCGCTAGAGCCATAATGAGGACAAATACGACCGCTATAGGAGCAGTAATGGTAAGTAGGGGAGATGCTGATAGTTTGATATGTGGTACTTTTGGACAATACCTTTGGCATTTAAAATATATTTGCCAAGTACTTCAGACTCCCGAACTAAATCCAGTTGGCGCGCTATCTATGATGATACTAGAAAGTGGACCTTTATTTATTGCCGATACACAGATCAATTTTCAACCTTCACCCGAACAGATCGCTAATACTGCTATTGCAGCTGCAAGGCATACAAAAAGATTTGGGATTGAACCAAAGGTAGCATTATGCTCCCATAGTCAATTCGGTAATTTGGACAGCGATTCAGGAATTCGAATGCGAGCTGCTCTTGAAATTCTTGATGATCAAAATCTTGATTTTCATTATGAGGGTGAGATGCATTCCGACTTGGCTCTAGACCCAGAGTTGAGAAAACGAATTTTGCCAGACTCTAGATTTGATGGCCCTGCAAATGTTTTGGTGTTTTCTAATACAGACGCTGCAAGTGGAGTGCGAAATATTTTGAAAATTTGTGCAGGAGGGTTAGAAGTGGGACCTATACTAATGGGTATGGGAAACCGAGCTCATATAGTCACCACTTCAATAACTACTCGAGGTTTGTTAAACATAGCAGCTTTAGCAGGTACTCCTGTTAAGGCATACGGGTGATTGGAGATTACTTTGTTAGAGTATAAAAATATTTACGAGCAATGGGCAAATAGCCCCGAGGAATATTGGAAGGATGCGGCAAGGGATATTGACTGGATTAAATTTCCAGAAGTAACCTTGAACTCATCTAATGCGCCATTTTATAGCTGGTTTGATGATGGCTTGGTCAATACTTGCTATAATGCTGTGGATCGGCATGTTCTCGATGGTATGGGGGAAAATATTGCTATTATTTACGATAGTCCAGTTACCGGTGTAAAAAGGAAAATATCCTATAAAGAACTTCTGGATTCGATCAATAAACTTGCAGCAGCATTAAATTCAAAAGGGATAGTTAAAGGGGATAGGGTAATAATTTATATGCCTATGATACCTGAAGCGTTAATTTCGATGCTAGCAGTTGCAAGAATAGGAGCAATTCATTCCGTAGTCTTCGGGGGTTTTGCTGCTAATGAGCTCGCTGTTAGAATTGATGATTGCAAACCTAAAGCCATTTTGGCAGGAAGTTGTGGCATAGAGCCTACCAGAATTGTTGAGTACAAACCTCTTTTAGATGGTGCGATTTCTCTTGCCTCGCACAAGCCTGAATTTTGTGTCATTTTTCAAAGAGATGAATGTCTTGCTGAATTGAATAGTGAACAAGATTATGATTGGGTTGAATTTCAAAAAGGATTTAAGGAAATTGACCCTGTTCCCGTAGGTGGAATGGACCCTGTTTATATTCTTTATACTTCTGGAACTACAGGACAACCTAAAGGAGTGGTAAGGCCTACTGGCGGACACTTGGTAAGTTTGGCATGGGGAATGAAGTATCATTATGATATTAAAAAAGGGGATGTGTTTTGGGCTGCGTCAGATGTCGGTTGGGTGGTTGGCCACTCTTATATTGTATATGCCCCACTGATAATGGGGTGTACTTCAGTATTGTTTGAAGGCAAGCCAGTTGGCACTCCGGACCCAGGAACTTTTTGGAGAATAATATCTGAGCATCAAGTAAAATCTTTATTTACAGCACCTACGGCATTTAGAGCAATAAAAAGGGAAGATCCAGAAGGAAAATTTATTAGAAAATATGAGTTATCGTGTTTAAATTCACTATTTTTGGCTGGAGAACGCGCTGATCCAGACACGGTATTTTGGGCTCAAAAGATGCTAAAGGTTCCTGTAATAGATCACTGGTGGCAAACTGAAACAGGGTCAGTAATTGTTGGAAACCCTCTCGGCATTGAGGCTTTAGAGGTTAAAGTTGGCTCACCCTCAGTGCCAATGCCTGGCTATGAAATAGCTATCCTTGATGAAAAAGGAAACAAAGTGAAAAGAGGTGAGCTTGGAGCTATAGCTATAAAACTTCCATTACCTCCTGGGACACTTCCAACATTATGGAATGCTGATGATCGATTCTTACAGTCCTATCTTGAAACTTTTCCTGGGTATTATGAAACTGGAGATGCCGGAATGATTGATAATGATGGATATGTTTACATTATGGCAAGAACCGATGATGTCATTAATGTTGCAGGGCATCGTTTGTCAACGGGAGCAATGGAAGAGGTTTTGGCTACCCATAAGGATGTTGCAGAATGCGCCGTAATAGGAGTGCCAGACCAACTTAAAGGAGAAGTCCCACTAGGCTTTATTTGTTTAAATTCTGGAGTAAATAGGGATCCTAAACAAATTGAGAAAGAAGTAGTGCAACTTGTTAGAGAAAAAATAGGCCCTGTAGCAGCCTTCAAAACCGCTGTAGAAGTAAAGCGATTGCCAAAGACTAGATCAGGTAAGATCTTGAGGGCTACAATGGTTAAGGTTGCAAATTCCGAGACTTTCAAGGTGCCGGCAACGATTGATGATAAGGCTATTTTGGATGAAATATATGCTGCTTTAAGCCATTATGGCTATGCTAAAACAAAGAACTTCTAAGATCTTATAAGGTTTGTGATTTGGCAAAATATGATGAATGTTTGGTAGAGAGGGCAAAGCAGGCTTCAAAGAATGCGTATGCGCCATATTCAAATTTTAAAGTTGGCGCCACCATTAGGTCAGTTGCAGGAAAGATATTTAGTGGATGTAACGTAGAAAATGCTGCATATCCACAAGGCACGTGTGCTGAAGCTGGTGCTATAGCAGCCATGATTTTGGAAGGAGAGGTTCTAATAGACGAATTAGTTGTTTTCGTCGAGGTTGATAAGTTTATTACTCCGTGTGGTGGCTGCAGGCAAAAAATAAGCGAATTCTCTAATTCTGAAACTAAAATAATTCTGGTAAACAAGCATTTTCAAAAAAAATACTTCACTATGGAAGAACTCCTTCCTGGTGCATTTGTTTCAGACGATATGGAAAAATAGGTGGGTCTATATGCTTACGAAAGAATTGATTGAAAGAAAAAGAAATGGCTTTCAACTATCACGAGATGAGATTGACTGGTTTGTTAAAGGGATAACCAGTGGTGAAATAGGGGATGACCAAATTGGTGCGTTCGCTATGGCAGTATTTTTTAATGGCATGGATAATAGTGAAAAAGTTTCTTTTACCGAAGCAATGAGAGATAGTGGTGAAGTCATAGAGTGGGATCTTAATGGCTTAATTGTTGATAAACATTCCACTGGTGGTGTGGGTGATAATGTGTCATTAATGTTGGCTCCGGCATTGGCAGCTTGTGGAGTCTTTGTTCCAATGATTTCTGGTCGAGGGCTTGGACACACCGGAGGAACTCTTGATAAGTTTGATGCAATTCCAGGCTATAATACCAGCCCAACTATTCAAAAATTTAAGAAAGTAGTAGCTGAGGTTGGTTGCGCAATAATAGGTCAAACTAATGATATGGCGCCCGCTGATAAAAAACTTTATTCGGTTAGAGATGTTACTGCAACAGTAGAGTCAATAGATTTGATTACTTCTTCTATACTTTCAAAAAAACTAGCAGCTGGCTTAAATTCTTTGGTTTTAGATGTTAAAGTTGGAAACGGGGCTTTTATGCAAAACCATCAAGATGCAAGAGAGTTAGCACAATCTCTTGTAAGGGTAGCAAACGATGCAGGTTGTAAGACTGTGGCTTTAATTACTGACATGAGTGAGCCATTGTGCTCCTCAGTTGGAAATGCCTTAGAGGTGTCAGCTGCGATGGATTTTTTGCTTGGAAAAGAAGTTGATAATCGACTTTGGGAGGTTAATTGCTCCCTAGGAGGTCAGCTTTTAGAGCAAAGTGGAAAAGCTGATAGTTTTTCTGAAGGCTATCAAATGATTTCAGATGCTTTTGAAAAGGGTCAGGCTGTTAAGAAATTTGATGAAATGGTTCGAGGTTTAGGTGGTCCAGAACAATTTAGTAGCAGTTATACATCGGATTTACCAAAGGCAAAATTTATTGAAGAAATTTATCATGAAAAATGTGGATTTGTGGGTAGCGTCGATACTAAATTATTAGGTACAACTCTTGTAAAGCTTGGAGGGGGTAGAGCCCGTTCCAAGGACCTTATAGATTATAGTGTTGGATTTGACTGGCTTCTTGGTATCGGTAATTATGTCAGTAAGGATCAACCAATTTGTAGGATTCATGGTAATGACGTCGAAATGGTCAAAATGGCAGGTAATAATGTGAGGACTGCCTATGAACTTGTTAAGGATGTTCCTTCATTAAGTGGGCCAATTATAGAGACTGTAAAATGAATGGTAGGGCGGTAATTATTGTTCTAGATTCTGTTGGAATAGGTGGAGCTCCGGACGCATTAAAATATGGAGATGTGGGGGCAAATACCCTTGGAAATATTGCAAAAAAATGTGTGGAAGGCATGGCGAACATTGGAAGAGAAGGACCGCTTTTTATACCGAATCTGGCAAAAATGGGTATTTCTGAGTCTACATTTTTGTCTTGTGGGACACGGCTTGCTGGTGTCAACATTAAACCTGATAAGGATAGTATCTATGCATCAGCAATTGAAAACTCTGCAGGAAAAGATACTCCCTCCGGTCATCTTGAGTTAGCTGGCCTAGAAGTTGACTGGGATTGGCATTATTTTCCAAAGAAGACTCCGACATTTCCTGAAAAAGAGATGACATTTTTCTTAAAAGAAATTGGGTTTAATAATATTTATGGGAATTGTCATGCGTCTGGTACTGAGATATTAAAAAAATATGGAGAAATGCATCTGAAAACTGGTTTGCCAATTTGTTACACCTCTGCGGATAGTGTTTTTCAAATAGCTGCACATGAAAAAAAATTCGGATTAAATGAACTCTATAACACTTGTGAGGTCGCAGCAAAGATTTTTCACCCTCTTAAGGTTGGGCGGATTATTGCAAGACCGTTCTTAGGAAGTGAAGCCGATAATTTTTTCAGGACTCATAATCGAAAGGATTATTCAATGCCAATTTCTAGACCTACAGTTTTACACAAATTACAGGATGATGGTGTAAAGATACATGCAATCGGTAAAATAAATGACATTTTTGTAGGCATTGATTTTCATAAAGTGATAAAAGGAAGCTCGGATGAAGATTTATTTAATCAGACATGTGAATTAATGGATAAAGCTGATGGTAAAAGTCTCTTATTTGTTAACTTGATAGAGTTTGATTCACTTTTTGGGCACAGGCGAGATGTTGCTGGATATGCTGGTGCATTAGAGAAATTTGATAAACAGCTGCCTAAGTTGCTAAATAGGCTAAGAGCTGAAGATATGTTGATAATAACTGCAGATCATGGCAATGACCCAACTTTTGAAGGCAGTGACCATACTCGAGAGCAGGTCCCTGTGTTAATTAAAATGGGTCGGTCTGCCCTTAGTTCAAGATTAAAATTTGGGAGTAAAAGTGTGGTAAAGATGGTCGATACAAGCCATACACTCGCAGATTTTTTTAATCTTAAGAATTGGCCTATTGGAAGCTCGCTAATTAACTGATAGACTGCTCTCAACATGGATTAAATCAAATCCAACTTAGTTAATATCAACTTCTGCTATGAGGTGTTTACATGATTTCTGATCGCCTAAATATCGTTACCCATCCCTTAATCCAGCACAAGTTAACTGAAATGAGGAGAAAAGATACTCCAACCAATCATTTTAGACAGCTTCTTAGAGAGATTAGCTTGCTTTTAGCTTATGAAGTTACAAGGGAGTTGCCTTTGTCTAACGTTAAGATAGAAACACCTCTTATGGAAACAGAGGCACCATCACTGGATGGAAAAAAATTAGCTCTAGTATCTATCCTTCGTGCTGGAAATGGATTACTCGATGGTGTTTTAGATTTGATCCCGTCTGCTAGAGTAGGCTTTGTGGGTCTTTATAGGGATGAAAAAACTCTTAAGCCTATCCAGTATTATTATAAAGTTCCAGGAAGTTTATCAGAGAGGCTTGTAATTGTGGTGGATCCAATGCTGGCTACTGGAAATTCTGCCTCGGCAGCCATAGATCTATTAAAGAAAACTGGGGCAAAACACATAAAATTTTTATGTTTGCTAGCTGCTCCAGAAGGTGTGGAAACATTACAAAAAAATCATACTGATGTGGAGATAACTACAGCAGCTCTAGATGTTAAACTAAATGATATTGGATATATTTTGCCGGGACTTGGTGACGCAGGTGACAGAATGTATGGTACAAAATAGTATGACCCTTAGACATTAATTTCTTACCCTGGTATTCTTAGTATTTCTTGATTTTTTCCATTTTGCACATGAACGGTAGTTTGATCAATAGCATATACTCTCCAGCCTAAGAACTGATCACCTATACTTAACTTTAGCATTTCTCCATTAGAGAGCATTATAAGTGCATAGGGGTTACTTTTTGAGCCGAATACACCTAATAAATTTGTTCTATCAAGCTCCAGCCTATTACTTAGAGTTGCCATAGTTGGGGCAAAGGTCCGCTTTGGAATTCTTGGGCCAACTGTAGCTTTAGCTTTAATGCGCTTTTTTGAACGCATTGTTTTAGCTATTGTATTGATATTCTCTGGTCTTGATAAAGGGTAATGAGAAAAAGCTAAAGCTCCAGAGGATAAAGTAGGTTGCTCTAACTTAAGTCGTGCTCTAATGTCAGGTCTGCCTGGAAGAAATTCTTTTGATTTATTTAATAATACGTATTCAATTTCTGATGCTGAAGTTGGTACTTGAGTAATCATTTCACTCAGTTCACCATTTTGAAAGATTTTATCAATCAAAAGATTTGGTTGATTTAACCTCGAAGGGTTTATATTTAGTTTTGTTAATTTGTGGCCTGAAATATTTGGACCTTCAGTGTTCGGTTGACCATCAATAATGGACGCCATAACTAGTTTAAGTTTCAAGGGCAGTAAGAGGTTTTCTTGAATAGGTGAGGTGACGTTGTAATTTTCTGGCAGAGTATCAGCTAAAGTGGATAAAGCTGCAAAGTTGGATGGCGAATTAGTAAGTGATGGGCTGTAAGCAGTATAAACTTTAAAATTATTTTCTTGGCTATTTAGGATATTAATTGTTGGAACCTCAAAAGACAATTCTACCCCTAAGTGTTTTTTTTGATAGAGATTATTAAAAACCGTTGGTTTTCTTGGAAGGTCAAGAACTGTCAGGCTTATCGTCTCTGGTTTGTAATTTTCTTTGGCGCCAAGCTCAATTTTTTCATTAAAGGGATCCGATGTTCTAGAGAGCCATGAATTTTCTATATTTAAGACTAGCAATGCGAAGCTATCTTCTACTTCAGCTGATCCAAGTTTTACCGACACAGATTTTTCCTTAGTTAAATCTTGCCGCAACAGCGGTGGTCTTTTTTTAGATCCGATATCGTAGCTTATCAGGCGAAAAACTTTTTGCTCCTCGGTGTTATGAAGTTTTGGAGCAAAATAAGGAAAGGTAGCTTCTGAAAATAAGTCTAATGATCTTGGGTTTTTTAGAGAGAAATTACCTTCTTCTTCTAAACCTGCCAAAGTTCTCACAGATGTTTGGGTTGTAAAACTTCTTTCAGATATAATTTTTCCAAGTGTGATTATGACCAAGAAGAGAGCGACCATTTCTGGGATTCTTTGACTTACTTTGCTGATTAAACTTGGTTTAAAGTCAATCTCTTTATCCTCATAGAACGTTGGTGAGGAATTAAAGCCGGGTTGAGGGTTTCTCGCCTTAAACTTAGTAGCAATAATGCCATAACTTTTTAAATATGATCTAATTTGATCAATTGCTTCAAAGGTAACTGCCGAAATTTTTTGTGATCTTTCTCTATAGTGTGGTGATAACACTAGACAGAGGTCTTCCGGTTCAAGTTTGCAGTTTTTCGCGACTATTTCCGTTGCTTCTAAATTATTAAGTTTGCTTTTTTGTAACAAAGTTTGGCAAAGTATTAGCTCGTCAGGAAGCCAGACTTCTACCATAGGAGCTTCTTCTGAGAGGACTTTCACTTGGTTGGATAAGTCTTCTAAATTTTCGAAAGAATGTTCAGCATTTTGAATAAGCGAAGTAGAGGAATTGGTGAGACTAAGAATTTCTCTTTGTGTCTTTGAGGGGGTAGAGTTTGTAAAGGTTTCCGATGCGACACCAATATTTACCCACTTATTAATCCTATTTTTCAGGTAAAGTCTTATCAACTCGCCCTCAAAACTTATGGCAAGCTTTACATCTTTAGGAATATTATTATTAAATTTATTGCCCATTTTCCTCATATTTAACATACTTTGGTTATTTAAAAAAGTTAATATAGAAATCTCTAAATAAAACATTCACCCTAAGTAACGACATGNAAGATATTTGNTTTTAATATAAACATCCANTTCTTATTATTGTATNTCGCNTTAAAGAAGGGCTCTNNGAATGTAAATATCTTTAGNGTAGATTATTGGTAGGTTTCTTATTTTTAAAAGATCTAATTGTTTTGCCTTGATGTTGCNTATAGTCCAACGGCTAAGGCATTTGAAACATTTAATGACGAAAAGTTACTAATTGAGCTTATCTTAACCAAAAAATCAGATGATTTAATAGTTAAGTGTCGTAAACCTAAGCCTTCTGATCCAAATATTAATGCTAAATTTTGAGTGTCGGTTTTTTCCAGTATTTTTACGTCATCTTTAGCAGATGCATCGAATCCAACAATTGTGTAATTCATTTTTTTTAAAGATGAAATTGCTCTGGAAAGATTAGGCACTCGGAGGTATGGTTGCACTTCTAAAGCACCTGAAGCAGATTTAGCTAAACTTCCGGTTTCCGGTGGGCTGTGTCTGTGGGGCGAAATTACGGCTGTAGCCCCAAAAACCTTTGAAGTTCTTAAGATTGCACCTACATTTTGAGGGTCACTAACTCTATCCAATAATATTACTCTTGAAGAATTTTTTGAATTTGTTTGGCAAATTTCAGATACCGATGCCCAGTTTAATGGCATTACTTCTAAAAAAGCTCCTTGATGTACTGATTCAACAGCTATAGGAGGTTTAAAGTTTTTAGTGTTTATAATATCATATTTTACTCTTGAATATTCTATTGCCTCTTTAAGTTTGTTAAAGGCATTTTGAGACACTATTAATCTAAGCTTTCTTCTCTTTTTATTCATAAGAGCATTTTTTATTGCATGAATTCCAAACATCCAAAAGGTTGGATCACCATTTGATTTTTTACGAGAGCTTTGGCCTGCTTTCTGTTTATTTCTTTTCATTTTAATATTTAAAAACCTTAACTATGTATTGTTGAGTGGCCCTTGTAAAAATTTTGACCAATCTAGTTTAATACTTTATTGAATTAATATAATTTTTGTAATATGTCCAAAGCTTAAGTGGAGGGGTGGCAGAGCGGTCAAATGCAACGGACTGTAACTCCGTCGGGGAAACCCTACATAGGTTCGAATCCTATCCCCTCCACCACTTATTAGAAATTTACTAAAAAGCTATAGAATTTTCAGGAAATATTTAATTAGTTTACCAATCTAGGCTGTAGAGCCAGTTAAAGCCATAATTACATCAGATACAAAATTAGTGATCACCAATCAATTTTTGTCACTAGTATTATTATGCCACCAAAGATTACTGCCCACACGATAATGTATTGAACAGACTGGCCAAGAGTTTCTTTAATTGAAGAAAAGTTCCAGCCTAATATTAGGATTAAAAGCATTAATCCATAAATTACTCGCATTAGTGTGTCTGTTTCAAACATATCCTCTCCACTACAATTAATTTGTTTTAAATTGTATCTGTTCAAGCCTTTTTAATGCTGGAGATCCGAGTATAGCATCACTTAACTTTTCAGCTATCATTATTGTTGGGCTATTTGTGTTTCCATTGGTTATATTTGGCATTATAGAAGCGTCTACCACTCGAAGACAAGATAAGCCATGGACGAGCCCTTCCTTATCCACAACTGCTTGGGTGTCAGATTTAGGTCCCATCTTTGAAGTTCCGACCAAGTGCCACTGGCTTGCTAAATTTTCATATAAACACTCTCTTAAACTTTTGTCAGATTGTACCGCATCTCCAGGAAAAATTTCCTCTCCAGTGAGAGTTGAAAAAGACTCATGTTTCACTAATTGACGTACAATTTTTATTCCCTCTACCATTCGTTGGATGTCACGCTCATCCTGCAAGTAGTTAACTAATATTTTTGGGGTTCTTTCTGGGTCTTGAGAATTTAGTTTAAGGCAACCTCTGCTATAAGGTCTCATTAGCCCAAGATGGACCTGAAATGTATGGCCCTGAATAGGTTCCCAATTTTCATTAGAAAGTGCAATTGGTGTTATAGTAAGCTGCAAGTCAGGATAATCTATCTTCGGATCAGACCTCAAACATCCCACTACTTCAAATTGGTTTGAAGACGCTAAGCCATCTTTCTTAATTAGCCATCTAATTCCTGTTAAGAATTTTCCTAAAGGTTTCGTTCTTGGCCAAATTGAAACAGGCATCTTNCACTTAAATTTTAAAACAAAGTCCGGATGGTCATGTAAGTTTTGCCCTACACCAGGAAGATTCATGATTAANTTAATNCCCATTTCTTTAAGATGNTTCTTCGGACCGATGCCTGAGAGCATTAATATTTGAGGGGTTCCTATTGCTCCTGCACTCAATATTATTTCTCGCCTGGCAATAACTTTATGAGAATTGCCTTTAGANTTTTTAAATAAAACTCCTACAGCNTTTTTATTTTTGAAAAAGACTTTTTGTACGTGCGCTTCGGTAATAACTTTTAAGTTTGAACGANTACGTGCNGGATTTAAATATGCTCGTTCAGTACTCCAACGCTCACCATTATATACCGTACTATCCAGGATGCCAAAACCCTCCTGAGTATAACCATTAATATCCTCNGTAAATCGATACCCTAACCCTACTCCTCCTTTTAAAAATGCTAGATCTAATGGATTTTTTGGGTTAGGTCTTTTAACGTGGAGCAGACCATCTTTTCCACGAAATTCACTATCNCCATTACTATAAGATTCCATNTTTTTGAAGTAGGGTAAAACATCAGAATAACTCCATCCTTCACATCCTAACTGTCTCCAATTTTCATAATCTAATGCGTGTCCTCTAATAAAAACCATTCCATTAATACTTGATGATCCTCCTAGACCTTTTCCTCTATCATGTATTAATTTCCTATTATTGAGTACTGGCTCGGGTTCGCCTTCGTGCATCCAGTTTGTTTTATTATTTTTTAGGTTNGATAGTACTGCGGCTGGGATTTTCATAAACAAATTTTGAGNACTAATCTTCTTATTTTCGGCTCCAGCCTCAATTAGTAAAACTTTATTTTTATGGTTTTCACTCAAGCGGTTAGCAAGTACACAGCCGGCTGAACCGGCCCCTATTATAATAAAATCATATTCCATTAATGCTCCTAATTCATTTGGGAAAAGACGAATGAGATTTAATAAACAATGATAGTATTTTTCTTGCAAAAGGCTAGAATGTATATAAGAGACATAGCTTTTATAGGAAAATTTATGAGNTCATTAAGTGATTTGCCGCTAACTAGTAACCATTGGGGTACCTATCGGGCTAGGGTGGGGAACGGAAGAGTTCAAGAGCTTATAGGTTTTGAAAATGATAAAGATCCATCTCCTATTGGAAAAGGAATAATAGACGTACAAGACGGCCCTATGCGAATAGGTGCACCTATGGTCCGAAAGAGTTGGCTTGAAGGAGGTCCGGGAAAAAATAATGAACTGAGAGGGTCTGATCCTTTTATAGAAATAAGTTGGGAAGATGCAGAAAAACTAGTTGCGGGAGAACTAAATCGTATTAGGAAAAATTTTGGAAACTCCTCTATTTTTGCCGGTTCTTATGGCTGGGCAAGCGCCGGCCGTTTTCATCATGCCCAAGGACATCTTCATCGTTTCATGAATTGTATTGGAGGATATACGCGTTCTAAATTTACCTATAGTTTTGCAGCTGCTGAAGCTGTTGTGCCGCACATTCTTGGAAGTTATAGAGAGTTTCTTGACACATGCACAAGCTGGGATTCGATAATAAATAATACCGAACTTTTTCTGTGCTTTGGAGGNGTNCCACTTAAGAATGGTCAGATTTGTCAGGGCGGTACTGGTCACCATTATCAGAGAGAGAAACTTATCTCTGCAGCAAAATCTAAGATTTCATTTATTAATATAACTCCATTAAANTCTGACTTGCTGGATGAAGTTAAGGGAGAATGGATTGCNCCAAGGCCAAACACGGATACGGCATTTCTTTTGGGCATCGCTTATACCCTTTATAGTGAAGGATATTCTGATAATGAATTTCTTCAAAAGTATACAGAAGGTTTTGAAAAATTTCTGCCATATTTGTTAGGGAATATTGATGGGATTCCAAAGACTGCTCAATGGGCTGCAGAAATTTGTGGATTGGAGTCGGAAGTTATTTCCGGGTTAGCGNTAAAAATGGCTAAATCTAGGACGATGATTTCGGTAAGTTGGTCACTTACCAGGCAAGACCATGGAGAACAAGCATTTTGGGCCGCTATTGCTGTAGCGGCAATGTTAGGGCAAATAGGTTTGCCTGGAGGAGGCTTTGGATTTGGTTATAGTGCTACTAATCACATAGGAGGCCAGTATACAGTNCCGCCTGCTGTTCCTTTACCACAAGGGAAAAATTCCGTTGATTCCTTTATACCGGTTGCTCGAATTAGTGATCTCCTACTTAGNCCGAATGAGGAATTTGATTTCAATGGTAAAAAATACAGATATCCTGANATAAAATTAGTTTACTGGGCAGGCGGTAATCCATTTCACCATCACCAGGATTTACCTCGTTTAATGAGAGCTTGGCGGAAGCCAGATACAATTATCTCTAATGAATGGTGTTGGAATTCATTAGCGAAAAGATCTGATATAGTNCTCCCTTGTACTACACCTTTGGAACGNAAAGACATAGCTCTNACACCAAGAGATCCATATATGGTATTGATGTCTAAATTAGTGGAGCCATATTCCCAGAGTAGAAGCGATTATGAAATTTTTTCAAATATTGCTCGCGTAATGGGGGTAGAGAAGGAATTTACCGAAAGNCGTAATTCAGAGGGCTGGATCCGAAAAATCTATGAGGAAACTCGNAGTANGGCAGTTGCAGNAAATCTGGAAATGCCAGATTATGNTAGTTTCTTAGAGAAAGGCTGGTTCAAATTTAAAGACCCTAAAGAGCATATAATTATGCTTAAGAATTTTCGAGATGATCCAGTAAAAAATCGCCTTAATACACCAAGTGGGAAAATAGAAATTTTTTCTAAAACTGTGGCAAGTTTTGGTTACGAAGATTGTCCGGGCTATCCAGTATGGAGGGAGCCAATTGAATGGCTCGGCAATGCGGGTAAAAGTTATCCCTTGCACCTTATATCAAACCAGCCAAAGAATAAGCTTCATTCTCAATTAGATCATGGGGCAGTCAGTCTGTCTGCAAAAATAAATGGCAGGGAACCCATTCATATTCATCCAAAGGATGCTGAAGAAAGAAATCTTAATAATGGTGATGTGGTAGAAATTTTTAACTCCCGTGGATCTTGCTTTGCTGCGGTAAAAATAGATGACAATTTAATGAGACGAGTAATCCAAATGAGCACGGGTGCGTGGTATGATCCTATAGACCCTAAGAGCGAAAAAAGTCCATGTAAAAACGGAAATCCAAATGTTTTAACCCCTGATAAGGGAACTTCAAAGTTGGGGCAGGGACCCATTGCTCATACTTGCTTGGTTAATATTAAACTGGCCTCTGGTGTAGTGCCTTCAGTTACTGCGTATGATCCTCCAAAGATAATTAGAAAAAACACTTCATAAACCCAAGTTAATTATATGAGGCAGGAGATAAATCAATGAATCTACAAGAGGAAAAAGACCTTGAAAGCACTGTTGGTGTTAGTGCTAGGCGTTTTGAAGAGTCTCCCTTTATAGAGCGACAAGATACTTCAAAAATGGTTAGGGGAGTTTATGCAGGCAGGTTTTTTGCCGTGTATAACGGAGAAGATCCCATTCAAAAATATTGGACACTTCGAAGGAAGGCTTTAATGTTCGATGTCCCTGAAAAGCCGATAGAGATTTCTGGACCTGATGCAGTACCTTTTCTTGAAAAGATTTTTTCCCGAAAAATAGAAACTATGGTGGAGGGTAGGGGGTATTATGCCATTGCCTGTACTGATGAGGGTGGAATATTCATGGACGGTGTTATCTTTAAATTTGATGAGAATAGGTATAGATACGTTCAAGCTGACGGCCCTTTTGAAACATGGCTTTTAGCTCACTCTTCAAGTTTTAAAGTAAAAATTTCTGATCCCTATTCCCGTGTACTTCAAATTCAAGGTCCATCTTCAATCGATATCATGAAGGTTGCATCTAATGGAGAGATAAACGACGATATGAAATATTTTCGATCAGGCTTTTTTGATATTGGAGGCCAAAGACTTTATGTATCACGGACTGGGTTTACTAATGAACTAGGTTTCGAAATATATTGTGATAAAGATTCTACGGACCATATTAGGCTATGGGATCACTTAATGACTTCTGGTGAACCATTTGGGATGGAGGTTTCTTCAACTCGAGCAATGACGATTAGAAGGATTGAAGGGGGCATTTTGGGTAATATTACTGACATAGATACATCTATGACGCCTTTTGAGGCAGGCTTAGGCCAATTTGTGGATTTAGGAAAGGGTGATTTTATCGGTCGTGAAGCACTTTTAACAAAAGATAAGAAACCGCTCCTATTTGGTTTAACATGTGAAACAGAGACACCTACATCTGGCAGTATTATTATTTCAAATGGCAATAATGTTGGTTATATTACCGCAGGGGTTCCTTCGCCAACATTGGGACTTGGTATCGGCTATGCCAGATTTCTAGAGCCTAAAAATTGGCCAGGAAGCCTCGTTTCTATTTGTCTGCCCGATAAAACAGTACATACCGCTAAAGTCGTAGATCTGCCATTCTTTGACCCAGAAAAGAAAATTGTTAGAGGTGTAGATATATCTGTCCCTTAGGATGGCTTTAAAAGAAAATAGTTCATTTACGAGGTTTCAGTTATAGATTTCTAATCCGCGAACATTAAATCTTGGCCTCCATCTGTTCCATAATTTACTGTTAGTAAAGTTTTTTAGCTAAATTCCGGAATTATTTTCTCTCCGTAGTCGGCTATAATTTTTTCCTCATCCCCACTATCTAAGTAAATATTAAACTGCGTTATGCCAGCTTCCTTCAGTTTATTTAATTTTTGGACATGTTCGTCGGCTTCCCCCAAAACACAAAACTCGTCTACAACGTCTTCAGTAATGAAGTCCAGATATGGGTTATCACTTTGGCCATGCTTAGAATAGTCATAACCTTTTCTATTTTTGATGTAAGAAGTGAGGCTTTCCGGTACCTCATCTGTATTTTCTCCATATCTTTCTACTATATCCGCTACGTGGTTTCCTACCATAGCTGGGAACCACTTTACCTTTTCAATACTGTTCTTTTTGTCTCCCATATATGCAGGTGCAGCTGCCATAACTTTGTAATTTGACATATCTCTTCCAGCTTCTTCCCCAGCTGTTATAGCTTGATCTTTCAGCCATTTGCAAATAGTTGGGGCTGCTATTTGAAGTACAAGCCCATCGCCTACTCTGCCGGCTGAAGATAAAGCTTTTGGACCATAAGCAGCGACCCAAACAGGCAACTCATAGCCTTGTGCCCAAGGAAATTTAATTGGATTTGGCGCATCTCCATATTGCATTTCCTCTCCTCTAACTAAACCTTTGACGACATGAGTAAATTCTTCAAGCTTTGCTAATGGGGCTGGTTTTTTTCCCATAACTCTGACAGCGCTATCTCCCCTGCCAAGTCCTATGTCAAATCTCCCATTTGATTGGAGAGCAAGTGAACCAAACATTGATGCTGCTAGTGACCAATCTCTAGTATTTGGATTTGTAACACACGGCCCAAACCGCATCTTTGTAGTGTGCTCAATGCACATAGCCATTGCAGAAAAACTCTCTCTCCATAAAATGTGGCTATCATAAAACCAGCAATAGGTGAAACCAGCATTTTCTGCCTGCCTGACCAAAGCCTTTGCTCTATTTGGTTCAACAAAACCTTTAAAACAGATTGCAAATTCCATATTTTTCTCCTTTTATTTCAATGTTCGGGGGGCCAAATTTGGATTCCAGCATGTGAAAATGGAACCTTTTTTGACATATTTATTCTAATTAAAATTGGTGTAATGGCCTCTATGCACCTCGCAGCTTCTGCATCCCCAGCATTATAGGCATTTAAATCCAATTTACTCAAGAGGTCTATTACCTTTGTTCTGGCTTCCAAGTTGTTTCCGCAGACCAGAACATCACAATTTATTTTTGTATCTAATTTATTAAGAGTTGAAGCTGATACATTATGAAGGGCACCGATAACGGGAGTGTCATGTCCCAAAATTTCTTGAGCGCTTTCGGTTGCTGAACCTTCTAGAGGCATATCCACTTTTCTTGGATTGCCCTCGGCAAGAGGGACTACGATATCAATTATTAGTTTCCCTCTTAGTGCATCTGCTAGATCAGAAATAATTTTGTTATGACCACTCCAAGGCACTGCAATAATTATAAAATCTACTGCTGCTTCTGCCAACTCAGTATTTGAATGGCCAGTTATTTTTCCAAAATTTGCGCCAAGAATTATATTCAGCTCTTCACTAGTTTTTACGGCATTGGATTTATCTCTAGACCCAATAAGTACGTTGAAACCCTTTTTTGCAAATCTGAGGGCCAAACCACGCCCTTGAGGTCCAGTTCCTCCAATTATTGCTATGCTCATCTAAACATATCCTCTTCTTTTTTTCTTATAATATCCGAGGTTTTAGAATTTTTAAACTCCCATTTTAATCCTCGGATAAAAATTAATGGGGTTTTTGCCGCTTTTTTCATAAGTAGCCCTGAAGCGGCAGCTAACTCATCAGCGAAAGCCGGTTCTGTTACTCTTAATTCACGTCCCCAAGCATCATGGTTTCCAATTTCTTTTATAGTAGCTGGGATCCCTGCAATACCAATGGCTACATTTACCTGACCAAGTCTCCATGGCCTTCCAAAAGTATCTGTTATAACTATACCTACTTTAACACCAAGTTTTTTATAGATTTTTTTAGATAATTTTTTAGCACTATCGTCAGGATTTTTAGGTAGTATCACTACTGAGTCAGGCACTTCACTATTTGATTCATCTACACCAGCATTAGCACTTATAAAACCAAGTTTATGTTCGCAAATCATTACTCCTTCCTTCTGATCACTTCTTTTAAATGCCCTTAATACTCTTTTGCTTTCATTAAGAATAACAGTAACTTTTCGTGGATCTTTATTGAGTTTTTGTGCGTATTCTCTTGCTTTCTTTGACGGTATAACCTGCTTTAAAGGAATTGTTTGTCCTTCAGCTTTCGAAAATATTTTGTGTGCTATAACTAGTATATCATGGCTCTTAAGCTCAATTTTTGATTCATTTAGTGCTTTTAACAGAATTTCAGTTAGGTCATCCTTGTTTACAATATCCGGTATGTTCTCTACCGCTGTGGCCGTGAATTTATTGATCATATTTATTTCTAAGTTTCTAATTCAAGGCCTTGAAGATATTTTAAATCATGTGATGTATCAATATCATATTTAAGGCTTGGTAATGGTAAAATTTTTGGTCTTATCCCTAGTTTTTCAGCAGCTTTTATATGACTCAAAAAAGACTTCTTACCATATCGAAAATTAAATTTTGTTGGAAGAGAGATATGAAGTGCATTTGTTCCTAAGTCTGCTGATGGAGATAGCGTAACAAAACGATTACCGTTAGCCTCTTTTAGAAAGGAAATTATTTCTTCTGGATCTGGGTTAGCCAAGTCTGCAGGCAGTATGCAGATAGATCTATACCCGTTATTTGTTGCCCATACTTTTGCAATTTCTGTCGCATTTTTAAGTGATTGTGTGCCAGTTTCTAATATAGAGAAAAGATTATTGCTTTTTGACAAATCTATGATCTCAGGTGAGGCACTTATAACTGCCAGATCTAAACGAAGGCTTGCATTGTTATTTGCTACTATTTTTAAGATTTGAAGTGTTCTTTTGAATAAGGATTTTGCCAAATAAGCTCTATCTTTTAAATTAAGAGAATCTCTCAATCTCGTTTTTGATTTTTCCGGATCTTTCATGGGGACAAGTAATAGTGTTCTTTTTTTAGGTGCATTTGTCATATTAAGAATCCAAGTTTTCCTGATATAATTGTACTAAATGTTTTGCTACTCTAATTTTGTCATCAATATCATCCATAAATATGTCAGTGAATGAAGTGCTTACTCCTAAAGCATTTATGGCTTCGTCAAGGTGCCTGTCTTTGGAGTCAACAACTATTAATTTACAAAAATCAGAGTAAAATTTTGCTATACCCAAAGAGTCTGACTGCATGCCTAAACTAGATAAAATTTTTGCGGCTGGACCCTTTATTGCCTTCCCGGAAATGAGTGGGCTTACAGATAGTATTGGGGCTTTAGAATTAATTAGTGCGCTCCTTATTCCATTAATTTCAAGAATTGGTGAAATACTTAGAATTGGATTTGATGGTGCGATAACAATAAAATCAGAATTTTGGATCGTCTCAATACATTCCTGATTAGCTTTTGCTTGAGAAATACCTTCATAGCATATTTCTTGAACTTCAGGAATACACTTTTCCTTAACAAAGTATTCTTGGAAAGATAGCCATCCCTTTTCTGTTTTAACCTTAGTTTGAATAACATCGTCTGTGGGTAGTAAAATCTCAGATTTTACTTTCAATAGTTTAGCAATATCTCTTGCTATGACTGACGGCCTTTCACCTTTATTTCGTCTTTCCGTTCGGTAGATGTGAAGTCCAAAGTCTTTGTCTCCCAGCATCATCCAAGTATCACGATCTAGGCTCTTAAGCATTGAAAGAGCATTTTGTGTTTCATTTTGAAGTCCCCAGCCTTGGGTTCGATTAACAAGGCCAGAAAGAGTATATGTAATGGTATCAATGTCTGGAGATACCCATAGGCCATGAAAAATTTCGTCGTCAGCAACATTCCCGATAATGGAAAGCTTTAAATTATCAATATTATCTAATCCTTCAGCTAATTTTGCACCCCCAACTCCTCCAGCAAACAGGGTGACTTTGATTGTCTTAGATTTATTCACAGCTTTTCCTTTGGAATCATTTCCAAAAAGGAAATTGGATTATCTTTTCCCCTAGGTACTAAGGGCTCTAAGTCAATGGGCTCATGTTTATCAAATATTTCCAACACTTGATATAGGGTGTTCCGTTGGGTTGGAGTTTTGCCAGCTGCTTTAATTATTGAACTAAGTTCTTTTGCAGTAATTTCTTGACCGTTTTTCCCTCCTGCCGCTCTTGAGATGCTTTCATTCATGAGAGTGCCCCCTAAGTCATTTGCTCCAATTTGAAGAATTTCCTTAGCAAGTTTTGGTCCTAGCTTAGGCCAAGAGACTTGAATGTTGTTTATTCGACCATTTAAAATTATTCGTGAAACAGAATGCATTTTTTTTATTTCATTTAAATTGGGCCCCTTACGCACATTTTTTGGATCACTTAAGAAAAGGGGTGAATCTGAATAAATAAATGAAAGAGGAACCAGCTCTGTGAATCCTCCTGTCTCTTTTTGTATATCTCGAATTTTGCAGATATGAGCTGCCCAGTGGTGAGTTTTATCAATGTGACCATACATTATAGTGGCCGAAGAAGGGATACCCACCAAATGCGCAGTTTTTATAATTTCTATCCATTTCTCTGTGCTGAGTTTATTTTTAGTTAATTGGTTTCTAATGTCTACGTCTAATATTTCAGCAGCGGTACCAGGTATTGATCCTAATCCGCATTCTTTGAGGTCTAGTAAAAACTCTTCATAACTAGTCTTCGTTTTTGAGGCACCGTACCAAATCTCAAAAGGTGAAAAGGCGTGTATATGAATGTCGGGGAGTTCTTTTTTTATTCCAATAACTATTTCTCGATAAAAGTTCCCTGATAATTTTGGATGGAGACCACCTTGTATGCAAACTTCTGTAGCACCTCTAGCTTGGGCTTCTTTTGCTCGTTGAACAATTTGCTCTATGCTTAGCCATTCCGCCCCATTATCTTCTACTCGCTTCGCAAATCCGCAAAATTTGCACCCCATATAACAAATATTAGTAAAATTTATATTTCGATTTACAACAAAACTTACTTGAGAACCGTTAGCTTCTTTTTGGAAATGTTGTGCTAATTTATATATTCCTTTGGAATCCTTAGGGGATGCATCAAATAATTTAGTGCATTCCTGCACGCTTAGCTCTTTACCTTCAAGTGCTTTTTCAAGTATTTTTCTTATTGGCTTAGTTAAATCATTAAAGAACTTTATTGGACTTGAGAGCTCTCTGTTTTCTAATGTAATTCTATCTAGCATTTTATAGACTCCTTAGAATTACTTTTTTGAATTACATTGGCCTGGAGTATTTTCTCAATTTTCTCACTGATCACTGTGTTTAGGAATCTTTTAGAACTTTTAATATACTTCGGATAAACTGTTAACCTTTCATTTAATTTATAACCTGCTTTAATGCATGAAATTCTTAATTTTTCTATATCAGGCCAAGCATGCTCTGGATTTATAAAATCAATCGTAACAGGAGAAATTCCACCCCAATCATTAATGCCTGCTTGAATATATTTAATATGTCTATCGCTTAAATTGGGCGGAGCCTGCAGGCTTATTTCTGGATTAAGAATGATCCGGGCTGCAGCAATTGTTCTAAGCATAGCCTCTAGGGTTGGTTCTGGATGGTTGGCCATTTTGATGTCTGGCTTTTTTCGAAAGTTTTGAATAATCACCTCTTGAATATTTCCATATTTAGCATGAATTTTATTTATTTCCTCAAGGGCTTCTATTCTTTCTTCAAATGTTTCTCCTATACCGATTAACAATCCGGTGGTAAATGGCACTTTTTTCTTTCCAACTCTAGATAAAGTTCTTAAGCGTTGTATCGGTGTTTTGTCCGGACAAGCATAATGAGGACCGCCTTTCTTCGATAACCTTTTTGTAATTGTTTCTAACATCATTCCCATAGATGCTGAAACTGGTTTTAATTCATCTATTTCTTGATTGCTTAATGTCCCAGCATTCACGTGTGGAAGTAGTGATGTCTTGTCCAAAATTAACTCACACATATCTCTAAGGTAACTTGTCATTTTATTATAACCAAGAAGGGCAAGTTTTTTTTTCGCTTCCGGATATCTTAACTCAGGCTTTTCACCTAAGCTGAATAATACTTCTTTGCAACCATGTGCTTCGCCTTGTTTGGCCATAAATAAGACTTGCTCTGGGGTTAAAATTCTAGCTTCTGGCTTACTTGGGTGCTTGACGAATGTGCAATAAGAGCAAGTATCTCTGCACATGTTTGTCAAAGGTATAAATACTTTCCGTGAATAAGTTATCTCTTTGCCCCACATGTCATCTCTGATTTTTGCCGCACTTTGCAACAAAGTCGGAAGGTCTAATTTAATTACTGAAAAATTCTTGTCTTGAATGTTCACAATATTTTCCCGTCTAAAGCATTAAAAAAATTTAGTTTAGTCCAATAAATCATATAGTATTCAATAGACGCTGCATTTTAAGAAGGCCAAGATTTTCGAGTCTAAATTAGACTTTGACTTGCCTGATAAATTCCCTAAAAACCCTTTATTTGTTGAATATTTTAAACTTTTTAACATCTTTGTCAAAATTAAATATTTAGTAGATTAGGATAATCTAATAAGTTCTGATATTTTAGATTAAATTAGAAAGGTAATATAATGATTGATCTTTATACGTGGCCTACCCCAAATGGGAGAAAAGTATCAATTATGATCGAAGAGCTAGGTATTGAGTACAACTCAATACCAATCAATATAAGTAAAAGAGAGCAATTCTCTGAAACATTTGAAGGTGTTTCACCCAACCATAAAATTCCAGCAATATTTGATCATGAAACTGGAATTTCTCTAATGGAAAGCTGTGCCATTCTTCTTTATTTAGCTGAAAAATATGGGAAATTTTTACCCGATGGAATACAACGCATACGTACTTTGGAATGGCTTTTCTGGCAAACCTCGGGTTTGGGCCCTAACTTAGGGCAGGTACATCATTTTCTAAAGTATAATAAAGGGAAATCAAGTTATTCAGAAGAGAGATTTCATGATGAAGGATTACGCCTTTACTCGGTTTTGGACTCCAGATTAAAGGAACGCGAATATATTGCTGGATTTAATGAAGGAGAATATAGCATTGCGGATATGGCTTGCTGGCCATGGATATCAAGATTTGAGTGGCAAGACATTGATTTAAATTCTTACCCTAATTTGTGTGCATGGTACTTGAGGGTAGCTCAAAGACCAGCTGTGAAGCGCGGCTATGATATTCCAATCTATAAGAATGAAATCCCATTACCTTGATAATTATAGATTTTAGCTTTTAACTAGAAGTCTATTAAGGAAAATTATTGGGATAATACTAACTAAAATAATAATAAGTGCTGGCATTGAAGCTTGTCCCATCAGCTCATCGTGAGCAAATTGATATGTATAAGTAGCCAATGTTTCAAAGTTAAATGGTCTTAATAGAAGTGTCATTGGTAGTTCCTTGACAATATCTACAAAAACTAAAATTGACCCTGCGAAGACAAATCTTATCAGAAGCGGCATTGTTATTTTTCTGATGGTGTGTTCCATTGATGATCCCAAAGTCCTGCTCGCATAGTTCAAATTTATTGGAATATTTTGCAATCCGGAAACTATTGAACCGTAGCCTACTGCAAGATAGCGAACCAAGTATGCAAATAGTAGAACTGCAAGTGTTCCTGATAAATAAATGGTAGGTGAAACATCAAACACTGAAGAAAATAAATTTTTCAAAAAATAGTCCATCTGACCTACAAATATAATTACTCCAATTGCCAACATAGTTCCAGGAAAAGCATATCCCATTGCTGACAAATTTGTTAACAAACTGATATTTCTGTTTTTCAACATGTAATTTAAGGTTCCCAATATCGTTGCAGTTATCATAATCAGTACTGACCCTAACCCAGCGACAAAAAAAGTATTTCCAGAGACTAAAATTGATGACTTTAAGGATTGAATCGTAATTGATTCAATCATGTTGAAAAATAATATTATTATTGGAAGTAAAAATCCGATGAAAATCGGAATCATTATTAAAAAATAATTTAATGCTAGTTTTTTTCCACTTGCCCTTATAGTTTGGGAATAGTCATCGGCTACCTTTATAGTAGAGAAACTTTTTCTGCCTCTTGATTTTAGTTCGAAATACAAAAGCATGACTATAAAAATAAAAGTAAAAAGAGACATTTGAGCTGCGGCTCCTATATCATTCATTCCAATCCAGACATTAAAGATACCTAGTGTTAGTGTTTGAAGTGAAAAATATTCGACTGTACCAAAATCGGATACTACTTCCATACAAACCAAGGATAAGCCTACCATAATTGCAGGGCGGCTTAAGGGAAGGCTTACAGACCAGAACTCACTTCTGTTATATATTCTAGCCACATTTGTTAATTTATCTGAAATATTTAAGAAGCCTGTACGAGCTAGCAGGTAAACGTATGGATAAAGTACAAAAGACAAGATTAATATGCCTCCAAAAAGTGAGCGTATCTCAGGGAAATAGTAATCATTAGCATTATTCCAGCCCATCATTTCTCGTAATATGACTTGAAATGGACCAGCGTATTCGAAGAAATCGGTATATGCATAGGCTACTAGATAGCCAGGGCAAGCGGCAGGCAATAGGATCAGAACTTCTAAGACGTTTTTAAATGGCATATCATATTTATATAAAATCCAGGCTGACCAAACGCCTATTATTCCTGCACACAGCCCCACACCCACCATTAAAGTAAATGTGTTAAAAATGTAGGTAAATAATACCGTCTCAAACAAATGAGCCCAAAGGTTTGATGAATATCCTAAGCTAAGGTGGACAAGAGCAAGAATAGGCCATGAAATAAGAAAAGCTGAAACAAAAACAAATAACTGCCAAAAGAAAGTTCGTTCAGTTAATTTGCTTTTTATCACCATCCAACCTTATCAATAATTTTTTGTGCTTCATAACCTAGTTCGGCAATTTTAACAATTGAGAGTTTATCTTCTCTAAAATTACCCCAGCTTTTTAATTCAGAAGTTGGCTCTGTTTTTGGATTGACGGGATATTCAAAATTGATTTCACCGTAAAGGTTTTGGGCTTCTTTTTCCGATAGGAATTCCAAAAGTTTAATTGCTGCTTCTTTATTTTTCGAGTACTTTGCAACCCCACCTCCTGAAATATTAATGTGAGCTCCTCTATCATTAGGTTCTTGATTTGGGAAAATTAATCTTAATCCTTTTATCCATTCTCGTTGAGTTTCATCCTCAGAGAATTTCAGTTTTCCAAAATAATAATTATTAATAATTGCGATATCACATTGGCCTTCAAAAATTGCTTTAACCTGCGCTCTATCGTTTCCTTGAGGCCTTCGGGCGAGGTTATTAACTAGGCCTCTTGCCCATTTCTCAGCTTCAGCATTTCCGTGAGCCGCAATCATCGATGCCATCAGGGCTCTATTGTATACGTGGCTACCAGGTCTTGAGCATATACGACCTTTCCATTTAGGATCTGCAAGATCTTCTATCCTGTTAATTTCTCCATCTCCTACTTTGTTTTCTGATACAACGATTACGCGAGATCTTTTAGACAACCCAAACCAAGTATTTGAGGAGCTTTTCAAATGAATGGGAATATTTTTGTCTAAAACATTTGAATCTATCTCAGCCAATAAATCCATGTCGGCATAGATATAAAGCCTTCCAATATCAACTGTAAGAACAACATCCGCGGGACTGTTTTCTCCCTCAGCCTTCAGTCTTTGAGCTAAGCCTTTAGTTGAATATAGAACATTAGTTTTTATTCCTGTTTCTTTTGTGAAAACCTCCAAAAATGGATTGATTAAAAATGGCTGTCTGTGGGAATAAATATTTAACTCTGAAGCTACGGAGAGAGAGTTTACAGAAGTAAATATTATAGTCAAAAATGCATAGAGAAGTGTTTTGGGCATTAGGTTTCCTTATTTATAAAGATATGATTTTTTGCACGTGAGATAAGGTTTAAGAATTTTTTAAAAGCGCTAGTAATACTTTTGATTTTATTTTGGAGGAGTGAGTAAATTTCTACTATGGGGCGAATATACAGGTAAGCAATATTTGGGTTTTCTTTGAATTCATCACCTTTTAAGCCTAGCTTTTCGGGCTTAGAAATTTCTGAGTGGTGGAGGGACCCACCAAACCAATCCCAAATTGATAAAGTTGCTCCAAAATTTTTGTCGTAATGTTTTTCTTCGAGAGAGTGATGTATTTGATGTTGAGCCGGAGAAATTAAAAAATATTCCAACCATCGCCAGTACCTAATGTAAATGTGAGAATGTCTTAAATTTGAGCCTGCAACATTAAAAATGAAAATAAATATGTTTGCTCCCAAAACAGTAAAGAGGTCCACTTTATTTCCGAACAAGAAAAAGAAGGTTGAAATAGCAATACCTTGCGCGAAACTTGCCCGAAGGGTAAAAATTATTCCCTCTAAAGGGTGAGTTCTATATATCGTTATGGGGTTAAGTGTTTCGGCAGAGTGGTGCACCTTATGTAACGCCCATAGTGTGGGAATCCGGTGCATGAGACGATGAATTATGTATTTCGTTAAATCATCCAGGATAAAAATAAAAAGTGTAAAGGAAAACGCAATTAATAGAGTGCTGAAATGATCAAACATACCCTTTTGTATCCAAGACACTGTATGTAAGAACTGAAAGATAACGGTAGCTATGGCGAGTTTTGTTAATAAAAGTGGAGATACAAATAGTGTTACGCTTCGATTAATTAGAAACATAAAGTAATCTCGTTTTGCAGATCGGGAAAGTAATACTGGTTTAGAGAATACCTCTCTTAAAGATTCCTTGAAGGAGCGCTTGCCCGCTAAAACCAAATACAAAACGGCTATAAGGACTGATAAAAAAATATAACCAAAGAAAATTCTTTTCTTTGGATCGAAAAAATTAGAAAATATATCAACTATATGGTCAAGTATTTCCATAACAAACTGACTGGTACCCTGAAAAATTTTCAGGGTACCAATTTATTTTAATCGTTTTCAGCGCTATCGGACTCACCTAGCTTTGCAGCTAGATCTGCCATATCTGAAATCATATCATTTGATTTGGCCTCGACGCCAAACGCATCAACCATTAGTTTTTGAATTTTTAGCATGTGTAACTTATACTCTCCCCAACCGGAAGATTCATCCTTAATGTATTGACCACTGGAGTTCATTCCAACAACCTGAGATGAGTTAAGAAGTACCGGACCAAAGCCCATCATTCTATTCATCTTGACGGCAGTTTCACCAAGGTTATTTTTTCCTGATTGAAGAGCCATCGCAAAGCCTTTTAGCTCTCCCCAGTGTTTAGCATAAGTTTTGAATGCGTCACCAGTATCACCATTAGAATCCATTAACTCTTCTAATTTTCCAATATCTTTGTAGACACTTCCAGCATATTTGAATACTGATTCAGCTATAACTTTTTCCCAGTTAGAAGCAATAATATCCACATAGCCTTTCAAAGTACTCATTTGGCTGTCAGAAAAATCTTCCCCATTTGCAGATACAATAAGCTTTCTTCCATCCAAGAAAGCACCACATATGTCTGCTAGGTAAGATGTTTTGCCACCCTTGTCATAACTTGAAGCATAATACGCGTGAGCAAAAACATACTCAGAAAGAAGGTCTACCATACCATCTCCGTTTGTATCAGCAGCGGCCATATCCTTTTTCTTAGCTATGTCGTAGCTCTGTTTTGCTGAAAGGTTAAGGCAGTTAGCAGATGCACCAAAATAACCCCAGGCCTCATCCCAAACGTGCTCTAATCCTGTATAGTGCTTACCATCTTTATATGGTTTTGAATTTGGTTTCGATAATTTCTCGTCAAGATAACCGTCAACTGCTTGGTTGTAGAAAACTGCACCCATAGCAAACTTAGAAATTAGCTGTTGATAATTATATCCAG